>DLEF01000015.1:5857-22777 GCA_002481545.1 Cyanobacteria bacterium UBA7753 | reverse complement strand
ATTTACTCCAGCAAAAAATCCGCATTGGCATCAATACCTAAAGCAGGCGATAGAATATCTTTGACGGATTATTACGGTGAAACTCAAGAAATAAGGGCTCTCTCCGTCAGACCTGATGCCGACGGCACAGGATATGTAGTAAAAACAGAAGAAGGAGATATAACATATAAAAACGGAAAACCTGTCTCTCTATCAAATGATGAAATGACGGCAGAGCTTAAATATACAAACCCTGATGATGCGATGTATTCGAGTGTAATCATAAAGAATAAAGACGGACAAATCGAAAATAAAATAGCTTATGCCGATGACAAAGTTATTTATACAGATTACAAACTTGGTAAGAAATTAACCAAGTCTAAAATAGATGATTCCGAAAGAATAGAATACCTGTCTCCATCGGAGTATCCTGCAGGTGCAACTACAATAAGTTCTACAGCATACAAAAAAAATATGAAAGATAAAATCAATAATGCTACCTCAATTTATGAGTTAGATAATTTATTGTATGAATTGCATCATAATTCTCCTGACGGTACTGTTGATAAGTCATATCTTGATTTGATAAATGCTAAGGAAACCGAATTAAAAGCAACCGGAACAACTTCTGCAGGTTCTGAACCTGTAGATAAGCCGTCATCAAAACCGGTGGATAAACCATTTAACCCTGACGATTTAAAATTCAAACCGAAAAGCGGAGAAACTATCAGTGCCAAATCTCTGAATAAATTAAAGAACGGTGGTTCCGACTCTGCCGGTGCTGCACCTAAGGAAGGGGATACATTATCCCTCTCGGATACTGACAATACAACACTAGAATATACTATTACCTCCGTAAAAATGAATGATGACGGTACAGGATATGTTGCTACGGCAATAGGCGGAACAGAAATAACATACAAAGACGGTAAGCCTGTATCGGCGAAAATGCCATATTCATCTGATACTATAGAGTTTAAATATAAAAATCCTGACGATAAAACTTATTCTCAGGCAATCACAAAAAATTCCGACGGGAAGATAAAAACAGTTTTAGAATACAAATCAGACGGCAAAGTAATAACAGATTATCAAAGCGGAATAGAGACCGTTATTTCGAAGGACGGCTCAAAAACTGTGAAATTTTTGTATGTTGCCGACTATCCTGCAGATGCAACACCTTTAGCTTCTTATGCCGTTAAGTATAAAATATCCGCTCAAATAAACGATTGCAAAAGTTTAAATGAATTGAAAAAAGTAGAGAATGAAATTTCTCTAAGCGGAGCGGATTATGATGCCTTTGCGGATGAAATACAGAATAAAAAAGCCGAATTAGGAGCATTAGAAGCATTGTTGCCAAAGGAAGGCAACACTGTATCCTTGATGGATAATAACGGCGAAATGCAAGAATTAAAAGCCGAATACTATCAATATGTATCTAAATACGGTTCTGCCGATCCGAAATTGTTCGGCAAAATCCAAGATAAGGCAATAAAACTGTCAGGCACTTCCGCAACTCCTCATAAGCCGTTGTCTAATCTTATCACGAATACGACTGCTGATAAGGCGTTTGAAAGTTTCAATTTCACTAAATACGGCAAAAAAGGTATGCCTTTAAAATATTCACATGATACATTCTTATCGGATTTGAAATCTGCACTTGATTCTCTTCCTGATTCGGAACGTACCGCAATAATGAAAAATTTGAATATCAAATTATATGATGATGCATTTACAGGATTGGAACTAACGGATATTCCTACTTTGTCCGCAACTCCTCACTCCGCAAATGAAAGTAAAATATTGGATATTTTGAATAAATATGCAAAACACAATGAGTTGCTGATTTCTGATCCTATTTTGAAACCTGAATTGGATAAATTCCTCAAAGATGTTCCTGAATTTACGTTTATCATCGGTAAAAAACAAAATTCGGTACACCAATACAGCTTAGAGTCTCATACTCTTCAAAATTTACAAAAAGCCTTGAAATATGCGGATGATGCAAATCTTGACGATAAACAAAAAGAAATTTTGAAAATGAGCATTATGTTGCATGATTTAGGCAAACAGTTCAAAGGTTCCGCTATTCCCGATACGGGACATGCGGCATTGAGCAAAAAGTATGCGGCAACTATCTTAGACAGATTCAATTATTCAAGTGAAACCAAAGAAAAGATTTTGAATTTAATTGAACATCATCATTGGTTTAAAGATTATAACACCGGAAAAATATCTGCTGAACAAGTTAAACAAATGTTCGGAGACGATTTGCCGCTTGCACAAATAATGGCGAAATCTGATTTGGAAAGTGTTAGTGATACCTTCCATTTGACCATATTGGAAAAGGGTAAAAAACTTTCTCAGGCTGAATTTGATAAGAAATTCCAAGAAAAAATGGATGAAATCACGGGTAATGTCGATGTCTCGGCTCTCGGATATAAGTTGCCTATCGGGCCTTTGAAAACATATGATAAATACTATTTAGATAAATCAAAAGTTGATAAACTCGTTTTGGGTGACCATACCGAAGTAGACTTGAATGATCCGAAATTAAAACAACTGATGAATGATCTGAAAGAGGGCGAAAGTTTCGCTATCGGATGTACTAACCCTAAAATGCATTATACAGACGTAAAATATCAGGTAGGCAAATACGAAGACGGAGTCGGCTCTCACCACTTAATAATTACAAAGAAGAACGGACAATTTGTAATTGAAGCTCATAAAGCGACCTCCGTTGTAAAAGATATTCCGACGGCTCACAATGTTGATCCTATTATTGATAATAAAATAAAATCATTAAGACAGGGCAAAAGAATATCAAGCGAAAACTTTACTGTCAACGGAAAACCTGTACCGTTTGAAATCATCCAAGGCACACAGGGCGGCTCCAACAAGGGCTACTATGTAGTAAACAAACTTACCGGTGATTTATACTATGCTAAATTTGGCGGAGAACAAGGCAAGGCTGAACTGTTAGCGAACAAATTCTATGCTATGGCAGGAATTGATACTCCTGAGATGACATCGTTCACGGCTTCTGATGGTACAATCGGAACGTTGAGCAAATATGTCCCTGATTTGACAGAAGTAAAATCCGCAACTCCGAATGCAAATGCAGGATTCGGTATGGATGTACTTCTTGCTAACTGGGATGTCGTCGGATTGAGCAATGACAATATGCTCAAGACTTCAGGCGGCAAAGTCGTCAGATTAGATACCGGCGGATGTTTTGATTATCGTGCAAAAGGTGCAAATAAACCTTATACAACAATTCCTTCGGAGTTTATATCAATGATAGACTCGTCCGTCAACCCGAAAACTGCTGAAGTATTCCACTCAATGACACGTGATGATTTAATTAAATCATTGAAGAAAGTTGCCGATTTGAAGGACAGTGATATAACAAACCTTCTCGACAGCATGGGTATGTCACATTATAAAGACTCCGTATTAGGCAGAAAACAATTCATAACGAAGTTGCTTGATGAAATAAAAGCTACTCCGCAAGGCAGTGATTCAACTTATGCCTATATGAGAAAAATAATGGCTCAAACATTGGATAAATCCGTTGATTCCGCCAAATCAGTTGATGAATTAAATAATATTAACCAAGCACTGGGCTTCTTAAATGATGCTAAGCTAAAAAGCCCTATTCAAGATAAACTTCAAATTAAGAAATTAGATTTGGCTATTTCTTCCGCAACATCAAAAGAAGAATTACAAAAAATAGCTCATGATTTAAAATATATTGATGAAGGCGATGCAAAGAAATATTTGCAAGATAAATTAGCTCTTCAAGAAAAGAATATTGCTTCTAATCCAAAAATTGAGTTAACAACCGGTCAAGTTAAAGATAAACTTATAGCAAGCGGTTTCGTAGAGGATCACGGCACGTTGACACAACCGTTGTCCTCTAAAGAAATCAGCGCCATAGATTCACAATACGGCTCTTTTGCGGACACCGTAAAACATAAAATTCAATACCCTCTAACTAATGAGGATATTGAAAAAATAAAAATTATAATGAATGCAAACGACGGGAAATTCTTATCTGTTTGGAACGGAGATATGAATACGCTGGTTCTGTTGTACATGAAAGTACACATATTTTTAAATATTTGGATGAAATGGGCCCTGGAGAATGGGAAACTCTTGTTAACATTGCAAAAAATCCTATCTCTGAAACAACACTTGATAATATTGAAAATTATAAAGGATGCGGATATTCTTCCATAAATAAGGCATTGGAAGAAAAACATAAACACGGAGTTGATTATCCTTCTTTCGTAGCTGATAAAATAAAGGATATTCAAGCATATCTTAATACTCAAGTAATACATCATCCTATAACAATAAAACGTAACGAAGGGTTTGAGGTATTAAATTCCATAAAATTGCCTAACGGTGAGTCTCTTGGGGATGCTATGGAATCAGCTACAGCGCAGTTCAAAGCAAGTAAAAAAACAGATAAGACAAAAATTAACGAAGTGAAAAAAATGGTATTAGGACAAGTCAGCACCGCCCATCAGGAACACTTTATGTCTGCTTCTATTGCAGGTCCGGCTCCGTTTGAATCTAAGCCTGTACATTGGACACTTGAGGTGCAAGCCGGTTCTAAAGGAGTTTTATTGGAAGGTATTAATTTAGAAGGCGGACTTCAAAACGAAACAGAAATACTTATGCAAAAAGATTCCAAACTGACTATTAAAAGCATTGATTATAATGAAAAGCAAGGTTTCTGGGAAGTTCACGGAACACTTCAAAATTAGAAAGGAGTATAATATAATATGAATAATACAGATGATACTATAAATGAAACTGATTTATGGAGAGAAAACAGTTCTCACGATTGCGATAATCTGGAATTTAAAACTCGCAAGGTTGTTTTCTATCCGAAAGATATAGAAAAAATGAAAAAAATGGATGAAGATGAACAATTAGAATTTATGGCATACTTAAAAAGAGAAGGTCGTTACACACTTGAGTAAGTGATAAGGAGGTAAAATGAAAAAAATAAATTTATCAGATTTCGAAGCACAAATCAACAAGCTTAAAATAAATAATATACAACCAAAATATTCAAACAAAAAGGTGGACATGTCTTTAAAACCTGATACTTTTGAACATCAAAATAATATGGAAAAAAGATATGAAAGCGAAACAAAAAATTTAGAATTTAAGACTTATAAAGTCCAATTTTATCCTGACGATATAGAAAAAATGAAAAAAATGAATGAAGAGGAAAGCTTAAAGTATATGGCTTATTTAAAAAAGAATAACCGTTATACTACAATCAAAGATGAAAAAGAAAGCTAATCTATCGGATATCTTTTCGCAGCATCTTCAATTTCTTGAGGTTTGACGTACAAATCTTTCGCAAGCTGTCCGAGCTCGTCCGTCAACTCAATCTCTTGTGTCCATTTTTCAGGCAATTTTTCTATGCCTAAATGAGCGCCCAGTATATTGCCTAAAATAGCACCTGTCGAATCACTGTCACCGTTATGGTTTACTGCCATTTTTACCGCTTTTGCAAAGTCTTTAGGTTCTTTTAATGCACAATATGTAGAAATAGCGATTGCCTCATCTCCTACCCAGCCTTCGCCGATTTCTTTTATGGCATCTTCGGGTTTCATATCTGATTTCGCAAGTGTTTGCGCCTTCTTCATCAATGCCGTTACAGGCTCATGGTTATCATATTTTTCCAATGTTTGGAGGGTTGCATCCACCGCCTGATTAATATCTTTTCCGTTTATGATATGTGCAATCATTTCGCTGAGTACACCTGCCGACAAAAATCCGCGCGGATGACTGTGTGTCAGAGCGGCACATTCCGCACCTACCTTGAACGCAAGCTCAGGGTTATCTTTATACATCAAACCTGCAGGAGCTACTCTCATAACACCGCCACAGCCTGCGCTGTTGTTTATGGCTTTTTCCATACTGCCAGGGTTGTTACTGCTTATTGCGGAAATACAAGTGTTCCCCGGAGCTCTTCTTTCGTATAAACCTTTTATGCCCGCAATCCAGCCCTTGCCTGTCTGCTGAACTTTCCCGAACTGGGTTTGTAACCACAGTTTATACGAATCAAAAACGGTTTTCATATCAGGCATTGTGTTAAGGTCAGGATTTTTTCTCGCTGATTTTATAAGTCCGTCTGCCGTGAACATCGTCATTTGTGTGTCATCGGTTATTTCCGCCTTGCCTTTGCTGTTTATCACAAGATCCTGTATTCCGTCTTTGCCGAATCTTCTTTTTATGGCATCAGCTCTTTGAAATTCTATCGGCCAGCCCAGCGCATCGCCTATAGCTCCGCCTTTTAAACATGCTTTATAATTGCTCAAACTGTATCTTCCGTTAAAGTTTGTATTATTCATATAATTTATATTCATTTTTCCTCCGAGGGATTAGGGTAATGTATAGTTTTATAAGTATACTGAAAATATTTTTTGCTACTTTAAATCCTCTGCTATGTAGTAAAGAGATAACTTTTTTATTTACTTCTTCCTATTTTTGATACAGCCTCAATAGGCATCATCATTACGCCTACTATGGTAACGGGTAATCCCACAATCCCGACTACGGCATTGCTTGCGTTTTTGGTGAAGGATTTTACGGGGTTCGCGGATTCGGTTGTGCCGTCAGGGAGTGTAAACTGAATGTTTCCGTTCTCGTCAACAACGACATTTTTGTATTTGCATTCGTTTAGTATTCTGCCGTTGTCGTTTGCCACTCCCCAGAGGTTGTTTTTCTTTATCTTATATAAATCGAGTTTTTTAGCCTCAACCTCATCCATTGAGTGCATAGGAATAATGACTCGCTTTGACGGAGTGTAACTCAACTGCTCTATCGCTTGATACTCGGCTTTTAAAACGACTTTGCCGTCATTTTTCAGCCCGTATTTTCCGCCCGATGTAAACACCGTCGCAGCGAAACATTGTATCGCCATCAAGTTCATCATAATAAATATAGATAATATTTTTTTCATTGTTTTGTCCTTTTCATACTGTTTAACAGTGTCGGTGCGTTAGTGATCGCACCCTACTTGTCAAGTTTTGTTTTGATATCGGTGCAAAAAATTGCACCCTGCAATCTGTAATTCTTATTTATATCGCTCCCCACCTGAATTTCTAAATTCATTACCATTCATTAAGAAATTCTATCCTCCCCAAGTCGGGGCGGATATAGGAGTATCTTTCAAAACAAGTATGTATTAACTTATGGTTCTTGTCAAGAAGGATTGTGCATTCCGCATTATGAATTACGAATTAACGCAACTGTAAGCATTTCTTAACAATTCTGTACTTCACGGGTTTTTGTAATATAATAATTCTAAGATGGTATAATCATTGTGTGATAGGGAAGATTACAGGAGGACAGTTTAAACAACTGTAGGAAATATTAATGACAATACAAGAATGGTTTGAACAACGAAAAGAAGCACAAATCCAAAGACGTCAACAAGAATCTCATCCCGAAAACGACGAATTGTCTGATTTGTGGACCAAATGTGTTCATTGCGAATCACAAATAACCAAAAAAGATGTTGAAGATAATATGATGGTATGTCCCGTATGTGACTACCACTTTAGAATAAATGCAAGAGAGCGTATTCACCAATTATTTGATGAAGGCTCCTTTGAAGAAATGTTTAAAAACATATTGCCGACGGATCCGCTTAACTTTACGGATACAGTTTCATACAAAGACAGACTTGAAAGAGCACACGCAAAAACAGGACTCGATGAAGCTGTTATTACGGGTATCGGCGATATAGAAGGTCATAAAGTCGCTGCAGCCGTTATGGACTTCGATTTTATGGGCGGTTCTATGGGCAGCGTAGTCGGTGAAAAAGTCACCAGAATAATAGAAACTGCAATCGAAAGAAGATTGCCTGTTCTCGCTATAACATCATCGGGCGGAGCAAGAATGCAAGAGAGCGCATTGAGCCTTATGCAAATGGCTAAAACCTCTTGTGCTGTTGCTAAACTTGATGAGGCAGGCTTATTGTACATTAACCTTTTGACAGAGCCGACCTTCGGCGGTATCACGGCAAGTTTCGGTATGTTAGGCGATATCATAATAGCTGAACAAGGTGCAAGAATAGGTTTCGCGGGCAGACGTGTCATAGAACAGACTATCCGCCAAAAACTTCCTTCCGATTTCCAAACCGCTGAGTATTTACTTAAATACGGTCAGGTCGATATGGTTTCACGTCGTAAGGATTTAAGAAAAACTTTATCATCTATACTAAAAATGCATGAGGTATAACTATGGTAGTATTAGAATTTGAAAAACCTTTGGTTGAAATTCAAAAGAAAATTGACGAGTTAAAGAAAATCAGTTCGGAGTCAGGCATGGACTTAAATAAAGAGATTGAAACATTTGAAAAACAAGCAAACGATTATAAAAAAGAGTTATATGAGAACCTTAAACCGTTCCAAAAACTGCAAATAGCAAGACATCAGGAACGTCCAAACTTCTTGGATTATACAAAACTCATCTGTGAAGATTTCATTGAACTTCACGGGGACAGAGAAGGTACGGATGACAGAGCCATAATCGGCGGACTTGCTAAGATAGACGGCAAAACCGTTATGCTAATCGGAACCCAAAAAGGTAAATCAACTAAAGAAAACTTGGAATATAACTTCGGTATGCCGCAACCGCAAGGCTACAGAAAGGCTTTGAGATTGTTCAGACACGCAAACAAATTCCATATGCCGATTGTTACTTTGATAGATACTCCGGGGGCATATCCGGGTATTAATGCCGAAGAAACAGGACAAGGCGGTGCAATCGCTATGAACCTTAGAGAAATGGCAAAATTAGGCGTTCCGTCTATCGCTATTATCACAGGTGAAGGTTGCAGCGGCGGAGCGTTAGGACTTGCCGTATCTAACAAAGTAATGATGCTTGAACACGCTTATTATACGGTTATTTCTCCTGAAGGTTGTGCATCAATCCTTTGGAGAGACGCATCAAAATATCCTGATGCGGCAGAGGCTTTGAAAATAACCGCTCACGATTTGACCGAACTCGGTATCGTTGATGAGATTATCAAAGAGCCTGTAGGCGGTGCGCATACTTGCTATTCAGAGATGAGTGAAAACCTTAAAAATGCTATTGTTAAATCACTCAAGGAATTTGAAGGTATGTCAGCTGAGGAATTAAGAACCCAAAGATATAACAAATTCCGTGCAATGGGTAAATTTATTGAACAATAATGAGATAAAATTCTCGCAAAAATATAAAACAAAAGAGTTATCGTGATTGGCGGTAACTCTTCTTGTTATAATTATTTTTTATCCTTATAACTTCATCAGGCTTTCCATAATTCCTTCGGAATATGTAGGGTGTGCTAAACAAACCTTCTTTAAATCGTCGACGGATAAATCATTTGTCATTGCAATTGTTATCTGTTGGATTAAGGATGACGCCTCGGGTGAAACTATACTTGCACCCTCAATTTTATTATCTTTGGATAATATTTTTATAAACCCGTCTATGGAGTTGTCACAGTGAGCTTTTCCGAGTGCCGTAATAGGAAAAACGGAGGTTTTGTAGTTCGCATCGTCTTCTTTGCTTTTGCTGACCTTGCCTACCCAAGCTATTTCAGGGTTTCCGTATATAACAGACGGTACAATATCTTTATTAAACGGGATATCTAAGACCAATTCTTTTGCCTGACTGATTGCATAGTGTGCAAGCATAATCCCTCTCGATGCGTCTCCGATTACCTTTGCCCCAAAAGTATTTTCGGGTTTGACTATTTCTCTTCCGACCGCAACGAGAATACAATCAGGAGTTAGGGTTTCCCCGCTCTGCAAGGTAACGACTTTATTTTCAATTGTTTTAACGCTGTTAGAAAGGTATGTTTTAATCTTTTTCATCTTAAATTGGCGCTCAATCCTTTTTGAGACCTCCCAATCCGCCAACGGACAAAGTCTGTCCGCAAGTTCCACAACGGTCACTTTGACTCCGAATGCTGATAAAATTCTGCTCCATTCTACTCCGATAGCGCCCGAGCCTACTATAAGTATTGATTTCGGAAGTTCCGTGAGGTTAAGGATATCATCAGAGGACAAAATATATTTATGGTCAAACTCCAAACCTTTTATTTCTTTAGGTTTTGAACCCGTTGCAATGATTATTTCGGAGCATTCATAATCAGTCCCGTTTGCACGTATAACATTCTCTGATATGATTTCCGCTTTTTCGTGCACAATGTTTACGGCTTTGAGTGAAAGTTCTAACCCTCTGCGGAGTTTTGATACAACGTTGTTTTTATATTCAACGGCTTTAGTGAAATCAAGGCTAACGTTCTCGCAGGATATTCCGAGTTTCCCTAATGTACTCAAATTAGCATAGCTGTCCGCTATATGCAGAAAAGCTTTTGTCGGAATGCAGCCTCTGTTTAAGCAAGTTCCTCCGACTTCATCTTTTTCAAACAAAACAACGGTTTTCCCTTTAGACAGCGCATACAAAGCGGAGCTGTATCCTGCAGGCCCTCCGCCTATTATACCTATATCAAATTTTTCCATATCCAAAACTCCTTATTATATTGAAATTATACAATAAATGCGAGGCTTTGTCTCGGATATGTCTTGTGATGAATATGATTGTACATAGGTATATTTGTTTTAAGCAGGTATTTTGCAAAAATAATTTTTATTTGTGAGGACAAACCCTCATCCCGTAGCTCTAAGACTCGTTTCTCGTCAAGAGCTCCTACCCTTCCCCCAGAGGTGGAAGGGGTATAACCCCTCTACCTTTGGGATAGGGGTAGAAAATCGATTTGAGCTTTGCGAAAATCTGATTTTCGGGGTGAGGGTTTGTCCGTTCAACATATACGATATTTTAAATATTATAAAAATAACGTATCATTTCAAGCAAAAAAAAACCGGCATTTCTGTCGGTTACAATTTTATGTAGATAAATAAACACTAAATCTTTCCTACAAGGGATGGTGCGATTTGGATGAATTTAGTAACCAAATCAGGATCCCATTGTTTCCCTGCACCTTGCAATAAGATATTGCAAGCTGTCTCTAAGCCTAAACCTTTTCTGTAAGGTCTGTCACTAACCAGAGCATGGAACGCATCGGCAACCGCAACGATTCTTGCGGATAACGGTATCTGATCGCCTTTGAGGTGTTCAGGATAGCCGGAGCCGTCAACATGTTCGTGGTGATATTTTACAATCGGAATTAAATCTCTTAATGATTCATTAGGAGCCAATACCTTTTCAGCACCGATTACAGGGTGTTGTTTCATAATATTCCATTCCTCATCCGATAATTTATCAGGTTTCTTAAGGATATTTTCAGGAATACCGATTTTACCTACATCGTGTAACAATGCACCTAATGAAATTCTTTCAACTTCGTTTTCAGGAAGGTTGCAAGCTCTTGCAAGTGCTTCGGAGTATCTTGATACAGAGGTTGAGTGACCTTTTGTATAAGGATCTTTTGCATCGATTGCACCTGCCAATGATTTTGCGATTTCTTCCAAATGGTTTTGAGAACTGATTTGTTCTGTGTTGAACTTGTGCAACAATTCTTCTTCAAAGTTTATGCCCATTTGAGCGTGACGTTTAGAAATAATTTCTGCATAAGATTTAAGAGCTACATCATCCCAGAAGTTGAAGTCTGCGGAAGATATGATTGCGGACATACCGTCTTTGTAACCTTTTACCTGTGAAATGTACATAGCTTGTTCAGCCAATATCAACAATTTTTCCTGTTCTTTTGCACATACAGGGTATGAAGAAATACCAACCGCAACTTTGACAGGACCTACATCATCAACGAAACAGCAAGATAAGCTGTATGTGATGTATTCAGCGATGTATTTAGCCTCTGAAATATCAGTATTCGGTAAAATCATGGCTATTTCATCACCGCCGTATCTGCCTGCGGTATCTGATTTTCTTAAATTGTTTTTAACTTTTTCAGCTACAAGTTGGATAACCTGATCGCCTTTTCTGTGACCTAATTCTCTGTTAATCTTTGAAAGATTATTTACGTCAAGCATAACGATAGAGAGTTTTGTATGGTTCTTTTCAGCGTTTGCAAGTTCTTTGCTCAAGCATTCTTGGAAACCTCTGTGGTTATAGAGTTGAGTCAATGCATCAGTATTAAAGTGTTCTTGGCTCTTTTCCATTAAATAGAGGTTATCAATTGTCATAGCGATATAATTTGCTATGAGGTTATATACTCTTTCGGTTTCGCCGATTTTTCTGTCACCGACAATAAGAACGCCGATACATTTATTTACGGAAATCATCGGGATTATGCTGACTTTATGGTCATTGTAGTATGACATATTCAAGAAGTTTGCACTGTCTTTTGTGATAACTTTTCTTGTATAGAAACATTGTGATACAGGGTTTTCGCTGTCAGAGCCGAAAACTTTTGTAGAATAGATGTTATCAAGTCTGTCTAACAATTTGAGGTTTATACATTTTGAAACCTCGTTATAAAGCCCGAATGCCGTAAATGAGCAGTCTAAATATTTTGTTAAAATTCTGTGAACAGCCAAATAATATGAATTTGTATCTTTTATAGAGCTAATTTCGGTTATTTTATCTAATATGGCACGATAATCAACGTTAACTTTTTGCGGATGCGTAACATTCAAGTTCGTCGAAACATTTCTCGGTACGGATAAAGGATTAACCAAAGAGTTAACCTTCGCCACTAACTTCGATGCCGAGAGAGGCGACGTCATATTCGATTTATTTAAAGAACTTTTTTCAAGCTCTTTAGCCTTGTATGATTGATGCTGCTGTTCCAAAATTTACCTACACTATTATTATACTATATTAAACGCTTTTCAAAAAGACTTTTTGCCTAATTTCACTCAAATTGTAAACAAAAGTTAAGATATTGTTACAAATATTTTTTGATAAAACTTCTGAAACCTTCTGATAACGGCAAAATTTTACATGACAATTATTTTAGAATAATTGTAAAATTTTCGGATAAATCAAACGGATGCTGAAATAAATTCAGCATTTTGATTTTATTGCTGCTGCTGCATAGAGTTTTGTGCGTTAGCATCTTCGTCTGTCGGTGCCGCATCGCTCTGTTGAGTGATGAAGTACATATGGTAACTCTCGGAATTAGCGTCCGTAGAAGACCAGTTTACCTGTGCCTTATCCGATGTTACGGTAAATATGTTGCTCAATTGTCCGAGTGTCATATCACCGCTCAAGGTGTAGTTTGTATAATTTCCGCCGGAGGTTGAAATCAACATGTATGTTTTCGTTCCTGCCGGTTTGTCTATCTGAACGGAGGTTTCACCGAATGTATCAATGTTTATGATTAGTACATTAGGGAAATATCTCTTGATAGCTTTTACACCGAGCGTATTGAAGGACAATCCACCGTAATTTACATCTAAACTCTTTATTTGCAAATGGTTTGGTGAATATGCAAGTAATCTGTTTGATTTGATAAAGATTTTTGCATTGTCTTCAAATTGTATAGTTTCATTTGTCTTTTTGTATTTGTAATCGTAAGTTTCATATCCGTTATCCGATTGTGCGAGGATTATATCACCTTTCTTCAATATTCTTGAAGTGTCGTAAGGTACCCAGCTGTCAGACGCTGATATATAAATGTATTTGAAACTGTCGTCTGATTTTAGCGCAACGATATTTTTTCTTACTTCCGCAAATATATCCGTCAAATCACTCTTGTCAGGTTTTATCGCGTCGAGTGTTTTTTCGTATTCATAAGGATACATCTCATCAAACTGGTTCTCTGATATTCCGTTTGCGGATGATGCCAGATGTGAGAATAATTCCTTCAATTGTGATGAAGGGTATTTCTTCATGAATTTTTTATCACTTTTTACGAAAGTCTTTTTATTTAAGAATATTGTATTTGTTCTGTCGGAAGTGAAGGTATAAACAATCATGTAAGAATATAACAGGTCTTTGACTTCATCAGCATATCTGAAATCTTTGTGAGAGTTCATAAACTGTTCGTAATCCCCTATTCTTCTTGCAAGCTCCCAAGGTTTAACCTGCAATTCGTCATTGAAGACGGTTTCTTTATAATATTTTGCCCTTAGTTTTAAATAATCTCTGACTTCAGGAGTAACCAATTTCCCGTATTTTTTATACGTAAATCTCGCATCCTCTTGCAGTCTGTAGTTTGAATAGCTTTCATCCGCCGTAATCATCAAACCGACCTTGGACAAAATCTTGTCATATTGTTTTTTTGTTTGTTCAAATTCTTTTTTGTCTCTCGGAATTTGGTAAGTTACATTTTCCTGTAAAAGATTGGTATTATTGAAGTTTTGGAACTTCAAAAGTTCTTTTCTGTACTTATCAAATGTTTCCATCTTCGTATCCATATCATCGTCGGAGAACTTAAGATACAATGCCAAGAAGTCCTGAACATCTTTTAAGTTATCAATGAAATCGCTTAAATTCTCAGGTTGAGTAAGTTCAGGAATGCTTGACGGATCCTCGACATACTGTTCATATCTCATTTTATCAAATCCGAACAATTCTCCCGTAAGATAAGTCTTTCCTATTATTACACCCAATATAAGTAATAATATAACGAGCATGCCTGCGACTCCTTTAAAGAAAGACGCTACTAATGAGACTTTTTCAGGCTCTTTTTTTACGCTTTTAGCGTGTTTTTTATATGAATCTTTGTAATAAGGATGTGAATATATTTCATCTTCGGGTTGTTCATCCATTCTGTACCCGCAGAACTGGCAAAACTTTGCCCCATCCATAATTTCTTTTCCACACTTTGGACAATACATAGTTGTATATCTCCTTGATTTGTAATAATTTCATGCAAATTATACCATGAACGGCTCTCGGTGCAAATAATAAGGGATAATACGCAAAATTCGCGGGATTAATAGTATATTTTTTCTTCTTTAAGCATATTATTCAATTCTTCTTTTAGCTCGTCCAGAGCTTGTTTGACCTCTTTGTTCCCCGGATCCAGCTCTCTCGCTTTTTGAAAATCACTCTTTGCAAACTGCTTGTTATCCAGTTTCAGATATGCCTGTCCGCGTTTATAATAAGCCATTGAATAATTAGGGTTTTGTTCGATTGCTTTGTTGAAGGCTTCAATTGCTTTTTCGAAATCGTCTATGTTCATCTCGGCGAGTCCCATATTGTAATACGCGTCAGGAGAGTATTTGCACAGTTTGATTGCGTGCTTGTAATCTTCTATTGCCTCATCGTATTC
This sequence comes from Cyanobacteria bacterium UBA7753, assembly GCA_002481545.1. Lineage (GTDB taxonomy): Bacteria > Cyanobacteriota > Vampirovibrionia > Gastranaerophilales > Gastranaerophilaceae > UBA2883. Next base: position 7,569 of record DLEF01000015.1, on the reverse strand, counting down.
GCCTGATAAATCGTGCGCAATCCCTCTGTTTACGTATGCGTCGCGGGCTTTCTTATTATACTTAATCGCAGTATTATAATCTTTTATAGCTCCGTTTATATCATCAAGCCTTAATCTCGTTTTTCCTCTGCTGATATATGATTTGGCGTCTTTCGAGTTCAATCTTATCGCGTCGTTATAATCCTCAAGAGCGGAATTATAGTTTTCTCTTGCAAACCAAACAGTTCCTCTCGCATAGAAAATATTGGCATTTTTAGGTTCTAACTCTTGCGCTGAAGAATAGTCTTCAATTGCACTGCCGTAATCTTTAAGTCTGTATTTTAAATACCCCCTTTCAATTAGAAACTTTGCATTGTCGGGGTTTCTGTCCACTTTTTTGTCGAGCTTTTTAATCTTTTTGATTATTTGCCAATCCGATAATCCTACATTGCTTGCAGCATAGGTCAAATTCATTATTAATAAATTCAATATCATTAATACCGCAGTAATTAGGAAAAGTTTTTTCATAAGGCGTTAAATCCTTTCGTATGAGCCCATAAACCTGTAATATTTAATATGTTGTTTGATATGTTCGATTGCATCTTCGATTCTGGGCTCTTTTATGTGCCCCGCAAAATCAAGATACAAGATATATTCATCCGCTTCCAATTTTGATGGTGTCGCATGGATGTAAGTTATGTTAATCTTTCTGTCTGCAAATTCTTTAACGATTTTATAAAGAGCCCCCGGCTTATCAATTAAAGTGATAGCAATGCTTGATGTGCTGTGCTCCGTAGGTTCCGTATCCAGTGAGCCTATCATAATAAACTTGGTGTAATTATCCTTATCGTTGCTGATATTCGGATTAAGGATATTGAGGTTATAAATCTCTGCCGTTTTTTCAGTCCCGATTATTGCGTAAGTCAAATTATATGAGTTCAAAAGCCTTGCAGCCTCTTCGGTATCAGATACGTTTATAATATTCAGATTCATCGGGAGTTCCGATTTTATATATTCCTGACATCTCGCAATAGCGGGTGCAGGTGCAATCAGCCCCGTAATATTATAAATCTCGCTGTTCTTAGATAACAAACAGTTGTTTGTCGGCATAATGGTCTCGGACAAAATCTTAATATTCTCATTGGAAGATTTGATAAGGTTGTCGTTAGATTCTCTGATTATCCCTTCTTTTGCGTTCTCCATAGGAATAATTCCTACAGCGTCGGCATCATCTTCCACATAAGCAACTATTTCTTTGATTGTTCTGAACGGCATTTGATATGCGTCCAATTCATATTTTTCGCAGAAATAATCTTTCGCCATTTCCGTAAATGAGCCGGCTCTGCCTAAATAGGCAACTGTTTTAATTTTTGTTGTATCTTTGAAATTTGACATACCTCTATTATACCAGTATTTTGTTTTAAAACAACAGCTTTTCTTTAATTCGTAATTTATATTGGTGCAAAAAATTGCACCCTACAATAGAATAATAATACATTGCGGACTGCAAACCTCGCCCCCGCCTGTGGGAGAGGTCTGTTTTCTTATGTTTTAAAGTGTCAGCTTTAAAATATTAGAAAACAGGGTGAGGGGGAACAACACATTAGAACGAATTAAAATAATTTTTGTGTAACAAAGTAGGGTATGGTCACTACCTCCCCAATGCTATCTAAAATATTATTCCCGAGTTATGTCTGCTGGCGCAGTCGCTACTCGTCCGTATTTCCGCTGTC
>DLEF01000015.1:0-5802 GCA_002481545.1 Cyanobacteria bacterium UBA7753 | reverse complement strand
GTCTTGGAAATACTTTGCGCTCGAAATTGCCGTTCGGATGATTTTCCGTCAGTCCTCACTCCATTTCTCGCTTACCGAGTTTTACTCGTCCGTATTTCCGCCTTCCGCAATGACGTCAGGAACCAAATCCCCGTATACGTTCATTCTTCCGTTGGTCTCTTCAACAATATATTTTAATTCAGGTTTGCCCTCGATTGCCTTTTCAGCGCAATCCATAGCTTCGTCATAATCTCCAAATTCGGCGATAAATGCCTTCGTTAATTCTTTTTTACCTTCTTGCGTATAAACTTGAAACATTTTATTACCTCTTTATTCATATTTTATAATGCAGGTGCAATTCTGCCACAACATCTACTATTATTTACCCCTATCCCTATTTGCCTTTGTTTGCTCTTTCTCTCAAGTGAGCCAACTCATTCTGATAAGGTGAAATCTTGATGATTTCATCAATTACTTCAGGGATTTTTTCTATTGCATAATCTACTTCTTTTTCTGTAGTGAAACGGCTCAAACTCAATCTGATACTGCCGTGTAAAGCCGTGAACGGAGTACCCATTGCTCTCAGGACGTGGCTAGGTTCCAATGAACCTGATGTGCACGCACTGCCGGAGCTTGCGCAAATACCTAAATCACTCAGGTGAAGAAGTATCAATTCCCCTTCTATATACTCAAATCCGATGTTACAAGTATTAGGAACACGGTTATTGATAGAAGAATTTAATCTTGAGTTATAAGTTCTCTTCAAAATGCCCGTTTCCAACTTGTCTCTTAAACGTTTAACCTCTGTTCCTTCGTATTCAAGCGCATTTTGTGCCAACTCTGCAGCTACACCGATACCTACGATATAAGGAACATTTTCAGTTCCCGCACGTCTGCCTTTTTCCTGGTGTCCGCCGATAATCAACGGAGGAAGGATAACATTTGATTTTACATATAGAACCCCGACGCCCTTCGGTGCGTGGAACTTGTGTCCCGAAACACCCAACATATCAATGTTAGTATCTTTTACATTTATCGGTATCTTACCCGCTGCCTGTACTGCATCAACATAGAACAATGTTTCTGGATTCTTTGATTTGATAATATCCCCAATTTCTTCTACAGGGAAGATTACACCCGTTTCGTTGTTAGCCCACATTACGGATACTAATGCGGTATCATCGGTTATTTTTTCTTTTAATTCATCTATATCAAGTTCACCGTTTGAGTTTACTCCGATATAGTCAACTTTATAGCCTTGTTTTTCAAGGTATTTGTATGTATTCAATACACAAGGGTGTTCAACTTTTGTAGTTATAATATGTTTTTTGCCCTTGTTATGTGCAACAGCGCCTTTTATTGCGGTGTTTGCACTTTCAGAACCGCAGGAAGTAAAGATAATTTCTTTTTCGTTTTTTGCACCCAAGAAATCTTTTACTTTCCCTCTTGCCTCTGCTATTGCATTAGCGGGTGTTACACTGAACTCATACATACTTGAAGGGTTTGCGTAATCCTCTTTTAAATAAGGGAGCATAGCCTCCAATACCCTTTCATCAACTTTAGTTGTTGCATTATTATCTAAATAAATAACCATTGTTTTATACCTGTACTACCTCTAAATCGTTACTAACTTTATCTTTTAACGTAGATTGGACAAACGCTTTAACTGTTACGTCAGAGTGTCTGCAATCGGAGCATCTGCCTCTGAGTTTGACATAAACCTTGTTATCACGGATATCCTGTAACTCAATATCGCCGCCGTCTTTTTGTAATTCCGGTGCAATAACAGTTTCTATCACTTTGTTAATTTTTAAAACTAACTGGGCAGGTGATAACTTAGTCTCATCTTTTTTAGCGTATTTGTCTAACAATTTTTGTATTTCGCCTTTACAACGTCCGCAAGCTCCGCCAGCTTTCGTGTAATTCGTTACTTCTTCAACGGTCTTCAATCCGTTTACTTCAATTGCTTCTTTAATAACGTCTTCCGTTACATTGAAACAAGTACAAACTACTCTTGAGCCTGTTCCTGCAGGATCGCTCAGGTCGAAGTCAATCTCTTCGTTATAATATTTCTTGAGTGCATCTTCTAATGCCTCGTGTCCCATAACGGAACAGTGCATTTTTTCAGGTGGCAGACCGCCTAAAGCTTTTGCTATATCAGCGTTTGTAATTTTTTTGACATCGTCTATCGGTTTTCCGATAATCATTTCAGTCAGCATACTGGAGCTTGCAACAGCCGAACCGCAACCAAAGGTTTGGAACTTAGCGTCCGTTACAATTCCGTCTTTTATTTTTAAATATAGTTTTAAGGAATCACCGCAAGTTAAAGAACCTGCTTCCCCAATAACATCCGCATCATCAATCTTGCCGACATTTCTCGGGTGTCTGTAGTGATCCATTACCGTATCCGAATATTTCCACATATCTTGTTACCTCTCTGATTTAACTTTATTTTATCTCAAAAGGGTTAAATGTAAACCAAATCTTAATGAAATTTTAATTATTCGGGAAATCCCCTATTTACTTCCTCGCATGGCGTTCAGAATTATGTCTCTGGCTTTGATTGCCTCTTCTTTTGTGAGCGGGGGAACATCTTTCAATTTGTAATCAATGCCGAGATTTTTATACTTTACTTTTGCCATGTCGTGATAAGGCAAAACATCAAGAGCCTTAACCGTTTTCAATGTTTTTATAAATTGCCCGAGCTCTTTTAAGTATTTTTCATTGTCCGTAATTCCCGGAACGACAACATGCCTAATCCACATAGGGATGTTATTATCTGACAGATAGCGGGCAAAAGCCAGTATATTTTTGTTGGAATGTCCCGTGAGTTTTATATGTTCTTCGTTGTTGATGTGTTTTATGTCCAAAAGAACTAAATCTGTGTATTTTAGGACTTTATCTACTGGGGCTGTGTTTTCGGGGTTAAATACAATGCCCGAGGTATCAAGCGCGGTATGGATTCCCTTTTCTTTTGCTGATTTGAAAAGCTCTGAGACAAAGTCATATTGCATAAGCGGTTCTCCGCCCGTGACGGTGAGTCCGCCTTTTACAAACTCTTTCACGCTGTCGAGTTTTGTGAGTATTTCATCAACGCTCATAGGCTGATTTTCGGCTGTTGACCACGTGTCGGGGTTATGGCAGTATAGACAGCGCATCGGGCAGCCTTGCAAAAACACGACAAACCGAACCCCAGGCCCGTCAACCGTTCCGCAAGTCTCTATCGAGTGAATATTCCCTATGCGTTTATCCATTGTTATTTCCCGTTCTCCAAATTTTATTTACAATTATATACTATAAATAAAACGAAAACAGAATGCTACAAAGTTTGCCTTAAAACGAAAAAATTATAAGAACTCAAACAAACAGAATTAAAAATTGAAAACACTATACCTTATCAATATGCGTAATAATTGGTTCTATGCATACCAATTCTGGCGAATTTTTTGATTAATGACCGGATGATACGTTTGAAGATGCACATAATAAACTCCTTTCACCGAAGTTATTTATATTTTTGTAATATTAGTTTGCAGATTTTTGTGAATTGAGTCTTACCATTAATATTATACATCTGTTTTCATGGTTTTACAAGCCCATGTAATACAAAACTTAATAGTGTTAAACCTACACTATTAAAGGATTGCAGGCATGTTAGACGGTTGCAAATTTATGGTGTTTTTGAGTGCTTTTGAAATACCTGTATAGAGATTTTTCCTAATATATTTTTCTCAAAATCGACTTAAAAAAATGTAACATTTATATATGTAAGACGTATATTTTATGTTAAACTATATGTGTAATTGAGAGATGGCATAAGCAGATTGCATTTTTGTATCTTGAAACGGCATTGAAGAGTAGGGTGCGATGTTTCGTACCGATGACAAACCAAAATAATAAGTGGTAGGGTAGACTTCAGTATGTAGGGTGTGGTCACTACCGCACCGATACAGAAGTAGGGTAGACTTCAGTCTGCCGAACATTGATAAACGAAAGAAAAATTGTAGGGTGCAATTTTTTGCACCAATGACAAACTAAGATTCTGAAACAATCCTGAAACAAGTTCAGGACGGTGGTTAAATCAGAATGACAAAAATAAAACAAGGAGAAGGTTTGAGCTTTATAGAGAATATATTTTCAATAAAAGATTACGGGGAAACGCATAAGATTATGCGTATTTTCGGCATAAAACTCAAGTTTCCGAAAAGGGAATATTTAAAGAAGAAAAAAGAAAATCCTTACTATTATTACAAGAAGAATAATCTTGATATAACGACATTACCGCCCGCAACGGGACAATTGCGAGATATACAGCTTGCAAATCTTGCTTTGCTTAAAGAGTTGGACTATGTTTGCAAACAAAACGGTCTTACATATTGGTTAGACGGCGGAACATTGATAGGTGCCGTAAGGCATAAAGGTTTTATTCCTTGGGATGACGATATAGATACGGCAATGGTGAGAGACGATTATGAAAAAATAATCGACGCTTTTCAAAAATCATCAAGAAACCCTGATATCTTCGCTGGGTTGACTCAAGACCAAAACAACAATTGTATTATCAAGGTTCAGCATAAAAAGTGTCCATATTTGTTTGTGGATATTTTCCCTTGGGATAGCTATGGATATTGTTTGACAACGGAAGAGCAGTTGCAGAAAACGAAGAGAATAAAAGAGATAAGAAAACCGTTCAAACACCTCAAGATTGATAAAGAAGAATTAAAACAAAGATTAAATCAAACAATGGAGGATAAAATCCTTACGCATAAACAAGTTGAAAATAGTGACTATGTTTGGGGAATAGATTACGGACACCAGTGGAAGAATTGGTTCACGAGATATGACGTAGTAAATCCTTTAAAAACTATTAGTTTTGAAGGGAGTGAGTTCCCGTGTATGAACAATCCCGACGCATTTTTGACGAGGGTGTACGGAGATTACATGGCATATCCTAAAAAAATTACGATGGGACACTCGATGTTTTTGAATTTATCAGATGAGGATAAGGCAGTAATAAAGGAGCTAAAGGGTAAATAATAAGCCAAAATGTAGGTCAGGCACTGCCTGACAAAAGCAAAATCAAAGACAAATATTCTGAAATAAATTCAGAATGACAAAAACTAAACGAAAAATTATGGAACAGGATAAAAACAATATAAACAACATAGCAATAATATTTGCAGGCGGAGTAGGACAAAGACTAAACGGCAAAGATTCTACACCAAAGCAGTTTTTGAAGATAAACGGGAAACCGATTATCATTCATACGTTAGAGCTGTTCGAGAAGAATCCTAAGATAGACAGAATCTATATAGCTATACATCCGAAATATTATGACTATATGCATGAGTTAGTCAGATACTATTACATCACAAAAACTGCAGGAATAGTAAAGGGTGGAGCTACGGGGCAGGATTCAATCTTTAATGCTCTTGAGCTTGCTATGCAGGATAACTCTCCGGAGTCGTTGGTTTTAATCCATGATGGCGTAAGACCGAATATAACGCAGGAGGTTATTGACAAAAACATTGAAAACGCTCTTGAAAAAGGAAGTTCTATTACTTGTACACCGTGTTTTGAAACTGTACTGATTAGTAAGGACGGTAAAGAACCTTCCCGAGTACCTTACAGAAAAGAAACCTTTACTGCGCAGGCTCCTCAGACGTTTAGGCTCGGAGAGATATATGAGGCGCATTTGACGGAGAGAAAAACTAATCCTGAATATATTGATATCATTGATTCTTGCACTTTGTTTACAAAACAGGGCAAGAGAACATCCATGATACGGGGGAACTTTGGGAATATCAAGATTACAACGATAGA
>DLEF01000059.1:280-8297 GCA_002481545.1 Cyanobacteria bacterium UBA7753 | reverse complement strand
TCTCAAATGTTTAAAAGAGATTGGATTTTTTGAGTAGGTACATATAAATATTTGTGACTGTAAAAGATAGGATAATGTGATTTTATCCTGTATTTTACCTGTTATTTATCGGGATATAGTTCCCTCTTTGTATCGTATTGTGTAGTTTAAAAAGGATTTAAAACATGAAAGTTCAATCATTAACAAGTATTAATAATTCAAATATTTATTATAAGAATAAAGGACAAAAAACTGTCCCCGTAAAACCCGCGCAACCGTCTCAAGCAAAGCCCGTATCACCGGCAACTGATAGTCTTAAAACGGCAGGAATTTGGCTCGGGTTCGGGCTCGGGTTTGATTACATAACTAAAAAGTGTGTAATTTTCAAAAAATCTCCCGTCAAAAACTCACTCGCAGTGAACGGTATCTTAGCCGTGCTCGCAGGCGGAGTAACCTTTATAAAAGATTCTTTCTCAAGGGGTAAGGGGTAAATAATTAGCGGATTATATACACAATCCGATTATTTTGTTGTTATCTCTCGTTTAAACGCATAACGTTTGAAGAGCAGGTATGTGCATATTGCAACGAGTGCGGTTGAAATAATCTGTGCGAAATAAACATTTACGCATAATTTTTTGACAAAAATTTCCAAAAATACGGCGTTTATTATATAGCTAATCGCCCAAACAACACAGCATTTCAGGTATTCTTTGAGCATAAATTTGCCTTTCCCTTTGCCATGGAAAACGTAATATTTTTGCATAAAAAATGATATTACAGAAGACAGCACCCACGATAAAATAAGGGCTGTTTGGTATTTTTCGCTCCCCAATATCAGACAACAAAGAGCATAAATTGCGAAAGAAACTCCAGTATTAAATCCGCCGACTATCAAATATCTAACCTTATCCGAGATACGGAACCAACTTTTTACTACATTCTGCATACAAAACTTGTTCCCTTACCTTCTTCGCTGTCGACGGTAACAGAGCCGTTATGGAGTTCCATAATATTTTTGACAATAGCAAGTCCGAGCCCCGTTCCGCCGAGTTGACGGCTCCTGTTTTTATCCACCCTGTAAAATCTCTCAAATATATGGTTCAAATGTTCCTGCTCAATACCGACCCCGTAATCTTTTACAGTCATTTCGACCTCATCACCGTTTTTATTCAGGATAATATCAATCTTATCGGTTTCGGAGTATTTAAGAGCATTAGATACAAGGTTTGTTACAACCGTCTGCAACAAATCTCTGTCGCCGTTTACCGTAATTTGCTCGTTTGCAATCAGATTGATAGGAACAGCTGCATAATTAAACTCATCTATAACATCCTGCACCATTCCGTTAAGATTAAACTCTTTGAAATGTTTATGCTCACTGGTTTTCGCCACCTCAATTTCCGATAATACCAAAATATCATTAACCAATTTATCAATAGATTTGATTTGAAATTTGATAATATCAAAGCATTCTCTGTCCATAGGAGTAACATTACTATTTCCCTCAATAAGTTCGATTGCCGAATTAATTGCCGTAATCGGGGTTTTAATCTCATGGGTTATATTCTGTAAAAAGTTACTCTTATACTGTTCCAACTGCGACAGTCTTGTTATTTGCATCTTTAATCGTTGTACCATTTTTTTGATAGAGATTGTGAGCTCTTTCAACAAATCTATCTTAGGGACATCAATTTCCGTATCCAAATTTCCGTTCGCAACATCTATTACACTGTCCTCTAGTTTATTAAATGATGACCTCAAAGAGTGGAAAATTTGGATTATACCGGCAATAAACAAGATTATATACAAAACAAAGAAAATCATAATATGTTTTTGAGCATCTATTATGGAGTCCAAAACATCTGCCTGAGAAACGGTTATTTCAAGATAATAAGTGTGTCCGTTTATGTGATAATCTTCTCTCAGCCCGATTTTTTGGTTTTTCATCGCGTATTCGTATATCTTAAATCTGCTGAATTTCTTATGAACAATTTTACTGTCTTTCGCTAAAAGAGGTTTGTCATTTGCAGGATTAGATTCCGCAATAGGTTGTTTATTTTCGTCAAATACACGCAGTTCCATATCCTCATCTTTGAAATCGTTACAATAGTGTTGTATTTCAGAGTAATTCCCGCTTTTCAAAAACGGAATTATTACCCATTCAACTTGACGTTTTGTAACCTGCAATTCTTCACGCTCTTCTTCCATATAGGATGCGTTAAACTGCAAAATACTGAATACCGAAATTACTCCCAAAACGAGCGTAATCAGTAAAAACATCCCGATTTCTTTCACCCAATATAAATCACGTTTTTTCATATCTAACCTCTAAAGAGTAACTTTATTCGTTAACCTCTTTTAATTTATAGCCCATACCTCTTACGGTTTCTATGTTTGAGCCAAACTCACCCAATTTTTTTCTAAGGTTCACAATCTGAATGTCAACCGCTCTTTCGGATACATCGAACCCGCCGTCACCTCTAAGGTATGACAATAATTGCGAACGGGAAAATACCACCCCGATATTTGTTATAAATGTCTCTAATATTGTAAACTCAAATTTCGTCAGTTTTATCAATTTCCCGTCCAATGTAACCGTTCTTTTACGGTTATCAAGCATAATATTTTTATATGTTTCCTGACTGTTAATATTAGAGTTCATCAAATGTGCTTTTATTCGTGCAAGTAATATTTTATTGCTGAACGGTTTTGTTATATAATCAACGGCACCGCTCTCAAACCCTTTGAGGATATCCTCTTCCATCTTCTTTGCCGTGAGCATTATGACTTTGACAGAGTTTAGCCCACTGTCATCCTTTATCATTTTGCAAAGTTTAAACCCGTCAATCTCCGGCAGCATAACATCCATCAATACTAAATCGGGTTTGTCCTCTTTTATGATTTTCCAAGCTTCTTTGCCGTCGAAGGCTTTTTTGACATTGTAATATCCGCTCGATTGCAACACAAGCTCAATCAATCTGTTAATCTGAGGTTCATCCTCTACTATCAAAATTTTTGCACTCTTTATATCCATAACAATATTATTATATCCGATAAATATTATTTTTTTGTTAGGGATAGGGGTAAATGTATTTTTGGGGTAAATCATATTATTCGTTATGCATTAATCCCAATTGTTGATATATTTTGAAGTGTCCATATTTTTGTTGATTATTCTTGAATGCTCTTTGTTTTTGCCTAAGTTGTTAAATATATTCATAACGTCCTGCATTTTCCCCGAAACAGTCTTTATTGCACGTATATAAACACTCCCGTAGTCGTTTTTTGACTGTCTGTAATTTATATTATGTAATAGTGCTATATTTGAGGCGAGTTCACAATCGTTATCAGGCGACATATATGGAAAGATGTGCCCGTACTGTCCGTCCTCAAACCCGTTATTGCCGACGGTTTTTAAAAGAGTGATAAGGTGTTTGTCATCATCAAACATCTTTGATTTATTAGTTGTATTTAGGATAAGGAGTTTGTATTTATCGCTGTCATTCTCCATAAATTTGAAGTAATCTTTTGCATCCTTCGTTCCGTCGACACAGGCAAAAACGATACTTTTTGCATTTCTGAACGAGTTTCTGTCCATATCCGTTATGGCGAGCTCCGATATAGACGCGCCCGATATTGTACAATCATCCAAGTATACAAGCATTTTATCTTTTGAAAGCTTGCTATCAAATAATAAATCCTCCGAAGTCACAATGTTTTTATTCGGAATATTATTTATTTTTTGGTATGAGTACGTTATATAATCGTAACTCTTTGTCTCTTCAGGCAGAACATACAGGATATCTTTTTCGGGGATTTGTTTATCTTTTGCAAAATCCGTTATCTTTGTATACATTGATTTTAAGTCTTTGGAAATCTTTTCGGGAGTATAAACGACTAAGCCGTCTTCTAAATATTTAGAGGCAATATCCTTTGCTATGAGTTGGTTTTCATCTCCTTTGACTCTCACTTGAGAATTGGCATCAATCATATTATACAATTCCGTTTTATTCATCTTTAACGGTGCCATACTCTCATATATTCCCTGCTCGGTTTTCTCGACGGGATTTTTTATAACGGTTATATTATTAATCCCTACATTTTTTGCCCGTTCTGTTATGTCCTCATCTATCAATTCAGTAGGTTCCTTCCCTGTTTTAATTGATTTTGTGAGTAGTTTTTCGGTTTCGGTTTTTAAGTCTTTCGTTCTGTTTATAAACGGAATCCCCGTATCCCAGCCCGATATGACAAAATATTGTACATTCGGAGTTTTAAGAGCCTTTTTTAGAAGTTCGGGATTGTTCTTTTTTAATTTTTCATAATATGAAAGGCGCGTATCATCAAGGATAATCGCGGTTTTTTCATGGATTAAATTTTTATTTGTCTGATGAATGCCTTTTTCGTTCAATAAATATTGCAGAGTTTTATGCAAACCGCTATCATTTGTTATGATATTGCGCAAAGGTTTGCTCTGCCTAATCTCGGATTTTAACCCTGAATTGTAATACAGCTTGTTATCCTCATTCCCTATTGAACTTATTTCGCTTTTGTCAAACGCTTCTCCTATTTTCATTACGGACTTTATCCCCGAAAACTGCGTTAATTCCGCCATAGCGGACAAAACTGTTTCTTTTGGAAGATTTAATTTTTCCTGTAATTCTTCCGAGGTTTTATGAACTTCTTCCAACGGAACTTCATTCAGATTTTTTGAGTAATTATCATATATTTGTTCTATTCTGTCTGCGGTTGATTTTAAAAACGGAGTATGAAGGGCCTTGTTTGCGCCCGTAAAATATATATATGAAACGTTATTTAGCGGAGCATATTTTCTTACCTGTTGCTGTTGTTTTTTTATCGGGTTTGTCGCAAGCGAAATCGGACTATTTTGCGCAATAGCCTTTGTATTTACAAAATACGATTGATATACCCCGTTTATCTTCATATTCGCACTAAAACCCGAAAATAAAAAATTTTGCGGAAAATATGCATGTTTAATTCATAATTCGTAACGCAAGATAAAAACGCCTAAAATGTTTTTAAGATTTGTAACAGATTAAAATTTTTTATTATTCCTAACAAATCCCTAACAATTGTCATATATATTATACAATAGGACTTAGTCCGATAAATTTAATCTGTCGGATTAGGGAATAAAAAAATTATAGCCGGCATTTAAAATATACAAATAGTGTGTAAATATTTACAGTAAAGGAACAAAAGAATTATGAGCATGCGTGTAGACCACATAGCCCCAACAACTAATACGACAACGAATGCACCGATTGTTGCAAATAAGCAGAAAGGTGAAAAACCGAGCATTAAATCTGTTGTCGGATCACTTGCAGGCACGGCAATCCCTCTTGCAATAATGATGAAAAAGCGCAAGATAAAAAATCCGCTCAAGATGAACTACGGTCTGCAGGATATGCTTATTTTATCGGGGACATCTGTCGCAGGCGGGGTGCTCGGTGGTATCGCGGGCGAAAAAGACGCTAAAGTAAGAAAGAGCAAAGTAAAAGAAGGTGTTTTCCGGTTTATGAACGCCTCTGTTCCTACGTGGATAGTCGGCGGAGCCTTGAAACTCCCTGAATCAAGCAAAAAATTCAACAATGTTCCGACAAAAATTTTCTCCGTAATAGGCGGGTTAGTTGTTGGTATGTTCGGTGCGGCACAGGTTTCTAACCTTATCTTTGATCCTAAAGACAAAGACCCTGACAGAAAATTAACACTGAAAGATTGTATCGCAAATGCAGACGATGCAATAGGTGCGCTTACCCTTGCAAAATTCCCGTTAATGGATAAATTGCACATAGATAAAGCTTTGCCTCTGATTTATGCATATTGTGGTATGCGCGCGGGCAGTGCTCAGGACGAACCTAAAGAACACCACAGTAAACTTTTATCCACGGTTGGTTAGCCTACATTGATTTCTTCTCAAACTCATCCATAGCTTGTTTTAGAGTTGATTTTATATAAGTTTGGTAAGGCATACCGAGTTGTGCGGCAATCTTTTTAGCACGCGCAAGTTCAAATTCAGACCATCTGAAATTCACATTGCAGTCATTTTTCATCTTTGCAATGTCAGCCTCAGCCTGCTCTATATCATCTTCAATATTATGAACATTGCCCAAATGATCTTTATATTCGGAATTTCCTGTTATAATTTTGTTTGCATCAAGTTCCATAAGATACTCCTTACATTTTAAATGCTGTTATTACCATTATTTTTGTTTTATCAGGTGAATAAAAGTTATAATATATATTTAAGTCGTCTGCTTCTGAATATCCTTCATATCGATTGTATTTTATATTCCACGAAGTAAAAGATAAATTCATATAAGCATTTACTACTTGTTCCGGCTCTATTTGATGTCTATGCCATATATGAGGTTCATACTTATTATTAATTGGATTTAGGTCTAGTTTAAACCTAAATGTCAATCCGTTTACCGAATGTAATTCATAATATTTAACTTCATTCATACTATTATTATACAATATTTTCTCATTTTGTCAATACATTGTCAATACAAAAAATAAATTCATTTTTATATTTGTAAAAAATTAGCCCCCCCCGATGTTTTAATGCAATAATAGGGTATCAGAGAGGTGTAGTTATGGCAAAAATAGGGGTTGTAGGGTTAGGTTTAATCGGCGGATCTATATTCAAGGATTTACAGAAAAGCGGTTATGACGTAATCGGAATTTCCAAATCACAAGGCGGAAAGGTAGAGGATATCTATTCCGATTATTCATATCTCAAAGACAGAGAGCTCGTTTTTGTATGTAAAGAGATGAATAAAACGCTCGCTATACTGGATGAGCTAGAGAATTATTTATCCGAAGATACAGTTGTCTGCGACGTTTGCTCTCTCAAAGAATTTGTAACAAAGAAAGAGTATAAATATAATTTTATCCCGACACACCCTATGGCAGGCACGGAGTTTAGCGGGTGGAGTGCTGCCAAAGAAGGACTGTTCAAAGGTGCAAAATGGGTAATAACCTCTGATAAAGAATCCGAATTACTGGAAAAAATCATAACGGATTTAGGAGCAAAAATCATCCGCACAACTCCAAAGGACCACGATGAGGCGGTTGCTCTTATATCTCATATGCCTATGGTTATAGCGCAGGCTATGTATAAAACGGTTGAAGATAATCCGTTAGCGAAAAAACTCGCTTCAAGCGGGTTTAGAGATATGACACGACTCGCGCTATCGAGTATTGATATGGCGGAAGATATGGTCACAATGAACTCTAAGAACATTGAAAAATTTATATTGAAACTGTACTCCTCTATAGGTGACCTTACCCATGGCGACTACAGAGAACAGATAACAAAAATAAAATCGGAACGTGAAGGAATGTATAAAAACGGAGTCAATGTCACGGAATAAGTGACTTTGCGAACTTTTTGATTCGTCCGCAAAGCTACAATCCCGTTATGACTAATATTTTAATGCTTTGTTGTACATATCAACGGCATTCATTTTGTTGGTATTGCCAACAATTTTGTTGAATTTTTCCAAAGTCGCCTTATCATAATTTGCGAATTTTGAATAGATGCTCGGAGTCTTATCCGGTCCGCTTGGCGGAGGAGGTGGAGCGACAAATTTTGTTGCAACCTTCAACGGTTTTTGCTCTACTTTGGGTTCCGCTATCATAGCCGATTTGAGTTTCGGCAAAGTTCTTACTTTTGGAGTTGTTCTGACTAATACAGGCATACACATCACCTTTCTTCTTTTTTACTGATACTTTATTAAAGCATCAAACAAAATTATTTTGCTACCTTTTTTATAGAATTTTTGCGATTTTAACATATGAAAACATGCTCGCAATTTTGGCGTGCCATAAATGATATAACAAAATTGCAAAATCAGCTTAACCGTGTATAATATACTTATGCCGTAAAGTTCATATTTTGAGCGATACGGAAATCCATAAGGAGAGGTGTCCGAGTGGTTTAAGGTGCAAACCTGGAACGTTTGTGTGGGGGAAACTCCACCGCGGGTTCGAATCCCGCCTTCTCCGATTTTTT
>DLEF01000059.1:0-226 GCA_002481545.1 Cyanobacteria bacterium UBA7753 | reverse complement strand
ACACTTAAAATTAAAATGTCTGACACTTAAAATTAAAAATTTCAAATTTGCATTTAATTTAAGGAAAAATTTTTAAAACTAAATGTCAGACAAATTAAAAATTTAAAATATATTTTTAAAATTATTTGTCCGACTGTAAATTATCAGAGAGATTGAGAAAAGTACCCCCGGAACTTTGAGAGAATTCTCAAACTTTTTATATTCAGGGGGAAATCCTGCCGCTTTT
>DLEF01000069.1 GCA_002481545.1 Cyanobacteria bacterium UBA7753 | reverse complement strand
ATAACGTTGAAAGAACATTCAAATTGTTCTCGTAGCGAAATTCCGGACGAGTGACGACTGCGTAAGCAGGCTAACTCGGTAAGCGAGTTACGAAATGAAGGCTGGCGATAGCCACCTGAATGACAGTTACGAGCGCAAAGGAATTTCAAGACGATTAAGATACTAAGGCAGTAGGGCACTAAGGCACTAAGAGTCGGCGTAGCCGTCATCCGCTCCAACTTGGGCGAGGATAGTGATTGTAGGCGAGGGGACGAGTCGTACAAGCACAGGTGGTGAGCAACGATAATTTCATAACATCTTCGGCTCTAATTATTCACAACTTGTTTATTTTGTTATATATTTTATAATAAGATATTTGAGGTTAAAGCTATGTCAAAGATAAAATTCACAAAAATGAACGGTCTCGGAAATGATTTTGTAATTCTTGACTATGATGAATATAAAAAGACGGGTATTGAGCCAGATAAATTAGCGGAAACGTTATGTAACAGAAACTTTGGTATTGGTGCAGACGGGTTAATCATTGTTAATCCAAATACCAAAAATGCCGACATTTCGTGGATTTTTTATAACTCTGACGGTTCTATGGCTCAAATGTGCGGGAACGGTATGAGATGTTTTGCCAGATATGTAACGGATAACAAGTTTATTGATAAAAAAGAATTTAGTGTTGAAACAAAAGCGGGTATAATAGTTCCTAAAATTATTTCTGATAATGAAGTCAGAGTTAATATGGGACAGCCTGTTTTAGAACCTGAAAAAATTCCGTTCAAAGGTAAAGAAAATTTGAATAATATCTATAAAATTGATGATAAAGAATTTACCTTAAATGCAGTAAGTATAGGGAATCCTCACTGTATTATTTTTGTTGATAAAGACAGCAAAGCTCTTGCCCTCAAATACGGTTCTTATATTGAGAATGACAAAATGTTCCCTGAAAAAACGAATGTTGAATTTGTTGAAGTTTTATCAAGGAATGAGGTTGTAGTGAATGTTTGGGAGCGTGGCTGCGGTATTACCCTCGCTTGCGGAACAGGCGCATGTGCAACAGCTGTTGCAGGCATATTGCTCGGCAAGTTGAACAACAAAGTGAAGGTCAATCTCCCGGGCGGAGCTCTGAATATTGAATGGCAAGGTAGTCTGTCCGATACTAAACACAATGTTTATATGACCGGCAGAGCCGATTATTCATTCGTCGGAGAAATTGAAGTTTAATTCTTATTTAAAGAATTGGTAAAATTTGTCCATTGCCTTTTGGGTGTTCTCTAATGTATTAAATGATGTCAGACGGAACCAATTGTCTCCGTTCTTCCCAAATCCTGCCCCAGGGGTGCCGACAATTCCGACCTTGGTTAATAACAGGTCAAAGAAATCCCATGAGTTCATATTATTCGGACATTTTAACCAAATGTAAGGTGAATTTTTACCGCCTGTATACTTAATATTTAATTTGTCTAATGTGTCGCCGATTATTTTAGCGTTGCGCTTGTAGTAGTCTAAATTCTCGTGGATTTGTTTTTGTCCCTCTTCGGTAAACACTGCAGCAGCACCCCTTTGAACGATGTAAGCAACCCCGTTGAATTTCGTAGTTTGTCGTCTTATCCACATTTTGTTGAGGCTCATTCCGTCAAAGACTAAGTCAAACGGAACAACTGTATAACCGCATCTAGTACCTGTGAAGCCTGCCATTTTTGAGAATGAACAAAATTCAATTGCACATTTTTTTGCACCTTCTATTTCATAAATACTTCTCGGATGTACATCATCATCAATAAAGCATTCATATGCTGCATCATAAAGTATAATTGCATTGTTCTTATTTGCATATTCTACCCATTTTCCAAGTTGTTCTTTTGTATAAGCTGCGCCTGTCGGGTTGTTAGGAGAGCAAATATAGATAATATCGGCTTTTACTGCCTCATCAGGTAACGGTAAAAATCCGTTTTCTTCATTTGCATCTATATATACAATTTTTCTCCCTGCCATAGTATTTGTATCAACGTATACAGGATAAACAGGATCAGGAATAAGGACAGTATTATCTTTAGAGAACAAGTCTAAAATGTTTCCGACATCGCTCTTGGCTCCGTCAGATATGAATATTTCGTTTATATCGAGTGTAACACCGTGTGTTTTGTAGTAATCATTTATTGCACTTTTCAAAAAGTCATACCCTTGTTCCGGACCATAGCCTCTGAAAGTTTCTTTCTTCCCCATTTCGTCAACTGCTTTGTGCATTGCATCAATGACTGCAGGTGCAAGTGGAAGTGTAACATCCCCTATTCCGAGTTTGATTATTTCTTTATCGGGGTTCTTTGATGAAAATTCTGCTACCTTCTTTGCTATTGTTGAAAACAAATAGCTTTCGTTTAATTTTTTGTAATTTTCGTTTATATTCATAACCAAACTCTCTTTCTGTGTCGTAATTGTCCTTGATGTATTAATTATATTATAAATACCCGTTATTTAATAATCGTATCTGATTTGGTCTTTAAATTGTGTATTATAATTCTGTTGTTGAACATGTCAGGAATGATGAGGTTGTCATCGTTTACTGTTATATCTGCAGGAGTCATGCCTCTTCTGTGATACAATGCGCTGAAATTACCTTTCTTATCAATTTTATAAACGGTTGAGGTCAGCCAATCAGAGACCAAAATATTCCCCTTGTAGATTGCTATTCCGTCGTAAATCAACGGTTTCGTGTTCAGCTTTTCCGCTTTTGGATTATTCAAGTCATTTACTATATAGACTACGTTTTCTTTTTTTATGTTTTTGTAATCCTTTGGGATTGATGCTATATATGCTTTTCCGCAGTTTATGGCTATTCCGTTCGGGGAAGGTATGTTCAACCATAAAACAGGCTGCGGGTTATTTTGTTTTAAATTTATTTTGTAAACTCTATCCGTATTTGTAACTGTTACGTAAAGGTTATCTTTATATAGTGCTATGTCGTTTACAACCGTATCATCCTCAGTAAATTTTATTCTATCAGGGCTTGCGTAGTAATCATTCATATCGAATACAAATATTTCATTTGTGTCGCAAACATATAATTTGTCGTTATAAATCGCCATTGCTGTCGGCTTTTTCAGATATCCTCGAGGAATAACCGTTTTAAAAGTATCATTTTTATAATATAAAATATAGCCTTTATTAGGGTTTAAGGTTTTGTCTCTGCTTCCTTGATTAGAGATAAAAAGACCGTGTCCGTACGGAAGGACACTTTCGTTCTCTGATATATTAAGAGCAAATGCCGTTGATTGTGATAAAGTAAAACATGCTATCAGCAAAAACAATATTGATAATAATTTTTTCATAAATACTTCCCTTCCCTGTCTACAACATAGTTTTATATTAGTTTTAAAGGTTTGTCAATCATCTTTGTTAAGGTTAATGACCAATTCTCTTTTGCCAATAAGAAGAATCATATGTTATACTTATTTCCATAGAAAAGTATCAAAATCAAAGTAAGGAGTCAAAATGAAACACATATGGTTATATATAATAGCGGTGATGGCATCTCTGGGTGGATTATTATCAGGTTATGATACCGGTGTAATATCAGGTGCACTTTTATTTATAAATCAAGATTGGAATTTAACTGATGCTATGCAAGGTATTGTGGTCAGTGCGGTTCTTATAGGTGCTGTAATCGGTGCCGCTACAAATGGAATTTTAGCAGATGTATTCGGTCGTAAAAAAATAATTATGGCAACTGCTGTTATATTTACGCTTGGTTCGGTTATGTGTGCATTCGCTCCAAATGTTTTTGTTTTGATTATATCAAGGGTATTTGTGGGCTTAGCGGTCGGAATAGTTAATTTTGTTGTCCCATTATATTTATCGGAAATTTCTCCGAAACAAATGAGAGGAACACTTGTGTCTTTGTATCAATGGGCAATTACTGCAGGTATTTTATTCTCATATTTCATAAACGCATCTTTTGCAAACAGTGTATATAATTGGAGACTAATGCTTTTGACAGGTGTTGTTCCCGCAACTATTTTGTTTGTCGGGATGTGCTTTATGCATGACACTCCTCGTTGGCTTGTCAGTAAAAAGAAAGATGATGAGGCAAAACTCGTATTTGAAAAGATAGAGCCAGACGATGATCCTGATGTTGAAATACGAGAGATAAAAAGAACTATTTTTAAGACTGATAACGAAGGCAAACGATTCGCATTCAAAAAGTATATGATAATGCCTTTTATCGTCGGTATTGGGATAATGTTTGCTCAGATTTGTACGGGGATAAACACTATTATTTATTATGCACCTACGATATTTAAGTCGGCGGGATTTGACAGTAATATTACGGCTATTTATGCTACTACGGGGATTGGTCTTGTTAATTTCCTTATGACAATTGTGGCTATTCACTTTACTGATAAATTGGGCAGAAAACCTCTGTTATATTTTGGATTAACGGGTATTACTTTAAGTTTATTCGCAATGGGGGCATCTTATCATTTTGCTGCATTGTTAGGTGATGCACAAAAATGGGTTGCGGTATGGAGTTTGATATCATATATCGTATTTTTCGCAATGAGCTTAGGTCCTATCGGATGGATTATTGTATCAGAAGTATTCCCTCTCAAGATTCGCGGAATTTCAATGAGTATATGTACTGTTTCTAACTTCGCGTTTAATTTCTTTGTAGTAGCATCGTTCCCCGTCCTTTTATACAGGCTCGGCGGAGCGTGCACTTTTAGCATGTTCGGAGTCGTATCAATTCTATGCTTAATCTTTGTATATTTCTTTGTTCCTGAAACAAAAGGAATTTCATTAGAGAAAATTGAACGAAACTGGAAAAACGGTGTAAAACCGCGAGATTTTTAACTCTTTGCAGACTTTTAATTTGTAACTGTTTGTTACAATGTTCATTTGGTTTGAAAACTGTGTGAATTTAAGTACTTTATTAATATAAAAGATATAATATCAATTTGTGAAGGAGCAAATTAATGACGGAAACAAGTCCTTTAAGTAAATTGTTTAAGCCCGGTATGACAAAAGAACAGTTTATTGATAAATATAATGAGTTAAAAGCAAAGTCAAAGGGTGATAAAAAATCTATATTTAAAGATGAATTTGCAGGGTCAATCGGACAAGTCTATGATTTAATCAATGCTAACAAAGACGACAAAATTGATGAAGACGAAATTAAGAACTTGGCAGGCAATGACACTTCTGACGGCGAAAATGTTTTATCCGAGGCAGACATGCTAAAAGTGTATCAGGAATTGGTAAAACAGCAGAATGCAACATCTGAATACAGATATAATCCTGATACAGAGACAGAGTCTGCAGACGGAGTCCAACAACAACAAAAAGCAATAAAATATTCGTCTAATAAGCCCGAGGACATGTACAATGACGTCGTAACAAAAGGCGGACAAGAAAACGGTTCGTATATTGAGAGTTTGTCCTCTCAGATTGATTCCTTAGAGGCAATGGCAACTGAACGTCAAAATGTTTCGGATATGAGATTAAATAACTTGCAGTCACAAATGGATGATTTGGTAATGCGTAGTTCAGAATTGTCAACTTCCTTCAAAAGCGAATACAAAGATTTATCAAAAAAAGTGCAAAAAGCAAAACAAAAAGCAGAAAAATGTAGAACAGAATTAAATGAACTTAAAACAAAAATAGACAATACTGACAATGACATACAGTCATTGAAATCTGATATTGAAACTGATACTGATGAAAAAACTAAGGCTAAGAAACAAAAACAACTTGAAAAATTACAAAATAAATACAGAGATTATCATGAATCTTATCAAGAAACTTCTTCCGAAATGGATAGCTACAATCAGTCTCAACAAAATGAGTCTGCAAAGTTGTCAGATTTAACGACACAAAACACTTCTGATAAATCAGATTTAAGCTCCAGAATTAATACTATAAAATCAAATATGGCAGCAGAGCGTGCTTCTGCAAAGCAGGATTTAAGCAGTTACAGACAACAAATATCCGTATTGCAAAATGCGCAGAATTATGCACTGTCGCAGATGCAGCCTAGTGATGACGGAGTCTCTGAAAATTATTCCGATGAAGACACATCAAAGTTCAGCTATGACGCAAAAGAATTAAAAGCAAAGTGGCAAAAGAAATTCCCGAAAAAAGTTTCAAAATTATCGGATGCGTTTTTCAATAAGACTGTTGAAATATCAAAACGAATAGGATGTGATCCTAACGCATTAATGGCTGTGATGTATTCCGAAAGCGGATTAAATTCAAAAGCAGGAAATTCAAATGGCGGGGCTACCGGTTTAATTCAGTTTATGCCGTCTACCGCGAAAGCTCTTGGAACAACGACAGCAAAACTGCGTGCGATGAGTCCTGAAGAACAGTTGAACTATGTCGAAAAATGTTTCCTTTCATCTAAAAAATATGCAGGTTTTAAATCTTCTGATAAATTAGATGCAGGGACTCTATATGCGTTAATTTTCTTGCCCGGGTATGCAAAAAGGAATGTATTAACTACAAAGGGGCATAAGTTCTATAATTACAATGCCGGATTGGATACAAACAAAGACGGACAAATTACGAAAGCCGATTTAAGCGCACGAATACATAAATTTATGGCGTAATGTTTTATTTGTTCTATGGAAAGTACCCAGCCGATTTAAAAGAAACAAAAAAGGCGCTGAATAAATCAACGTCTTTT
>DLEF01000012.1 GCA_002481545.1 Cyanobacteria bacterium UBA7753 | reverse complement strand
CCCGTACTACTCGTTTTATTGCGGT
Organism: Cyanobacteria bacterium UBA7753; assembly: GCA_002481545.1. GTDB lineage: Bacteria > Cyanobacteriota > Vampirovibrionia > Gastranaerophilales > Gastranaerophilaceae > UBA2883. The sequence goes on along the minus strand of DLEF01000012.1, from coordinate 15,989 downwards.
AATCTTTGTTACTCTTCTTATGCTAGGTTCAAGTAGGGTGCGGTCACTACCGCACCAACGAAATCAAAATCAAGCATATAAAATGTTCTTATATTTACTCCTGATTGTCTAATTAATTTAAAAACGTGTTGTTAATTTATGTAACAAATGATATACTTTTTATCTCAAATGTTTTGCAAAAAGTGAAACTATGTAGTTAAATAAAAGAAGAACATTAAAAAAGGTGTGTGCACATGGACATAAGGTCCGACTATCAAATATCATTTAAGGCGGTCAGTATCAACCCTAAGCTTAGACCTTCCAAGACTACCCAGATTATTAATTGGGGAATGGAAAAATTCGGAAAGCTCAAGGCTGAAAATAAGTATGATACTTTTGAATCGTTGAACAAAGCGCATGACGATTTGACGAAACAAATGAACGAAAAGCGCGATAAAATCAACGATAAACTGTGGTTTTACCCGAAATCTATCCCTATAAAATCGATAGATAGAACAGAGGCAAAGCAGAAAGAAGCACTTGATAAAAGGCGCGAAGAATTATTGCAAAAAGAGGCAGAGAGAGTCAAACAAATGGGCACTCTTGTGGATAAAGTCGGGGAAGAGACTTCCAATATAGAAAAGCAGGTCGCAAATGATACTAAAAGAATGCGTACCAACAACGATATGGAACTCTTTAGAGCTAAATACGTACATCCGACAGAGGGCTTTGGCTCAATCGCAGGGTATGATTCAGAAAAGAGTATTTTAAGAAAATATTTTATATCAGAGATAAACAAAGAAAAAGAGGGTAAAAAAGCAAATGTCCCGGGGAGCGTCTTATTTTTCGGTCCTACGGGAAACGGAAAGAGCACTTTTGCAAAAGCATTTGCACAGGAGACAGGCTGCACCTTAGTCCCTATCAGAATGAGTTTGCGCGGGGTTGACAGATATAATATGTGTATGAAAACCCTTAAAAAGAAAGCAAAAGAGGCGGAAACAAGGTTCCAACAAAACAACACAAGAACCATTCTGTACGTTGATGAAATCGGGAAAATGACCGATAAGACTTCTACGGTTACGAAAGAAATGGGTGAGTTTTTAAACACGTGCTCCGAAAAATATCATTGCACGGTATTTGGGGCGACGAATTATCCGCTTGATATTCAGCTCCCGCTCACGGGGAAAAATTCCGTATTCCCATATAAAATATCGCTTGATCCGCCTGATAAAGATAATAAAACAAAAATTTTGAGACATTATTTGAGAGACAGACTGCCTCAAGATACCGATTACGGCAAAATGGCGGAGCATATGGACGAAATTGAGAACAAAACGGGCAGAAAATTCAATATTGCTCAAATAAGTGAAACTGTCGGTGTAAACGGTTACACAAAAGAATTGAAACCCGAAGAAGTTTATGAGGCAATTGATAAATCAAAACCCGCAATTGATGAACAAAGCCTCAAAAAATATGAACAAGAAGTCAGTACCTTGATTGACCATGAAGTAAAGGAATAAAATTGATAGAACCCGTCACACAAAAAATGAACACAAACTATAAAACTCCGAAACGCTCCAAGTCGAAAACAACGGAAGCAACCGTCGGGGGAGCCTTGCTTGGCGCGGGCGCGCAGTTTGTACACGGGTTTAAAGAATATACCGACAGAGTAAACGAGCTTGATGACAAATGCAAACTTTATGAAATGATAAAAGAAAAGCCCGAGATATTTGAATTAAGACAAAATATGCTTGCAAAAGTCAGTGACAGGGGCTTGAGATATGCGCTCGGTATGCCTGTCGCTCCGAATAAAACAGTTATGTTTGTCTCTAATTCCGAACCTTTTGCCAAAAATGTTATTAAGTGGCTTATGGGGCAAAGCGGAGGAAATTACAAAGAAATTGATATGGACAAAGATGATTTGCTCGATGTTCTGGAATCAAACGAAAAGAACAGAAACCCTAAAAAATGGGACTTTGTCTATGCAAAAAATATGGAAAAATATATAGACCACAGCCAAGTCGACAAAGCAACGGTTGAGGCAATGAAAGATTTTATGTCTGCGACTGCGGAGGTTTATCATACAACATTGCTCTTTGTGACGGATAATCCTAAAAAATTGGATTATATCGCTCTGCAGCCTCACAGAGTGTCGGAAAGATTTGATTTAAGAGGAATAAAAGAAGAAGATTTCTTCAATTTTAAGGTTAGTGAACCGTTGGCTGATGAAATACAAAAATCGGCAAAACAACTAAAGAAAGACAGGGGAAAAATATTTGCCAAGCCTATGGCAATCGGAGCTGCTGTTGCAGGAGCCGTCGGAGCTTGCGTAAGTTATTTATACGGGAGAATTAAAAATGAAAATCAACAACATCAAAAATAGTCAATTTATACAGAATGCTCCGATAAAAAGAGTTCAAAATAATAATATGAGTTTGACTTACAACCAAAGACAAACGAAGGCGGATACATTCCAAATGTCTCCTAATTTCAAAGGGATAAAGCTCCCTTCGGGTGAATATTCAATCCATGATGTTCGTATGGCAAAAAGATATGTCGCCGATAAGAATGAAACTTGGAAAGAGGCTATGTATAAAAGAGTTTATGAACGTCAGAAAAATTCGCATTCTGCTATTATCGGACCTTCCAGCGATAAAATCGGGAAGAAAATAGACAGAGTAAATGTTGATATCGTTACATTAGGGCTTGGGGAGATTTATTTCCAACTCAGAAAAGCTAATGACAAACAGATTGCAAAAAATGCAGTCCTAAAAATGAATAAAATCGTTAATGATGTAAAAAACCTGAAATTCAAAGAGGATGCTGCAGAGATTAAAAAGACAGAACTCGCTACAACGAGAGCGTTGCAATATCAAAAAGGACTGAATACTGCGAAAGAAACGGTTATTAAACCAAAGTTGCTTGACCTTATACAACGCAAACGTGAAGGGCGTCCGACGGCTATGCCTAACAATGTAATGTTCTACAGTAAGGATAAGGCTGTTAATGATAATCTTATCAATTGGACAAAAGAAAACGCTAACGCTAATGTAAAAACGGTTGATTTAAACAAGGACGATTTACTCGATGTTTTGGAAAAGGCGGAGGACGATTATCAAAAAACGGGGGATTGGAATTTAATCCACGCAAAAAATATGGAAGATTATATAAACCCTAAAAAAGTTGATAGGGCAACAATTGAGGCAATGAAAGATTTTATGAGTGCGACAGCGGATGATTATCATACAACGTTGATGTTCTCGACTAATAATCCCGAGGAATTGGATTATATCGCGCTCCAACCGCACCGAGTTAAAAACTTTGATTTTTCTGGCGTAAAAAGTAACCAAACAGCGGATATAGAGGATGCAAAGGCAAGAGTCAGAAATCCGGAGAATGTAAAAGAGACTCCGTTGTCGGTAATAAATGATTTGTTGTTTATTGCGAACAAAAATCATGACAAAAAATTGGATTGGGAATTTTCTCTCTCCGATAACGTATATCGTGAGGCAAGGGATAATGCCATAAATAAATTCATAAAGGAGGATAATCCGGAAGGGGTTGAGTTTATGACAATATTTACCAAGGCTCATGAAAATTTAGTGTAATATTAAATATATATTAACTTCGTGAAACAAAAAGGAAAAAGTTATATTATATATTAAGAAAAAAGAAAAGGAGTAAGTGTTTATGAATGTTCAACCGATATCTGTAAGAACAAATTTTTCTGCAAACAATACAGTAAAACCAAGTGCAAATAATACTGCCGTACAACCTAATACAACGGCACCGAAGGAGAAATCAAAAATGAAAAAAGCATTACCTTATATCGCGGGTGCTGCAATTGTTGCAGTAAGCGCATATGCCTTCAGAAACAAAATATCTTCAATTTTAGGCAAGGGGGTAAAGGAGACAAAACCTGAACACAAAGAACAAGAAGTAAAAAATACCGTCGAAAAAGTAGCTGATACGGTTAAGAAAGAAACTGCACCCGTAACAGCAGAGGTGAAAACAGCAGAAAAGGTAACCGAACCTGCGGCAACTGAGGTTAAAACTGCAGAAGCTAAGGCTCCCGCAACACCTGTTGCAGATAAACCTGCAGAGGCTCCGAAGGAAACTGCCCCTATTGTAAAAGAAGAGGCTCCTCAAGAAACTAAAGCGGTTGCTAAAGAAGAAAAGAAACCTGCAGAAGTCAAAAAAGAAACGGCTAATCCGTTGAAAGGAATAAACTTGGCAGATAAAAAAGTAAATGCTAAGTTAGAAACTATAAGAAAAGCCGATCAAGCTGATACAAACAGAATTATCGGCGAAAATAATCATAACGGATTTATTGATATTCCGACACTGAACAAAGTCGCAACCGACTTTATGTCCGACAAAACAAGAGGCGCAAACAGATATCATCAGGCAGCGGATTTGCTTGAACAAACTCATGTAAAAGCGTTCATCAATGGTGATGACAAGAAAAGATTCGGGGTTGATAAGTTTACGGAAAATATTTTGAACGATAAAGTTCTTTTTGATGCATACAAGAAAATGCCTCTCAAAGAATCTGCAACAAGATTGAACAACCTGAAAGAAACTGCTTTGAAGAGTGAAACCTACGCGGGTAATACAACCGCTGATGATTTCTTCAACAAAGCCGTTGCAAAACTCACTGAAAAGGATAAATAAAAGGTAAACAGGGGTAAATGTTTAAAATATACCTATTAAGGATTAAAAATTAAGATAAAATTTATAACAAAGGACATGGCTGAATTGCAGGCATGTCCTTTTGTTTATGTGTTTTTAAAATGAAAAACTTTCTAAAAATTATGAATTAATAAACTCTTCCAATGCTTTTTTATTTTCTTCCGGGATAAGAGTTATGTCCGTATGATGTCCGACAACTTTTTTAGGGTATTGCATAAAATCACCGTAGAAGTTGGTTAAATATTCTTCCGTTTTATTCGGAACATTTACTTCCATATCTTCAAATTTCATTTTTCTGAAAGGATAAATCATATCGTAATCCAAGATGCATGTATCTGTATTGAACTTTTTGTATCTTTGGTTTTGCGAATCATAGCCCGTTGCGATTATCTTTTTGTTTTCGTTATCAGGTTGTATTATTCTGTTCGTTAAAATTTCAAATTTTATTAATTTATACTTATTTTTGTATGAAATTCCTTCGGTGTGTTTGATTATTCTTTTCCTAATCATCATACGCAGTTTGTGCAATTCGTTCTTTTCTTTCTTTGATAAATCCCCGTAAAAATCATACGGGTAAATATCAATAAATATTTGAGGTATTTTTTTATGACGTACTTTTAAGAACAGGTTACCTAAAGAATCACCCGAAAAATCAATGTATAAATCTTTATTTCTGGTTTCTTTATTGAAAATTTTATACAATTTTTCATAATCGTTGCGCCAAAGGCAGATGTCTAAATCGTCATCCCATGGGATGAATCCTTGGTGCCTGTAGGCCCCAAGGACTGAACCTCTTACTATAAGATATTCAAGTCCGTTTTTCTTGCATATATAATCTATTTCTTTCAAAAGCTTAACCGCTCCCAATTGCATATTTCTCAATATGCCTTTCGCCTTCGGCACTTCCGTAATAGGAACTTTTTTCTTTTTTAATTCGTGGTATATGCTGTTTACTTTTGCGGGGTTAAGTATGCTTATCTTAAACTCGAGCATATTTATTTTATATCTTATGCCTTGTCGTTTTATTGAAAATATTTTACTCACTTTTGACTCTTTTATAATTGCTTAATCCCAATAATTACATGTTATTGTAATATATTGAATTTTTAATTTCAATATGTTTTGTATACAATTTTTACATATATAATAATGTTAGCAGTTAACAATTGATATGTCAATAGTTTGACATATCAACCGAAATATGAAAAAATATTTTTATCGAAAATAATTATTATGTTAGAATATAATTAACGTAATAAGGAATCAGGGAGATTTAAGAATGTATGATTTTATAACAATCGGTTCTGCAACACAGGACGTATTTATACAATCCGATGCGGCAAGTGTAGTATCGGTTTCATCGGTATTAAGAAAAAGTGATTTTATGGCATTCCCATACGGGGCAAAAACAGAAATCGCTGATTTTTCAAGAAACTTAGGCGGTGGCGCCGTTAACACGGCATCAAACTTTGCAAACCTCGGCTGCAAAACTTCCACCATTATTAAACTGGGCTGTGATGAGGAGAACGCAGTTGTAAGAAGAAAACTTGAAAAAGTCGGGATTGATACATCAAACGTTATTAACTCGTCAAAGTATTTGACGGGATTTTCAATAATATTGGTATCCTTCCAAGGGGACAGAACAGTTTTGGCACACAGAGGCGCAAATGCTCACGTCCATGAAAAAGAAGTAAACTGGGACGCTATCAAAAATACTCGTTGGTTGTATGTTTCACCTTTATCAGGGGTTAGTAACCAGATATTAGACTTGTTGGCATCATTCTGTAATGAAAATCACATCAACCTTGCAATAAACGCAGGTACAACGGCATTGAAAAAAGGCGGAAAATATTTCAGTAAAATTCTTAAATCCGCTCAAATCGTAACCATGAACAAAGAAGAGGCATCTTTAGTTACAAAAATTGAAGTGAGACCGGATACAAGAGATACAAAATTCTCAAAATATAAAATTCATCCGGATATTATCAATATGTTAAAGACATTGAGACAGGGCAGCAGCGCAATCATTATCATCACCGACGGTAAGCACGGTTCATACTGCTACGACGGGGAACATATTTATGTATGTCCTATCTATCCTGCAACCGTTGTTTCAACATTAGGAGCAGGGGATGCTTTCTCTTCTACCTTCTGCGCGGTTTATGACAAATACAAAGACATAGACAAGGCTTTGAGATTCGGTAGTATAAATTCCGCATCCGTTTGTAAACACTTTGGAGCTCAAGAAGGGTTCTTGAAGTTCGACGAACTCGAAAAAATCGCAAACGGTGCGCCTGATTTCAAAGTTGAAATCGTTGAAGAAGGCGAGTTGGCTGCAGTATAGTTATAATTCAATGTGTCATGCTGAATTTATTTCAGCATCTGCAACATTTTGAGCAACCAGTAAAACAAATAATATAAAAATCCCTGCGAGAATTTTCCGCAGGGATTTTGTGTTTGGGAAAAATTTAAAATTTGACTAGCATAATTCACCATCAGACATCGCAAACTGTTCTAATGAGCCTGCTTTTGCCTGTACGCAGATATATTGCATATCTTCTTTAGCTTCCATAGTTCTTGCGGCTTCCGGCAGAACTTTTACACAACTGCCTTCTTTTACGTCAAAGGTTTCACCGTCAATGGTCATTGTGCCGTTTCCTTTGATGAAGATATAGACTTCTTCGTTTTGTTTATGTTTGTGGCTGAACGGAAGTTTTACTCCCTTTGGCATTTCGTTTACGGATATTTCACAGCTTGTGAGCCCCAATATATCGTGCAAGAAAGCTTTTCCGTTTTCATATTTTGTACCTATTTCCGATAATTTTCCTATTTCAGTATTTTTAAAATTAGCCATTTTATTTTCTCCTTTTGATTTGTTCGATATCTAACTAATAATGTAAAAATTTTTTATTCCAATACTTTTTTCAATAATCGCTCTATTTCTGATGCTTCTTCGTCCGTCAGGCTCTTGTATAACATTTCGTTCAACCCTTCCGAAATTCTTTCAAAAATAGTTTTAAATTCTTCGCCTTTTTTTGTTAATACTATATAAACTCGTCGGCTGTCTTCGGCGCAGGCTTCTCGTTTTACGTAACCTAATTTTTCCAGTTTATCAACAAGCACGGTGACGGTCGGTTTTGTTCTGTGGATTTTGGCTGCAATATCTTTCATGAGCATTTTGCCGTTCACATACAATGCCATAAGAATATCCCCGTGGCTCGGTTCAAGTCCCGTTGCCCCATTCTTCTTGAGTTCGTCCGTGATATAATGGTTACCCTTCTCAGATATTTTTGATATTAAATATAACATTTCTTTCATGCGATTATTATAGTTAGACATCTAACTTTTGTCAAGTGAGAAATTTTATTAGTAATGCGTAATGCATAATTAGTAAGAGATAAAGGCACTAAGATACTAGGGCACTAAGGCACTAAGAGTCCGCTCCGCGGAGCGGAAGTCTTGTCCCCGCCTTCGGGTGAAACCGCATCTGTTGTAATAAAGCAGTTACAGATGCGAGGGAGGGAAACAGATTCTTCGCACTTGCCTTTGTCGCATGTGCTCAGAATGACAGTAACGCAAGGGTTCTCAAATCTTAGAAATCGCACGTTAATTGTCGTCCTGAGCAATATACCGTTAAATAATGAGTAAATTGTTGCCAAAATAGCGAAGGATCTAAAGAAACAAACGGTGCGAAACATCGCACCCTACAATTTTTCCTGTCCTACATTTACCTGTTTTCTTCCGCGGAGCGGAAATATATTTACCCCTACCCTTCGGGGAGGTATAAAACATTATTTTCCAATATGTCGCGAATTTCTTCAAGGTGCTTTAGCCCTCTGGATAATCTTTGATATTCCTGAACGATTGAGATAATATCGTCGGTTGATAATTTAATTGTGCGTCTTGTGCCGGTTGATGAATCAATAATTCTTGCCATAATTAACCTCTTTAAAATTTATAAAACAGAAAACATGTGTATATATTTTTACGTCATTTTTCTGAAAATATTTTGTCTTTTATCCTAAAAATAATCCCTTTAATTTAGAAAAGATTGTTCAAATTTGAACAAAATATAAAAAGGTCAAATATAGTATTATGACTTGAAATATGCTATTATTAAACCATGATAAAATCGTTTAAATGCAAAGAAACTCAAAAAATATTTAAAGGCATATTTTCTAAAAAATTACCGCAAGAAATACAAAGACGAGCTTTAATAAAGTTATATGAAATAGATGCCGCAGCAAATGTTTCTGATTTAAAAATTCCGCCTTCTAATTACTTAGAGCAATTGGCAGGTGACAGAAAAGGACAATACTCTATTCGGATAAATCAACAATACCGTATATGTTTTGAATGGCAGGATAATAATGCCTATAATGTAGAAATAGTTGATTATCATTAAGAATATTTACAATGTTTTTGTGTAAGGGGTTGTTTATACGTACTACGTAGTATATAATATATATAGGAGCACATAATATGACAGAAGAATTAATCCCAATACCTAAAATCGGAGAAATCCTATCGGAAGAGTTTTTAAAACCGTTAAATATTTCTCAAAATGCTTTGGCAATTGCAATCGGCGTTCCGTCAAACAGGATAAATGCAATAATAAGAGGACAAAGAAGTATCACGGCTGATACTGATTTAAGGCTTACAAAATATTTCGGGCTTTCAAAAGGATATTTTTTAAGAATACAAACAAATCTGGAATTGCTTGAACAATCAAGGAAAATAGAAAAAGAGCTTTCTAATATTGTACCGTTTAAACGACCTGACGATGCGCAAGCTTTATAAATTTTTACCCTAAAAACTCGGATAAAATAACATTACTTACCAAAAATCCGTTATGGTTTTTATCGTCGGATAACCTGTATCCTGTCTGCGTTTCCTCTATGTGCTCCGTGGATAAATATTTGTCTAAAACGGTCTTATATTTTTTCTTAAAATTGATATTAAATTCGTTGTTTATTTCTTCAATATTTATCCCATTAGAGAGTCTAAACCCTAAGAATATTTTTTCCTCTAACTTTTCCTGTTCGGTTAAAACTTTTGTTTGTTTATGCGTAGCAGGAGCCTTAAAATAATCATCAAAAGTTTCGGCGTTTCCGTATCTTACTCCGTCAACATAGCCGTGGGCGGATATTCCGAATCCGTAATATTCATTGGCTTTCCAATAGTTTGTATTGTGTCTTGAGTAATAATTTGGCAGTGAATAATTGCTTATTTCGTAATGTTCAAACCCATAGTCTTTTGTAATATCTCCCGCAAGCAAATACATATCCGCCTGCATATCTCCGTCAGGCAGATTTTTGGGCGGGTGTTTATAAAAATAACATCCCTCTTCTATCTTTAACCCATACAGAGATAAATGTTGTATACCAAGGTTGAGTGCTTCTGTCAGGTCGTGTCGGAATCCCTCCAAGGTTTGATTAGGGAGACCGTATATCAAATCGATACTGATATTTTTAAACCCCGCATTTTTTATTGTTTCGACGGCTTTGTATATCTCTTTTGCACTATGGCGTCTGCCGATAGTTTTTAAAATATCATCATCAAAACTCTGGGCTCCCATGCTTATTCGGTTAAATCCGATATCATAAAGCTCGGTCATATATGTTTGGTTGACATCATTGGGGTTTACTTCAATTGTTTTTTCTGCATTATTTTCTAAGTTAAAATTTTTGTAAATTTTTGATAAATATTTTGTCTCAATCGCAGACGGGGTCCCGCCTCCGAAGTATAATGTTTTTAATTTTTTACCTTTATAGTACGTATTAATTTCTTCTTCCAAACAGGAAAAATATTTGTCTTTTTTATCCGTATCGGGGAAAGACGTAAACGAACAATAATTGCATTTTCCCCCACGGCAAAAAGGTATATGAATATAAGCGCTCGTCGGGGACATTTATTTTTCTTCGTCCTGTTTCGATGCGATAGCGTCAATGAAACTGACAACATTGCTCTTTTCATAAGCGTCGCATGCGTTCCAAATCAGGGTGGATAAGATATCCCCCGGAGTTCTGTCAGAGAACGGATATTTGCAGAAACCTTTTATTTGGTTTACACTGCCGTCGATATTTGGTTCAAAATATTTGCAGCATTGGCACAGTCTCAAGCTGTAACCGTATGCGTCCAGTTTTTGCGCGATTTCTTGTATTGCATCGACTGCTCTTAAGTGATTTTTTGTTTTGTATTTTTTGTTTTTGTTGTGGAAAATGATTTTTGTAAACTTAGATTCCGAGACAATTTCAAGCTTGCACGGATAATATCTTTGTCCGTCGTAAACGTATGCTTGAACGTCAAATTTTTCGATTTTGGTATCACTTTTATCTTTAAACAGACAATTTCTAATCCATCTGAACGGAGGGAAGTTGTAAGTTACCTTGCAGATAGAATAAATAGGATAACAGAACAGGTAAAAATGTTCTTTTGAGTGTATCTTGGACGGGAACAGGCTGACGCAGAACGCTATAATAAACAGCGCAATCTCTGTTCCTACTACGTAATAATTTAATAAACTTTTTACGTGGAACGCATAGTCAAATACGAGATAATAACCTAATGCCAAAGTCAGGCAGTTCGGATAAATGAGTGAGAATACAAGCTCCGTAAAATTCAAGTTTGATGCTCCAATCTTGAAAAGATTTTCGCAGAAAAGATGTACTCTCGCGGATAGTGACGGTATTCTGTCATCGTAGTTATCAAACGTTGTATAAACTTTTACATCATTGCTGAACCCTGTTTTATACCCTGCTTTTGAAAGTTTCAAAGTATATTTTAATTCGTCCGTAGTGGTACGGAAATCAGTTGTTCCAATCTCATCAATAGCTTTCTTTTTTATGGCAAGGATATTCGCGTTAACAAGGTTGCTTAAATTGAAAATATTTCTTGCTTTGAACAAGAAATTTGTAACATATAAATTATATGAATATTTAATGTTTTCCAACAGTGACGGTTTATCACTGCATATCAATGTCGTCGCACCTGTCACGACATCTTCTTTTTGTAAATTATGGTTTATTTTTTCTAAGAAGTCGCCTCCGACATAATATTTAGCGTCTAAAAATACATAGGCATCCAAATCCTGTATTGCGGAATATTTTTCCGTAATGATTGAGAATGCCTGATCTTTGCCGATTGTATCGACATTTTTAATATTCATAATATTGACATCAATATCCCCTTGGAAAAGAAATTCCGACTTGTCGGAACAGTTATCCAATATAAGTTGGATTGTATAATGTGATGAAGGGTATGTTTGATGTTTAAGCTGTTTTATAAGGTTTTCAACAGTTTTTTCATCGTTGTGAGAATAGACAACAACGCAGAAATTGTTTAATCTGTCTTCACTATCCTGCGGTTTTTCTTTTTTACGTTTTACGGCAACAGCCGCCATAACGATATAATATAACGTGTAAATCGTTAAATAGATGTACAAAAGGTAAATGATTAATTTCATAATAATAATTCTCCAATCAAATTTTATCGTAAATTTGGCATGACATCAAGGTAAATACTGATATCTCATCCGTATGTATGAAAAATTGAAATCGCAAATACGATAAATTATAAAGCGGAAAACTCAATTATATCAACAAAAAACATATATAGAATTTATAATTATTTACGCGTTTTTAAACCGTATAATCAATGCCGTGTTTTTGGAAAAGTTGATTAAAAAATTCGGAATTTTGTTGGATGTCTTTATCCGTTAAAATCATCGGCAAACCTTCTCCAAAATTTGCTTTATCCCAGTTGTTTTTGTTTCCTTCTATATATTTGTCTATAAATTTATTAACCGATTTCGCGCTTTTTTCGTCAAGCGACGGTACAAAACCCATCTTTTTTAAGACTTTTCTATACTTTAATGCGGCTTTTTTATATTTATCATCAACTTCCGTTTTATTTGCTATGCTGTCTAATACAGATAAAGCTTTGTACTTATCTTGTATATTAGAAGAGAATTTGTATTTTGAATGGAATGGAATGGCGTTCGGCAGTGCCAATATTTCAAGCTTGGATATTTTGTTTTCTTTTATCTCCATAATGCTTGACAGGCGCATTATCTCTGCTATGCCTCTATGTCTGAAAGGCTCGTCTGTCTTTATATAACCGCAAGCAATTTCTTTCCCTCTTGTATCCATGGTGTAAGAATATTTCCCCATTTGCTGTCCGTTTGCATTTCTTAGAACGGTTTTAATATGATGAAAAACTACCCCTTCCATTACGTCGTCACAGATTGTTGAAAGTGTCCCTTGCCCGTCTTTATAAACGACGGGAATGCTTGCGTGGACGACACATCCGTCTGTTGCAGCTGTCCTGAAAGTTGGGCGTGTAAGTGATGTCGGAGCAGTCATCGGAGCCTGTGGCTTGACGGTTTTGCCTGCTTGTCTGAATCTGTTAAATATATTTAATCCTGAGAATATTCTCATTACTAATGCCCTTAAATCGTGTAATCAATTCCGTGTTTTTGGAAAAGTTTGTTAAAGAAACTTGAAAATTTATTTACCTGTTTGTTCGTCAAAATCATCGGTAAACAGTGGTGGAAATTAGTGTCCTCCCAATTGTTTTGGTTTTTCTTTATGTATTTTGCAATATAACCGTTTACTTCTTTAGCTTCGCCCTTGGTCAGATTTATGGGGTCTTCTTCGCCGTCATTTACTATCTTTTTTATGAGTTTTTCGGCACCTTTTTTATCTTTTTCATCAGCTTTTGTTTTGTTAACAATACTGTCTAAGATAGTTAACGTTGAATTTTTACCTTTCAAATCAGGTTGAAATTTGTATTTTGAATGAAACGGAACAGCCTCTGAAAGTGCGTCTATTTTTATAGATTGAAGGCTGTTTTCTTTTAATTCCATTAGGCTGGAAAGCCTCATTATTTCTGCGACTCCCTTATGTCTGAAATCGTGTTTTGTTTTTATATATCCGTAATCTATTGTTCTTTCGATTGGATCTAAAGAATATGAATAATCCCCCATTAGTCTACCGCTCTCATCCGTAATCTGTGTCGTTATGGCATGGGATTCATATGCGCTGTATGAAGGATAACACTTTGTCGAAAGTTTTGCCAATCCGTCTTTATAAAAGACAGGCATTTCCGAGTGTACAACACAACCGTCTGCAGATGCCGTTTCAAATGTAGGGCGGGTAACTTGTTTCGGTCTTGGTGTCGGTTTCGCTTTTATTTGGCTGATAAAATTTATTTTCGGTAAAATCTTCATTACACATGTTTTAAACCTCGAAAAAATATTTTTTGCTATTTTTAACCCATTGATTAATTTTTTGATAAAATAGGGTAAATAAACATAAAAAAGGAACGGAGAGTCTAAAATGGAAAAAATAAAAAGTTTTCAGGTAAACCATGACAAATTGAAAAAAGGATTGTATATCTCAAGAATAGATGATGATATCGTAACATACGATATAAGAATGAAGGAGCCGAACAAAGGTGATTATATTCCTACCCCTGTCGGGCATACGATAGAACACTTGTTTGCAACTTATGTAAGAAACAATCCGGAATATTCAAAAAATATTATCTACGTCGGTCCTATGGGCTGTAGAACGGGGTTTTATTTTATCGTCAGGGATAAAATGGATAACCAAACCGTACTTGATTTATTGAAAGATACTTTCAAATTCATAAGTGAATTTGAAGGCGAAATCCCTGGCGCAAAAAGACAGGAATGCGGAAACTACAAAGAACATGACCTCGCAGGGGCTAAAAAATTGGCTGACGAAGTATATCATATCCTTTCAAATTGGACTGTGGAGAAGATGAATTATGACGCATAAAAAGACACTCGCCATAATCGGCGCAATGGATTGTGAAGTAGATAGCTTGAAATCCATATTATCGGATATAAAAGACCATAGCCACCACGGATTTGAGATATGGTCGGGCACCGTGAACGGGCATGAAGTTATCGTTGCAAAAAGCGGAGTCGGAAAAGTTAATTCCGCAATAACGGTACAATATATTATTGATAAATTCGCTCCCGATTATATTATAAATACGGGCGTTGCAGGAGGAATCGCGGACGATTTACAAGTCGGTGATATTGTTATTGCGACTTCTCTTGTCCAACACGATTTTGACGCGTCAGCCCTCGGATATCCTGTCGGATATATCTGCAACGGCGTAATGTCCGATAAGCCGACATATTTCTATGGCGATAATGGTTTGATTGAATTGTATGAAAATGCTCTCAAGACAACAAAACTCGATATAAATATACATAAAGGTGTAATCGCGTCAGGCGATACCTTCATTTCGTCAAATACAAAAAAGCAGGAATTGAAAGAGTTATTCAATGCAACCGCTGCAGAGATGGAGGGTGCGGCAATCGCTCAAACCGCGGAAAAGAACGGGGTGCCGTTTATGATAGTTCGTGCAATTTCCGATTTGGCAAACAATTCCGCTCCGCAATCGCTTGAGACTGCTGAATCAAAGATGGCGGAATTTGCCGCAACAACGACAAAGGCATTACTCGGACAGATTTAATCAGATTTAGTCGGAGGAAATACGAATAAATAAAAACAATTAAAAAACCGTTGAAGATATCTTCAACGGTTCTCTCTTAATAACACCTTTATTGGGTTGATTATTCGCCCAATTTCTTAACAGCAAGAGTAAGTCTTGATTTCTTTCTTGCAGCGGTATTTTTGTGCAAAATACCTTTAGAAACAGCCTTGTCGCATAATTGATATGCTTTTGATAAAGCAGCGTTTAATGCGTCTTTGTCGCCTGCTTGAGCAAGTTCAAGAACTTTCTTCATAGCAGTCTTGATAGAAGACTTCCAAGCGATGTTTCTTTGTCTGTTTGCTTCAGCTACCAATACTCTTTTCTTTGCTGATTTAATGTTTGCCATTTTAATTTATCCTTTCAATTTTGTATCGGAGTTTGCAATTAATGACTTCGCATATCCGTTACGAGGATGTGAGTACAATTATCTTATACAAAACAAAATTTTTATGCAAGGCGCTTGTAAACATTTTATACAATGTGATAGTTAAAGGTACCTTTATTTTAGGTATATTAATTCGCTCCGCGTTGCACCCCTATTAACCCCTCTCAAAAACAATACTTAATTGTTTTTTTCGGCAGAGTCCCTATGGGGCGGAATACGTACGCTACAAAAGTAATAGCTCGGGTTGTGCTTGTCACAACCGGTTTTGACTAAAACGTAAGCGAAACTGCGAAATTACGGACGAGCGAAGCCTCGGGGAGCGGAGGCAACGGAAACGACAGGACGATAGTCCGAAGTTGACGACTTGCCGTAGCATAAAGTAATTTCAAGAAACAGATGT
>DLEF01000023.1 GCA_002481545.1 Cyanobacteria bacterium UBA7753 | reverse complement strand
AGATTAAAAATATAAATTATCATGGACAGTAGTGCCAAAGGTAGAGGGGATTTAGCTACGTTTCTATAACATTGCACCTTACTTTATATCCTAGTGCCTTAGCCCCTTAGTGCCCTAGTATCTTATTTTCCCCCTAGCGTCGGTACGGGTTATAGTAATTGTTGTAAGGGTTATAATACCCGCCGTAGTTTTGTTGCGGGATTCTGTAGCCGTAGTATCTCGCCTGTTGTGGAGAATAGATGTAATTTCGTCTTTGTTGTCTCAGTCTGTTTGCATAAAAATTGTTCTGCGGATAATATCTCGCCTGCCCCGCGAACCTGTACCCGCTCCCGTTAAAGCTGAATGCCATGCACACAGGCGACATTATACAAACTAATAATATTGATAATATAACTTTTTTCATACAACCTCTAATAATATAATAATCATTTTTGGCAATAATTCAACAGGGGGGGGTAAATATAATTCATAATGAGGAATGCGTAATTCGTAATTATTATACAATCGCTACGCCTTATAGATAATTATTCCACACTCAAAACTTTTTTCACTTTGAGGTTTTGCCCGTCAACTTCTGCTATCGCAATGAGAGTATTTCCTTGGTGAAGCAAAACATTTCCTTCCGTCATGCCAGTCTTATTGTAGATTTTGAGCCCGTGTCTTACTCTGGTCATTTCTCCGTCGTTTATTTCCTGTTTCGTGAGAGGCAGATAATCAATAGGATTGAGCATTTTTCCTTTTGCACCCTCAAGAGTTAAATCCTCTACCTTTTCCGCAGTATCAACCTTGAACAACCCCGCCTGTACTCGCTCCAGTTTACTCAAATAACATCCGTTGTTTAAGGCTTTGCCCAAATCATTTGCAATACTTCTGATATAAGTACCTTTTGAGCATTTGATATAAATATCAGCCCAATTTTCTTTTTCATTAAACTCTAAAAGCGCGGAGCTGTATATATTAACTTCATACGGTTTTATTTCGACTTCTTTGCCTTCCCTCACGTATTCGTACAGTTTTTTTCCGTTCACTTTTTTTGCAGAATAAATAGGAGGATACTGGAGGATTTTACCCTTTGGCAAATTCTTCTCAATCTCTTCTTTAGTTACTTTTCCGTCAAAAGTCTCAACGGTGTCCCCTTCTATATCATAGGTGGTTGTTGATTTACCGAAATTAAACCTGCCTATATAGGCTTTGTCATCGTCAAGGTATTCAATGAGTCTTGTTGCTTTACCGACAGCGATTGGCAAAACCCCTTCCGCAAAGGGATCTAACGTTCCCGTGTGTCCTATCTGTCTCATTTTCAATATGCGCCTCAAAACACCCACAACATCATGAGATGTCATGCCGACGGGTTTGTAAATATTCAAAAATCCGAAAAATGTTTCATTTTCCATTTTTATATCCGTTAAATCTCGCCTCTGGAGATTTTATCAATAAGTTCGGTTACTCTTGAGCCCTGCTCAAGCGCATCGGTATAAATAAATCTAATTTCAGGTGTCAAACGTAATCTTATACGTTTTCCAACCTCATAGCGTACTTTCGGGGTGTTTTTTTCAATGACTTCTTTATCTTTCTCTACCTGCTCCGGACTGCCTAATACGCTGTATTTCACTTTTGCATAAGAGTTATCGTGTGATACTTCAACATCTACAATAGATACAACTCCCTGCAGTCCGCGGACTTCTTTTCTCAAAATATCGGATATCTCGCGCATAAGCTCTTTTCGCACACGTTCATTTCGTAATGTCATATTTCACCTCAAACTATTGTAATACGAGTATGCGAAAATTTACCGATTGGTCTATTTCTGCATCCTGTATATATATTATCATTAAATGCCGTAAAAGTGAAGAAAAACAAAAACAAAAGATTTTACGATTATTCAACCAATTTTGTAAAATGCGTCATCCTGAACTAACTATTGTCCTGAACTCGTTTCAGGATTGTTTCAGCATCTGTTAGAATATAAGATTCTGAACAGTTTGAAAAACTAATTTTCAACTTCGTTTCAAATACTTTTTCTACACTTTCAGAATGACAGTGAGACACTATTCCAATGTATCAAGTATAAATTTCCCGATTTTGCCGTCGCGAAAATCTCTCAAAATATATTGCGCCGTTCTTTCCGTATCAGGTTCTCCGCCCGTCTTTATCCAATTTCTGGATTTAGAAATATTTTCGGTGGTTAATTTCGTTTCGTCGTTCAAGCCGTAATATTCTTTGAACTTCTTCGTATATTTTTCATTTTTGTTTATAAGCTCCAACAGCTCTTTTGCAACAGGTTCGGGAGAATATGCGTTTTCCGATACGGAGTTTACAAACGCAAGTTTTTGGGCTCTGTCCTGATCCTCCTGCCTCATAGGAATAATCCCCGGAGTATCAAGCAAATCAATATTAGGGTTTATTCTTACCCACTGCTGTTGACGTGTTACACCCGCTTTTGCACCTGTTTTTGTTTTGGAGGATTTTGTCAGTTTATTGATGATACTTGATTTACCCACATTTGGGAGTCCTACCACAACAACTCTTGCAGGTCTTCGCAAAAGTCCTTTTGCCATAAGTGCCTGCATTCTCGGCTCTGCCAGTTTTAAAACGAGTTTTTCTATTACGTTAAAATTACGGTTGGTTTTTGTATCAATCGTAAGAACGGGACAGCCCGAAACTTTTTCTATATATTCAACCCATTTTTTTATTTCTTCCGGGTTTACCAAATCTGATTTATTCAACAAAAGAAGCCTCGGTTTATCTCCCAGAAGCTTCTTTATGTTGTTATAACTGCTTGACATTGGCAATCTGGCGTCCAAAACCTCTATTACGACATCTACAAGATTTAATTTCTCTTTTAAGAGTCGCTCGGCTTTTGCAATATGCCCCGGATACCAATGTATATGTGTTTTATCTTTTTTCAATTTTTTCTCTGATACGAGTTGCCTTACCTGAACGATCTCTTAAGTAATACAATTTAGAACGTCTAACATCACCACGTCTCAATACGGTAATCTTATCGATACGAGGAGAGTTTAGTAAGAATACTCTTTCTACACCGATACCTTGGAATACTTTTCTTACGGTAACGGTTTTGTTAATACCTGAACCATGTTTCTTGATAACGGTTCCTTCAAATGCCTGAATTCTTTCCTTGTTACCTTCAACGATTCTTACGAATACTTTTACGGTATCACCCGGATTCATTTCAGGAATATTTTCTTTCTTATATTGATTTTCTAAGTCTGCTATAATAGGATTCATTTTGCTATTCCTTATATTTCTTTAGTGGTACAAAAATCTGCGTCTCCACAAAACGCACAGAACAATAGTAATGTAAAAATAATAATAATGCAAGTACATGATTAAGTTTTGTAAGGAGGGAGGGGGTAAATATAGAGGGAGGAGGGAAATGTAATTAGGAATTAGCGTAATTATGAATACTAGGGCACTAAGGCACTAGGGCACTAGGAGGCGGCTCCGCCGATTACCCCTCTACTTATGGGAGAGGGCAACAATTCTTGTAATTAAGTAATTAGAATTGTGGGTGAGGGTTTGTCCTCACAAATAATAAATTTAGATTTGGTGCAAAAAATTGCACCCTACAATCTGTGCATACTAATGTTTTTCATATTTTCTTAGTGCCTTAGTGTCCTAGTATCTTAGTGCCTTTTTATACATTATGCATTATTTCTTTGTATTTTCTCCAATACTCGCTGTATTCCACGGGCAAAAACCATGGTTTTATAGAATAGTGCATGATTACGGGATGTTTTAGTGCCTCATTATATTCATCTTTTCTTTTCGGGAAACTGTTCGCATCATCTCGGCTCAACATCAGATTATATTTGAGAGGCAAAAACAAAACCTTATCCCTGCAAATATCGTTCAAAACATCCTGATCTGAATATCTGTTATCCGCTTCGTGCAATTTATTGAAAATCTTTTCTTCAAGATTATCTTCTCTGAATTTTTTAAGGTTCATAACCATAACACCCGAATTAAAATAGGTGTCATCATCCGAAAGCCCCGCCTGACAGGTCATAAGAGCGGAATATTTATCCTCAACCGTAGCCAAATAATAATCACTTATATCATGCTTCCACAATTGTTTTATATCGTCCAAAACAACAAGGTCGGAATCCAAATAAATAACTTTTTCCAACTTTGTAACAGACGGAAGTTTTAACCTAAAATATGCGGAAACTCCGACTCTTTTGTCATGGACAATCCCATCAAAATCCGATAAATCCATCTTTATATAGTTAATCGAGAACGGATAAATTGAAGATAATTTTTCCTTAAACGGTGCAAAATTTTCTTTAAATTTTTCCTCCGACATTGTACTTAAAATATAAAAATTATACTCCCCACTCGAGGCATGCGACAATATCGAACACATAGTGACACAGGTGTATTTGAGCCAATCTTCCGTTATTCCGAATGCTATATTTATCTTATCCACAGATTAGTCCTTTCCGCTGTATTTTTTGTAAAATTTTCTCGTATTTGAGTCGTAACCGTCAACTTCATAGTCTTTGCCGTTCGAGATAACTTTTATGGCGTTTATCTTATCTGTTCTTACTACCTTGGAAGTTGATAAAATCTTTATCGTGAGCGGGTTCGGATGTCCGTATCTGTTATACCCGACCGATACAACGGATATTTTAGGGTTCAAATATCTCATCATATTTTTATCAATAACATTTTTCGCGCCGTGGTGCCCGACTTTTAAGATAGTTATATTGTGAGGGAGGTATCGTTTTATTTGGTTAAACGCTCTGACTCCCGAGTCGCCCGTAAACAACATTGTAGTATTATCGTTTTGCACAAGTGCTATTACAGAGTTTTCATTTGCCTCGCTGTCATGCCCGTGCTCCGGAATTTTTGCCCTATATGTCGTTATCTTAAAATCAGGCTCTTTATAAATAACCGCATTATTTTGTGCTAGTACCTTTAATATATGTTTTCTGTCTATTGCGCCGTATATTTGGCGGGCAAGTCTTTTATCGTTATACAGAGAGTTTACATAGACCTTTTTGACGTTCAAATTATTGATTAAATCGACAGCTCCTCCGCAGTGGTCGGAATCGAAGTGAGTGACGATAAGACCTTCAATATTTTTTATTCCTCTGTCTTTTAAGTACTTCAGGATTATGATATTTGCCTGAGTTTTTCCGCCGTTGTAGCCGATTTTACCCGTATCAATTATGAAATATTTATTCTTTGGGCTCTTCAAAAGGAAGGCG
This sequence comes from Cyanobacteria bacterium UBA7753, assembly GCA_002481545.1. Classification (GTDB taxonomy): domain Bacteria; phylum Cyanobacteriota; class Vampirovibrionia; order Gastranaerophilales; family Gastranaerophilaceae; genus UBA2883. The sequence goes on along the minus strand of DLEF01000023.1, from coordinate 24,234 downwards.
TCAGCGTTTCCGACATTGAAGGCAATAACTTCAAAATTATGGTTAGGAATATGCACCATAGCACTCAGTGCCAACAGCCCTGACATAATAATTGTGCATAACAATACTTTTTTGTTTTCAAATTTGGTTTTGAGAAGATAAACTACGGCACCTAAAATTACATAATAAATAAGTATCTGTATAACGCTCGGATGCGTTGTTGTGACAAGCGCATGAGGAAGTGATCCGAAGTAATCCGATACTTTTATTAATATTGTGATTAACGGATTGAGAATTAAATCTGACCATTTGCACACAAAATCCGCAATCGGATTAACCATAGCGAGGATTGAACTTACAAACCCGCCGCAGCTTATAACAGAGAGCACAGGCATTGTTATAATGTTTGCAAAAACCGAATACAGACTGAACGTATTAAAATAAAACATCTGAATAGGAGCAACCCATAACTGTGCAACAATCGGGATAAATATTGAGCCCGTGAGCCATTCGGGCAGTCGTTTTGTATACTGCAAAACAACATTTGCCATTAGTAATATACCTAAAGTCACAATGAACGAAAGCTGAAAGCCGACATCATTTATATATGCGGGATTATAAATGAGCATTAAAAGCCCGACAAAAGACAATAGTGCCACACTCTGCGCGTCTCGGTCTATAAGTTTTCCCAAAAGTACAAATATCAACATCAGTGCTGCTCTTACGACAGAGGCTCCGAGCCCCGTCATCAGGCAATATAAGATAACAACCCCGATAGCGGATATTATTCTAATCTTATAAGGCACTCTCAAATGATATAGAAAGAACAAAAGAAATCCGCTGATAAACCCAACGTTCAATCCAGATGCCGCAAGGATATGCAATAAACCCGAATTTATAAACGATGCTTTTATGTAATCGGGAGGTGCTATCGCGTCATCGCCGAAAACAATACCGCCCAATACCTGTATGTTTGGATTTTTAAGGTATTTTGCGTGTGTATTTAATATTTCCATGCGCTCATTGTTTAATCTTTGGATAATTTTCCATTTTAGTCCTAAAGGCGCGTTTATCTTATTCACGTCATTTTGATATGCATAAAATGTTGTATAAGTTTTAAAGTTTCTCAGATAGTTTTCATAAGAAAATTGGGAAGGGTTGGTCGAGGCAAAAGGTTTCCTTAGTTTTCCTTTTATTACGTAACTGTTTCCGATTACAAGGTTTGAAAAGTCGGGATTTTTGGAGTGAGAATTTATCGTCACAAGTGTTTTATTATCAAGATTTTCATAACTATCATTCTCAACTTTTATCTTTTTTACCTTGAAGAAAAACTTGGTATTTTTCGGATTGTTGCTGTTCGGAATAGATAATATTTGTCCTGTGATAACAGCGTTCGCAGGTGCCAAAGGCGAAATCGAATCAGAATTTTTTATCCTATAATTAGCACTGAAAAATCCTAGATAAAATACCGCAATCCAAACAAGGATTTGTTTATACGGAAATTCTTTAAGTATAAGAATAATCGCCAATAATGTCACAATCCCCGAGAACAGAACGGGTTTCCCCGTAAAAAATGCGAACAATCCCAAAACATAAGAGACCGTAAACGCAAACATCAAAAAATTTCTGTTCTGCAAAAGTTCGTTAAATACTTCCTTCATGGTTTTGATTATCACATAATCGCACCGAAATAACAAATCATAAAAAATAGATAATATTATCTACTTAAATTTTAGGATGTGTAAACGAATAAAATCTTTTATAATCTTTTTATAAAAATTAAGGAGTAAAGTATGAAAATAATTGCGTTTACGGGAGCAGGTATATCAAAGTCTGCGGGGATTCCGACGTTTGAAGAAAGAGAAGGAATAAAAGAAAAACTTTCCGTAGAATTTAAAAATTCTCACCCGAAAGAGTTTCAGCAGATAATGGAAAATTTAAGAAAAACGGTAGAAGGGAAAGAACCAACCAAAGCACACAAGGCTCTTGCCGATTTGCAAATCCCTGTCATTACGATGAATGTTGACGGTCTGCATCAAAAAGCGGGCTCAAGAGTTGTTTTTGAAATCCACGGCAGCTGCAGGGATAATAATGTTGTTCTGTACGGTCAGGATATTTTACATAAAATAGATGTCATGAATTTGATTATTCAAACGGCAAGAAAAGCAAAATCCGAAAATGAAAAAGCTGTTTTTCTGGTTATCGGAACATCAATGCAGACGGCTTTTGCCAATTTATTGGTATGGATAGCGGAAGACGAGGGAATGGAAGTACATTATATCAATGAAAACGCGGATGAAGAAGTGCCCAAGTTTTTAAAACAATATGCATTTTTACCACAGGAATAAATGTAAATATTTATTAAGATTTCTATTGTTTATAGGCAATCCAGACTATATATAAATTTTATATATAGTAGTGAGAGCCAACAAAAAGGATTTTTTTAGTATGGTAGATAGAATAAATATTGAGAACTTATCTATTAGTGATATTAATTTCCCTCAAAACGAATCCGGCACAGAAACAGACAAAGGAGTCGGACAAAAACTTTCTCAAGCATTAAGCAGAGCGGGATTAAAGAAACAAGCGTACCAATTGGGAGAACGACGAGGTAACACCAGAACAATTGACACAAATTCGGTTCAAATGTATGGCGGCGGGAGCACCAAAATTGTCAGAGGTCCCGGCGGACAAAATATCAGAATACCCGTCCCCGGAAATGATGCCTCTACGGCAGACGGATACATAGGAGATTCCGCACAAGACAGACGCGGAGATTGTTACTTTTTGGCAGAAATAAATGCGATAAGAAATACAAAAGGCGGACAGGCACTTTTACATCAGAACTGCAGGAAAAATAATGACGGCTCATATACGGTTACTCTTCCGGGCGCAATAAAAATCAGAAACTATTATGAAAAGAAAGGACTAAAAACTCCTATTACAGGGACTTACCATATTACAAAAGAAACTCTCAATAAAGCAGGAAACAGCCGTATGTATTCCAAAGGAGATTTGGAAGTTGTCGCATATGAGCTTGCAATGGAATCATACAGAGCTGAAATGTATCTGACACAAAAAAAATTCGGCAAGCCTAACGATTGTACAACTGCCGACGGTCAACCTATCGGCTGGGAAGACAACAAACCCGGAGACGTCTTAAGTAGCGGTTTCACATGGGACGCAGGATATCTGCTTACAGGTAAAAAATCCGATGTATACACTGCAGGTGATAAAAAATATAATAAGGCTAAACCGTACAAGGACGGACAATACGGATATATAACCCGCGAAGAAATGGCTCGACGCACAGGGGCAGATGTCTCTATGTATAAATCAGCCTCTTTATCGGAGGTAAGCCATTATACTCAAAGAGAACAAGCACTCAACACAAAATTAGACCAATACACAGGAAAAGAAGGTCAATATGCAATAACATTCGGATGTCGCGTTGCAAAAGATGGGCCCGACGGGGTTACAAAAGCAGGGGGCGGACATGCACTGACTGTCGTCAAAATCACAAAAGATACCGTTTATGTTGCTAATCCTTGGCACCCTGAAAAAATTGAACCGATACCGAGAGATGAATTTCTTAAAATGGCAACATCTTTACAGGCTATGCCGGTAGACAACAACACATCTACTTCAGGTAACGGTTTTAATTTAAACGGAATATTGAATATTCTAAAAAGAAACAAATAAAGCCGACTTTTATATTTGATATTTGTCTTTTTCAAATACGAATATATTGAGCAGTGAGAATATCATAATTATAACAAGCAAGACTACCGCAAGAGCCGACGCGTAGCCCAAATCAAGGTTTTCGAATGCTCTTTCGTATATATAATAAACAATAGTTTTGCTTGAGTTCAAAGGGCCGCCCTTTGTCATAACGTAAATTTCAACAAAGACTTTCATTGCGGATATTAAACTGATTGTTGAAACAAGTGCAATCGTCGGAAGAATTTGCGGAATAGTAACGGTAAGATGTTTCTGCAAAAAGCTTGCTCCGTCTATATCACAAGCTTCATATAATTCTTGCGGAACACTCATAAGTGCGGCTAAATATATCATCATATAATATCCGACACCTTTCCAGATTGTAACAATTGCAACCGAGAAAAGCGAATATCTTGTATCCGTGAGCCAACCTATCGGATTAAATCCTAACCTCGTTACGAAATAGTTTAAAATACCTTCTTGCGCATACAACCATTTGAAAGCGATTGCCGCAACAACGATTGACACAATAACAGGCAGGTAAATCAATATTTTGTACATGGTTATCCCTCTTATTTTTTGGTCTATCAGCACCGCCAAAAACAGCGGGAATATCACCAAAAACGGAACTACCATAACAAGGAATAAAAAAGTATTTCCCATAACTTTGTAGAACAAGCTTGAATGGAATATTGCATGGTAATTTTGCAGCCCTACAAAACTCGGGTGGTAAATACTGTGCGAATAATCATAAAAACTCAACCCGATTGTTTGGAAAAACGGGATAAAGAAAAATACCGTCAATACAATCAATGCAGGCAATATAAAAAGATACGGAACATATTTTTTATAATACTTAAACATAGCTCCATTATAAACGATACATACCCAAAGTGCAAAGCAGAAATTTTCCGAAATAAAATAATTTTCAATCAGCCCGAAAGTCACACCCCGAGTATGTTAAGACATGTTACAATTTAAACTATTGTTGAAATTGAGAAGAGTATATAAACTTTATATATATGTAAGATATTAAAGATAGCGATAATTGTTAAGTAAAAAAAAGATTACCGTTTAAATTAAGAGAGAAACCCTTCCTAAATTAAAAATTTTACTCCTCAACAGAGAGGAGTTTTTTTTATGGGTAATTATGAATTTTTGTTGTTCCCCGCCTTCATGTATACAAAATTTTTCACGATTTCGTTGGTGCGGTAGTGACCGCACCCTACTTTCTTTATCGCAAGTTTTTCTTCCTCCCCAAGTCGGGGCGGATGACGGCTCCGCCGATAATTATGAATTATGCACCTTCTGTTCCTCCCCTGCTTGGGGAGGTTAGGTGGGGAAAATCGGCGGAGCCGTCTCCTAGTGCCTTAGTGCCTTAGTATCTTTAATTACGCATTACGAATTACAAATTACAAATTACTAATTATATTAATCCTCTTGTAATTTTTTTAAATTCGTGTACAATAATTGTATGGGCTTGAAGGTTATTTATGTATGCGCCCGAATGTTAAGATAGCACTAATATGCAGTTATAAATGACCGTTTTGTGATTATGAACCCGAAAAGGATTGACTCGCTTAAATGAGCAAGGTTTTTAAATTCAATTTTAAATATGTCAAAGATAATGCGTCTGCGGGGAGCTGGAGACGCGGTTACGAGTATTATAAAAAAGATATGATACTGGAGGCTAACCCTACAAAGAACTTTTATCAATGTAAGGTCAAAGGGAACTTTCAGGATTTTTATGCAACGGATTTGGTATTCAAGAAAAATGCCGTTGAAACCCGTTGTAACTGCCCTTTGAAGGAAAAATGGTGCAAACACACAGTCGCAATTGCTCTAAAAGCAATAGACTGTCACGCTTATGAAGATTGGTTAGAAACAAAATACGGCGAAACATTTGAGTATCCTGATGAAGATACCGCACTCACGGAACCGCCTATCGGAAGTTATATTTTCCACTTCAACAATAAGCGTCGTCAGAATTTCTTCTCTATTCTGATTAAAGACAGACATACAGGGAAAATTATACGTTCTCTTGAAAACATTTTGAGAGCACTTATAGAAGCACAAAAAGTTGAAGGCGGGTTTGAACTCAACAGCGCACAACAAGCGGAGCTTGCCGTATTTGAACAAATACTTAAAACGGCAAGACAGGATAAAAAAGCAGGTTGGTACGATATCCCGATTACCAAGTTTATGCCGATGTTTCCTCTGTTATCACAAGTAGAAGAAGTACTTGATGAGAGAACAAAACAAAGAATTAAATTCTCGGACGATGTGTGGAAACTCACAATGGATGTAGAAGCTGCAAACAACGGTAGCTTAACGCTTGCACTATATTGGGACAGACCAAACTCCGATGATGTTTACCCGTTTGAAGAAGTTAAGTATTTTTCACGTCAGTTAAAATGGGGCAGATACAAAAACGTTATTTTCCCTATCAATGTTGCGATGAACGAGTTACCGCAATATATAATTAAACAGACATTTACTGATTTGAAAGAGGCAGAAAGCGGAAAATTTATCTATGAAGAACTGCCTTCAATCCAAAAACTTATACCTGTTCATGTATCCGAACAGATTTCAAAACTTATGATGGAGGAAAGACCTCCTATCAATGTTGTAACGTTAGGTATTGACTATGACCAATCATTGAAAGCGGAGTTAGAGTTTGAATATGACGGAGTCAGAGTTCCGTTCTCAAAACAGGATGAAAAAACAAAATCACCTTATATTGCGGTTACAAAGAAAGAAAACGGCGAGGATTTTGTTTACTGGGTAAAACGTAACTATCAGCACGAAAGAGAAGCTTATGCAATGCTTTTGGCATGTAAATTTATGCCTATGCAAACAAACAATCTTGTTTTGGATAAAGAAACCGCGATTGATTTTTATAACTATTATATGAAACAGGCAGGTGAAGGCTGGAGATTTGAAGAAAGAGACGATATGCACTTCTTCAAACTTCTTGATGAACCGTTCAAAATGTGTGCAAAGATTGATTTCTGTAACGATGCGGTCGATGAATTTGAAATTCAGTTATACGGACGTGTCGGCGAAGAGATTATTGATTTTGATACTATATTTGAGACTATTCAGGGCGGAGAGAAATACAGCAGAGTCCGCAGTCTCGGGTTTGTTGAATATCCTGCTCAAAATATTTATCAAATGTTAAAAGCTTTCAATTCGTTTGATGCATACAGAAACAATGAAAACAAATTTAGAATTAAAACATACCGTACAGGTTTGGTAAAAGAATTGGAAAACCTCGGATTTGAACTTGTAATGAGTGATGATTTCAAGAAATTCTGGACACAGATTACGACATTCTCAACGACCGAACCTACAGATTTGCCGAAGGTTAACGCCAAGTTCCGTGATTACCAGATTAAAGGTTTCAACTGGTTATGGTTTATGTATAAATACGGTCTGAACGGTATTTTGGCGGATGATATGGGGTTAGGTAAAACCCTGCAGGCTTTGACATTGCTTCAAAAAGTCAAAGATGTTGACGGAGCACAGCCGACATTGGTTATCACGCCTACTACGGTCGTATTTAACTGGGAATCTGAAATTGAGAAATTTACTCCTGACCTGACTTGTTTGAAATTGTCAGGGCCTGACAGAACAAAACTTTTCAAAAAAATCCCCGAATACGATATTGTTATCACAAGTTATGCTCTCATAAGACGTGATATAGCTAAGTTTAGAAAATATGATTTCAGATATATTATCTTGGATGAATCGCAGAATATTAAAAATGCGGTTTCGCAAACAGCACAAGCTGTTAAGACATTGAACGGCACTCACAGATTGGCTCTTTCAGGTACCCCGATTGAGAACAAGTTGGAGGAATTATGGTCTGTATTTGATTTCTTGATGCCGGGATTCTTGTTCAGCATGCCGGAATTTAATTCAAGATACGTTACACCTATTATGGAAAAACAGGATAAGACGGTTGAAAAACGTTTGAAACTCCAGATTTATCCGTTCATCTTACGTCGTATGAAACGTGACGTTGCGAAAGATTTACCTGATAAGGTTGAAAATATGGCATACTGTGAAATGACGCCTGAACAAAGAGACTTCTACTTGGATATCTTGGATTCTACGAAGGAAGAATTGTTCAAGAGTATCGAACTCAACGGTTTGGAAAAGAGCAGAATGTCTATCTTCTCGGCATTGCTCAGATTACGTCAGATATGCTGTCATCCGAAATTGTATGATAAAGAACATAAATTGGGCGTTATACAATCAGGTAAGTTTGAATACCTCAAAGGTATGTTAGAACAGATTATAGAAGAAAAACACAGAATACTTTTATTCAGCCAGTTTGTAGATATGCTTGATATTATCAAAGGCTGGTTAGACCGTGTCGGCATTGAATATGAATACTTGTCAGGTAAAACCAAAGACAGAAAGAAAGCTGTTGATAACTTCAACAATAATCCTAATGTCAAGATATTCTTAATCAGTTTGAAAGCCGGCGGTACGGGATTGAACCTTACGGGTGCGGATTATGTAATCCATTACGATCCGTGGTGGAACCCTGCAGTTGAAGATCAGGCAACCGACCGTGCTTATCGTATCGGTCAGACTAAGAAGGTATTTGTATATCGTCTTATCACTAAAAACTCTGTTGAAGAACGTATCCAAAAACTCAAAACTAAAAAACGTGACCTTGTTGACAGCGTAATATCCGTTGACAGAAACATTACTAAATCACTTACAATGGAAGATATTAAAGACTTATTCTCCGTTGACTAATTACCCTGAAACGCATGCTGTATCATGGTTTCAGCATGTTAAGAATTGTAACAACATGTTTTAAACATGGGCAATTATTTCTTGAGTATATACTTTATATATACAAGAAAGCAACAGAGGAGCTGTAAAATGTCAGCAATTAGAGATGCTCAAATTGAAATGGGCCAATTACATCACTCATATCAAGTTCATCCGAGCAATGACGGTCTGAATTTAAGCGGACCAAATCTTGGTACTCGAATCAACATCTTTAACTTTAACAACCAATGTTGCCAACCTCGCCAATCGAACTGGGTTCAAATCAGAAACTTTGGCACAGGGTTATTTGCAGGTATCGGCTTTGGATTATTAGGTCGTGCCTTGGGCGGATTATTTGGTTTCGGCAACAAAATGCAGGCAAATAACTATATGAACGGTTATTCTCAATTCAACGCTCCGTCCTTCCAATACGGAGCAGGCGGAAACTTGTTCGGATTCGTTAATAACGGATATACAAGACCGTTTAGCGGACGTTGGATTGATACATGCGGTGTTGGCGGAATAGGTCAAACTAACGGAAACAAACCTTCTGCAAAAACCGATGACGACAAAAAGACAGATAATGACAAGAAAACTGATGACGGCAAGAAAACGGATAATAATACACAAGGAACAATAGATTTATCCAATGCCAGTGCATTTAATGCATGGGTAAAAGATACGTCAGGCAAAAACTCCGGTAAAATAGTAGGAGAAAATACCGTAGAAGTAAGCAATACCGACGGAAAAGATAACGTAACGGAAGGTAAAGCTGACGGTTCCTCTAAAGACGAATTGCAGAACGGATATCTTAAATACTTCACTATTACGGATGCTTCCGGAAACAAATATACGTTAACAAGTCCTGAATATAATTCAAGCTCAAAAGAATTAACCTATGTAATCAGCCAAAAAGATTCTAACTTAAAAGCTGATGACAACGGAACCGATAAAGGTTACGAATTTAACAGCGGTTATTCTGTCGGAACTAAACTAAAAGTTTCAATCGAAAATGGAAAACTTGTAGTTACAAACGGCCGCGGACAAGCAATAGCTACTAAAAACGCAAGCAAACAATTAAAATTAGACGCATAATAAAAAAATTTATCAAAATAATATGTAAAAAGACGGAAATATTTAATTATTTTCGTCTTTTTAATTTCAAATTTTTTGTTTTTACTAAAGAATTATATAACATTTTGCAAATTATTTATTATCTAGTATCACCTTAAAAGCCTATCATTCGGGTATTTTTTAGTTATGAAAATCGCCGAAACCCATGCTACACCATGGTTTTAGCATGTTAAGAATTGTAACAACATGTATACAACATGGGCAATTATTTCCTTTGTATATACTTTATATATAAGATACAAAAATCAGGAGATTAAAAATGACATTTCCATTGCGTGGTACGAACTTTGCACCGATACACATAACACATACGCAAGAACAAGAATCTGAACCAACAATGAATCTTGGTACCAGAATAAACATTTTTAACTTCAACAATCAATGTTGCCAATCAAGACCTTCAACTTGGGTTCAAATCAGAAACTTCGGAACAGGTTTATTTGCAGGCTTAGGCTTTGGATTATTAGGTCGAGCTTTGGGCGGACTGTTCGGCGGTGGTCAAGCACAAACAACCAATTATTTCCCTAATTCCGGATTCCAATACGGAGCAGGCGGAAATTTATTCGGTTACGGTAATAACTTTGCAAGACCATATAACGGTTGGTTGATTAATACCTGTGGCGTATACGGAAGACCAACGGCAGGCGGGGCAAGTGGCAGTTCATCAGCAGGCGGCAGCTCTTCAGCAAGTGGTAGCAGTTCTGCGAACGGCAGTTCTTCTGCAGACGGCAGCAGTTCTGCAGGTGGCAGCTCATCAGCAAGCGGCAGTTCTTCCGCAAGCGGCAGTGGTGAAGCTTCAGGAAACAACAAACCTACGGCAAGTGCTTTCAAAGATGCATTAAATGATAAAAATCATGTATATTCAGGGGAAGCTCAAAATACTAAACATACAAACTTAGAACATACCATTTCTGCTGAAACTAAAGACGGAATCCGCATTGGTGTTTCTGATGCAGGTAAAAAAGCTAAAAACATTAGCGATAGTGATGCTACAAAAGATGCCCCTACCGGATATCCTCAATATATCACTTTAACCGACCAAACTTCTAAAAATGAATATACTTATGAATACTCATCTTCTTCAGGTAACGATTTACAATACAAATTGAGACTTGATCTCTCTGATTTGACTAAAGACGACAAAACAGGAGACAAAGGCTGGGAAGCTCATAACGATGGCGTTGTTGTTACAGTAACTGTCGATGATAAAACGCATAAGATTGATTTGAAATCCAGTGGCGACAGCTATGGTGCTACCAAACTGACTAAAGGTACCGCCTCTTAAAAAGAAAACATCAAACAACTATAAAATTATATAATGACGGGATATAAAATTCCGTCATTATTATTTTTTAAATACTTATTCTCTTAACATTGTTTTGATTTAAACAAACATGCTATAATCAAGGCATGAATAATATTCCTGAAGAATTAATGTATAAACTAAACAGAAGCTTTTGGCTGGGATTAGCGGCTCAGGATAAAATTTTAGAGGCGAATATTTCAACAACAATATTATCTCTTTACAGAAAGCTAAAGTAAGCCGAAAAATAAAACCAAAAATTTTAGAAGAAATCGATATAAACCGCAATATATTTTATTCTTGCTTGTTTGAAAAACTGGAAGGTTATATTAAGGGCGAAGACTGGGGAAATGCTCTTATTACCTCTGCTATATTATTCCAAATTAATAATACAAACATTGAACTGATAAAATATTACCTTAAAACTCTTGCAAAAACGAAACAAAGAGATTTATGCATATCGCTTTCAGAATATTTGAGGAGTATTGTTGATGAAAATAATATTGAAATACTCAAAGATTTATCAAAAGTTTTTGCTGATTTAGAGGATTATGAATTAGCGGCAAAGTACCTGCAAAAATATGTAGATTCTAAACCTGACGGAGATGTCCTTGCGGATGACTATAACTGGCTTGGATGTTATTACAATTATATATACAATAAGACGTATGACCTGAAAACTTTGGACAAAGCAATCAAATATTTTAAACTTGTTGTTGAAAAATATCCGACAAATAAATTATATTTGATAAATTTATGTTTGATGTATAAACTGCATAACCAATTAGATAAAGCCGAACCGTATTGGAACAAACTGTTAAACGCAGGGGGATTAACGAATGACGAAGCATTTGAGTATGCTATCTGTTCAATGAAAAACAGCGACTCTAAACAATTTTATAAATATTATGAATCCAGATTTCATAAAACTAAATTCCCGGTAAAAATCCCAAATGTAAATATTCCTCGATGGGCAGGAGAGAATATAAAAAATTCAACTTTATTGATATATTTTGAACAAGGATTTGGCGATACATTCTTCGTTTCTCAATATTTATATCGGCTAAAACCTCTCGTAAAAAAAATTATTTTCGTTGTACAAGATGCCGTATATACATTATTAGAAAATAATACATGCGGGATAGAAATTTATCCTGCGGGACACACTTCTCTTGATTCATTAAAATTTGATTATTATATGCCATCCATGGATATTTTCAAAATCTTAAATATGGATAAAAAAGACTTTTCTCAAGGAAAGAATATTATCAATGTTGATAAAAATAAAATTGAGTATTATAAGAAAAATTATTTTGACAATAAAAAGATAAAAATTGGAGTATCTTTTATTGGAAATAAGATAGGTAATACAACTCGAGATATTCCATTGAAAAATCTCAAGATATTACAAGAGAAGTTGATAGGTTATCAATTTTATATACTAAATCAAGAAATACCTGACAAAGATATTCCCGCAGGTTTTATAAATCTCGGGAAAACTTTTAATGATTTCGAGGATACGGCAGCTGCAATAGAAAATTGTGACTTAATATTAAACTCTGATAATTGTATTCTAAACCTTGCGGGAGTTCTAAACAAAAAAACATATGCATTGTTTAATTGGGAGTACGAGTTTAGATGGTTCGATTTAACGGGCGATGATGTCGTATTTTACAAATCCGTAAAACCGTTTGTTAACAAGAAAATGAACGATTGGGAAAACACAATTAATACAGTAGTTGATGAGATACAAAAAGAATATAATTCATAATATGAAATAAACGAGTACAGTTAATAATTAATCGTACTCGTTTATTAAATGTGAATTAAATTTTATCAATTACTTATATGCTCGGAACACCTATGCCGTTAACCTTTAAGTATATTATAGCAATGATTATCACAAGCAAGATAATCATATCCAATACTTTAAATACTCTGGAAAACAGTTTGTAAGCAAGCCAAAATGTTGGGATTGCAAGCCATAACCAGTTATAACCGTGCAAAAACCATCCGTTTACGTAATTTCCTACACCCAGAACTACAAGCGCCGTCGTAACTATACTGAATAATAAACTCTTTATCATACTTTCTCCTTCTTAAGTTAAAAGTGCAAAGTGTAAAGTTTTACACTACCTGACTTTATTTTATATTCTTTTTTCCGCTTTGTAAATATAATATTTCCTCTTTATAATATTGGTGATAAAATATAAATAAAAATTTACGGTATATTTGTGGAGCCTGTCATCCTGAACTCGTTTCAGGATCTTATACAGAATTATAAAGATGCTGAAATAAATTCAGCATGACAGATAAATTAAACAGAATAGAGGAATACAAACAATGAGTTATAAAATTTTATCTAAAAAAGAATTATGTCCTAACCAATATGAAATCACAGTAGAGGCACCTTATGTAGTCAGAAATGCAAAGGCAGGTCAGTTCATTATCTTCCGTGCGGAAGAAAACGGAGAAAGAGTACCGCTCACAATAGCTGATGTTGACAAAGAAAACGGCGTTTTAACCCTTGTATTTATGGCTGTCGGATATACGACAAAGAAACTGGCATCATTGAATGTCGGCGATGAACTTGTTGATTTGGTCGGACCTTTGGGCAGACCTACTCATATAGAAAAATACGGCACCGTTGTTTGTGTAGCGGGCGGTTACGGAGCAGCTCCATGCTACCTTATCTCAAAAGCCTTCAAAGATGCAGGCAACAAAGTCTATATGATTATGGGTGCAAGAACAAAAGATTTAATCTTCTGGCAGGATAAAATGAAAGACGCCTGCACGGAATTGTTCATTACAACCGATGACGGATCTCTCGGGATTAAAGGTTTCGGAACAGCCGTTCTGCAAAATATTATGGATAAAGAAAAAGTCGATTATGTAATAGCAGTCGGACCTATGCCTATGATGAGAGCCGTTGCGAACTTAACTAAAGACAAAGGTATCAAAACGGAAGCATCCATGAACCCTATCATGGTTGACGGAACAGGCATGTGCGGAGCTTGCAGACTCACTGTCGGCGGGAAAGTAAGATTTGCCTGCGTTGACGGGCCTGATTTCGACGCTCATGAGATTGATTTTGACGAAGTTATTAACCGTTCTAAACTCTACAAAGACGAAGAACGTAAAAGAGATGAAGATTGCAACTTGCTCAAAATGGGGCAAAAATAATGCATAATTCATAATGCATAATTAGTAATTATTTAAGGCATGTAATTTCAATAATACATGCCTTAAATTTTGTCTTGGCTAACAACAGTGGTAGTTGTAGGGTGCAATTTTTTGCACCAAAATACATAATCGAAAACAAAACAAACGTATTTTTTCTTAGTGCCTTAGTGCCCTAGTATCTTTTTTTAAAAATTAAAATCTCTCTTAATATCCGTTAAAGTAAAGGTTAAGGCTTTTCGCCCATTATAAGGTTTGTATTATAAAAAATTTCTTCTACACATCACTTACATATTAGTGAATGTTAACAATATTTTTTAGCAAATACATCATTTTGCATAAAAGATGTTTGTGTCACAGGGATTTGATTGTTTGCTGAGAACATGCTTGCTATCTGGGTTGCTGCCATATAATCCTGCATAGTAGGAGCAGTATTAGCACCGGTCATTGACGCATAATATTGTTGAAAAATTGACTGTGCTTTGTTGCGAGCAGGCTGTTTCATAAAATTAGGTGCGACAAGACTTGCAGGAGAACCGTTGAAATATTTACCGCCGAATACATCATTTGCCATAGATGATTGAGTATTCATAAACATATACGGATTCATTGCTGCTGTATTAACTGTTGTGTCTGCCATAATAACCTAACCTTTTTAAACTTAATAAACTAACCTTACATTCATATAAAGTTTTTTTAGCTTAAAGAATTGATTAATTTTGTCCTTTTTGTTAAGTTTTGTAACAAAAGGACTAAAAACACACGGTACATGGGTTACAAAAGAAGAAAAATTTGGTACATGTATATTAGTGTGGTATGAATTTAGTTTATCCTATATCACAAGTTACGTAGAAGTAAGGGCTTAAAATGGTTTCATCAATCAGTTCGGTCGGTCAATACCCCGTAAACAGAGATATGCTTGAAGTAATCAGAAGATTACAATCACTTGGCGTTGCTCCGAGCGGAAACATGAATGTTGACAGACAGCTGCTGCAAAAAGCTGAACTCGTCAAACGTCAAACCACCCTTGCAACAAATTCGGAACAGAATTTAAACAAACTGAACGGGACAAACAAAGACTTCTCTTCCATGATGGAGGTTGTTCAAAAACAAACCGCACAACCCGACAATTCCGTCAGCTCGGTACAGTTTGCCGATTTTACCCAAAACAACGATTATAAAACTAACTCTACCGTTGTTCCTATCTCTGATAACGAAAAATTGAACAACGAATACAAGTACAATATGATTGGGGCTACCCAATTAGGCGAATTGAACAAAATAAGATTGGGATTGATTGCATAAAAGTTTAATTATTATACATTTCTACAGCAAATGAAGATTTGATATCCCGAACTTGTTTCGGGATTTTTTATTGTTTATGTGGCATAAAACGTACAATTATTTTAGGCATTATTTTTTTATAATAGAAAAATGGCTCTTAAGACTTACGGACAAACCCTCACTCCAAATTTCTAAGTTCGTAAACTCACTAAGAAATTATACCCCTCTCCCAGAGGTAGAGGGGTTATAGCCCTTCTACCTTTGGGAGAAGGACAGCAGTTGTAGGCGACATAGGAGCCGTACAAATGCAGGATGAGGGTTTGTCCTTACATATATTAATAACCTATTTTATAAAATTATCTACCTAAAAATCGTATCTTTTTATCAAAATAAATACCTAAAATTACGGAACAGGATCATATCCGCCTTTGTTTAGAGGGTGGCACCTGCAAATTCGCTTTATCCCGAGCCATCCGCCCTTTAAAACTCCGTACTTTACTATCGCTTGGCGCATATACTCTGAGCACGTCGGAGTGAACCTGCATACCGCAGGAGTATACTTAGATATCTTTTGATAAATCCCTATTAAAAATAAACAAAATTTCTTAATCATGTTTTATTCCGTTATGTTTTATTTTATAATATTTGATTTGGTTTTCGGTGCGAAACATCGCACCCTACTTACTTTGTCGGCTTAGTAAAGCCGACCTACTTAGTGCCTTAGCCGTAGGGTAGACTTTAGTCTACCAATTCTACAGATTACTTCCCGATACAGAAGTGGTCAAAAATATTGTTCAATATTTCATCCGTTATCACTTCCCCTGTGATTTCATCCAGTGCGAGCAGGGCAGACTTAAGGTCTATTGATATCATGTCTTGCAGTTCTCCTCTTTTTGCTCCGTCAAGAGACATAACAAGAGATTCTCTTGCTTTTCTCAGACAATCCTGCTGTCTTTGGTTTGTTGAAAACTCCAAATTTTCAGGGTTAACGTCACAGACAGCCTCTTTTATCTTTGTCTTTAATTCGTCTATGCCTTCGCCCGTTTTTGTTGATATTTTCAAATCATCGGTGTCAATATTCGCAAGGTCTGATTTGCTTGCTATTCTTATATTTTTCTTGTCTTTGACAAGCTCCCAAATAGCCTTATCTTCCTCCGTCATGCCTTTTGACGCGTCATACATAAACAATACCAAATCCGCATCACTCAAAGATTGTTTTGAATATTCAATCCCGATTTCTTCAACCTTGGAAACTTCTTCATCATCTCTTATTCCTGCCGTATCAACGAGAGTAACGGGGATACCGAAATCAAGAGTTTCTTTGAGCACATCTCTTGTTGTACCCGCGATATCCGTGACAATGGCTCTGTCCATATTGAGCAATGTATTGAACAAGGAAGATTTGCCGACATTCGGGCAACCCGCAATTGTAACCGTTATACCTTGCCTTAAAACATTTGATGTGTTAGCGGTAGATAAAATATTATCTATTTTCTTAATCGATTTTTCAAATTCCGAGATAAGATAACCATTATCAGGTTCTTTTACATCTTCCGGAAAATCAATCGCGGCAGTTATTTTAGAAAGTGCGTCAAACAAAGTTTTTCTTATGGATTTTATCTTGTCGCCCAAAACGCCCGATAGATTTTTTGCCGAAGTCATGACAAAATCCTCCGTCTTGGAATCAATCAAATCCGCAACAGCTTCCGCTTGTGATAAATCCATTTTCTTATTCAAGAAAGCACGTTTTGTATATTCTCCGCGCTCTGCGTATCTTGCTCCGTTTTTAAGTGCAAGATGAAGAATTTTCTTAACTATATTGACTCCGCCATGGCAGTGTATCTCAATGACGTCCTCTCCGGTATAACTCTTAGGAGCCTTGAACGGAAGAATAAGCACTTCATCAACTTTTTTATCTCCGTCATATATCCAACCGTGGGTTATATAATTTGGTTTAAAATCTTTTTTATGCGATAAATTTTCGGCTATTTCGAAACTCTTTTCGCCTGAAATACGTATAACACCGACTCCGCCTGTTGCAATCGGAGTGGATATCGCAGCTATTGTATCAAATTCTTGTAAAATGTTCATACCTTTATTGTAGCTTAAAAACATAAAATAGAGTAATATACATAACTAACGATTAAGCTTGTTCGATAGCGCAGACTTTAGTCTCGCCCCTATCTGCGGGAGAGACCGCAGCTGTTGTGTAAACAAGCAGTTACAGATGCGAGTGAGGGGGAGCGATAATTCTCACTATAAATATATTATATTTTATTTGGTGCAAAAAATTGCACCCTACAACTAAAAAGCCATGGGTATATATATTTCTGCTTCTCAGAATGAACTCTGACTTATTATTTTTCTTAGTGCCTTAGTGCCCTAGTATCTTATTTTTTATCAAACCTTGTTTCCCTTCATCCGTCACAGCGATAAACACTGTTTTGTCTTTTGAGGTTTGACCTTTGACTATAGAAACAGAGGATTTCGGGACTTTTAATAATTTTGCCAAATATTCAATAACTGCTTTATTGGCTTTGTTTTCAATCGGTTGCGCCGTGACTTTGAGTTTTATACTTTCGTTTTCAAGAATAATTTGATTTTTAGAGGAGTTCGGAGTGATTCTTATTTTCAATAAGATTCCGTCAGGTTTGATTATAATATTATCTTCGATTGCCATTAAATACTCCTTACTATTCCTACAATTTGCCCAATTATTCTGACATCATTCAAGTCCTCTAATTTAACTGTTTTTGTGCTATAGTTCGGGTTATCGGACTTAATTATAAGTTCATCAAAGTTTTTTGACAGACGTTTTACAAAAATATCATTTTTGTAGCAAAAAACGTATATTTTATTATCAATAATTTCGTTGTTATTTATATGTTCAACGATTAGCCTGTCTCCGTCATTTATAAAGGGAGTCATGCTGTCACCTTTTGCACAAATCATGGAATATTTTTTAGATTTTGAATAACCGAAAATCAGAGAAGTTGGGAGCTCCACATTTTCTTTTTCTTCCGAAAAAACAATTTCGCCCAAACCGCAGCTTGCAAAAACATCCGGGTAGTAGTCCATGTCTACGAGGTTAGATGTCGGATTTTCAATTTCTACCAAAGATTTTCCGATAAATTTTTCTATCTTTTGGAGCTCCGATATTGTCACTTCGCTGTTGTTTCTGACTCTGTTTGAAACAGATTGACGGGTTGTGCCGAGTCCTCGCGCCAAGTCACTTTGAGAGAAATTTTCACCCGTTTTTTTAGTTATTAAATTCAGTAATTCTTTTATTTTCATCTTTGTAAAATTTTGTGTTTTATTCTTGACATATGTAAACTGATGATTTACAATTAAAAACATAATGTAAATCAATAATTTACATTTAAACATATAAAACTAAATTAGTCAACTTTTAACACAGAACAAGCGGACTTAAAGACATACATTTATCAGAATAGGAGAAGGGCTCAAAGATGTACGATGATTTACCTCATCTTCCTTTCAGGAAGAATATAAAACAGTGGAACAGAACGGCTGCGGAATGCTACCAAATCAAAAGCAATTGTGAGAAATGTTTTCTGTACAAAGTTATTTTCCAAAATTCCAAAAACGAATGCAAGATGAAATATTTTGTACAATATTACCTTGATAAGTTGGGCAAGCCAAGAAACACCGGATGACCGATAAAATAGCTTGTGCAAATTATATATTTTTATGAATTTGCTTTTGATTTAGTTTAGTGATAACATAAAAAGTATGGTCTCAACAACGTACAGGATTTGTTATGAATGGTGAAACAAAAGAAATTGCAACGATTGAAAATCAGATATTAACCATACGAGGGCAAAAGGTTATGATTGACCGTGACCTCGCAGAATTATACGGAGTTACGACAAAGAAACTTAATCAAGCTGTAAAAAGAAATATAAAACGTTTTCCGAAGGATTTTATGTTTCAACTCACAGACGCAGAACAAAATGAACTGGTCACAAATTGTGACCGGTTCAAAAAATTAAAGCATAGTTCTTCTAATGCGTATGCTTTTACGGAACATGGAGTTACAATGTTATCGGGAGTTTTAAGCAGTGACAGAGCAATAGAAATAAACGTTAAAATTGTACGAGCTTTTATTGCATTAAGGCAATATGCAATGATACAAACATCAAAAGACAAAGAAATAGAAGAAATTAAAGAGATGCTCATGTTACATATTGAAAACACAAATAACAGATTTCATAAAAATGAAAATACCATTAAACAAATTATCACGGCTATGAATAATTTAATAGAAAAGCCAAGAAAGACTAAACATATCGGATTCTACACAGAATAAAAAGGCTATTAGTAATTGGCACGTTACACTCTTCTCAACCGCTTATTTCCGAATTAGACTCGACATTGGCATTTGAAAATAAAAAATTCATTTATAAAGTATTTACATTAAAGATAAAATAAGATATATATGCTATCATATAAAAAATGAGGACAATAAATGCATAATACAATACCTTCAAGTATAAAAGATAACAGAGAAAGAGGAAAAATCGGGGATTTTTTAAAAGAGAAAATCAACAAAAATTCAAACTTGGCAATTGTATCTGCATATTTCACAATATATGCATATGAAGCATTAAAAGATAATCTTGAAAATATTAATAATCTGAATTTTTTATTTGGCGAACCCACATTTGTAAAATCCATTAATCCTAAAAACGGGCAACTAAGACAATATCATATAGAAAATGAAAAAATTGAATTAAAAAATAGATTAAAACAGAAAAAAGTAGCAAAAGATTGTTCAAAATGGATAAAAAACAAAGTAAAAATAAAATCTGTAAAGCAAAGCGGGTTATTGCATGGGAAAATGTACCACATAACGGATAGTAATAAAAATGAATCAGCTATATTAGGCAGTTCTAATTTTACTTTAAAAGGATTGGGATATGCAAAAAATTCAAATATTGAGCTTAACTTGGAAGTACAAGATAAAAGAGATATCCAAGATTTGAAGAAGTGGTTTTACGAAATATGGAATAATGATAGTTTAACTGAAGATGTAAAACCAAGAGTATTAAAGTATTTAGAGCAATTATATGCTGATAATCCTCCTGAAATTCTTTATTATAAAACGTTATATCATTTGTTCGAAAAATATTTAGATGAAAAAAGTTCTTTTGATGATATAGAAACTCATAAGCAATATACAGACACAGCAATATGGAAGATGCTATTTGAATTTCAAAAGGATGGAGTAAAATCCGCTATAAATAAAATAAACAAGAACAACGGATGTATTATAGCCGATAGCGTTGGGTTAGGAAAAACTTTCGAAGCATTAGCAATAATTAAATATTATGAACAAAGAAATTACAGAGTTCTTGTATTATGTCCTAAAAAATTAAGAAACAATTGGGTAAAATATACTTCTAATTTAAAAACTAATCCATTAATTGAAGACAAATTTAGATATGATGTTTTATGTCATACAGATTTAAGTCGTAATAGCGGGAAGTCCGGAGATTTAATTCTATCAGAAATATATTGGGAAAATTATGATTTATTGGTAATTGATGAATCACATAACTTTAGAAACAACAATCCCGGCAGAAAAGGGAAAATGAGCAGATATGAAAAATTATTAAACGAAGTTATTAAAAAAGGTCGAAAGACAAAAGTTCTGTTATTATCTGCGACACCTGTCAATAATTCATTGGAAGATTTAAGGAACCAGCTTTATTTTATTACCGCTGATACAGATAATGCATTCCAATATTCTTTAAATATTCCCAGTTTAAAAAGTCTTATTTCAAGAACAAAAAAGGAATTTACGAAATGGGCAACCCAAGAAAACAAAACTCAAGAAAGCTTGTTAAACTCTCTAAATGCGGACTTTTTCAATCTATTAGATGAATTAACAATTGCTCGTTCGAGAAAGCATATACAAAAATACTACAAAGAAAATCTACAACAAATCGGAGAATTTCCCAAACGACATAAGCCTGAATCGGTATATTCGGAAACTGATATAAAAAATGAATTTCCTTCCTATGATGAAATTAATGATAGGATTTTGGAATATAAATTATCCTTATTTACACCTGCAAAATATTTAAAAAAAGGTTATGAAGAAAAGTATAAAAGCGATACAGGGATTGCCCAATTTACACAAGAAAAAAGAGAAACATTTTTAATAGGAATGATGAAATCTAATTTTCTCAAACGGTTGGAAAGTTCGGTCAATTCTTTCAAAATCACACTAGGAAATACTTTGGACAAAATTAATATTATAAAAGATAAAATAAATCACCTGTCAGAGTATGATTTTGATGAAGAAAGTCTATATGATGAAGATGAAAATGAAGACATCCCACAAGTTCAAGAGGAATTTCTAATCGGAAAAAAACTTAAATATGATTTAAGAGATATAAACACGGACGAATGGCTAAAGGATATTGAAAAGGATGAAAAAGAATTACAATATCTCTATGATAAAGCAAGTAAAATCACCCCTGACAGAGATGCGAAACTGCAAAAACTATTAAAGAAAATCGTCAATAAGATACAAAATCCAACCATAAACGATTTAGGGCAAAAAAATAAAAAAATCATTGTTTTTACCGCTTTTAGCGATACAGCAAAATATATTTTCGAAAATATACAAGATATTATAAAGAATAAATACAATACAAACATTGCTTTGGTGACAGGCACCGAGACAAAAACCACATTCGGGAAAAACGACTATGAGGAAATTTTAACTAATTTTTCACCGCTTTCAAAAAGCAGGAACTCGGATGATAAAGAACAAATAGATGTTTTGATTGCAACTGATTGTATTTCGGAAGGACAAAACCTACAAGATTGCGACTATTTAATAAATTACGATATTCATTGGAATCCTGTCAGATTAATTCAAAGATTTGGACGTATTGACAGAATAGGGAGTCATAATTCCTATATAAAAATGGTTAATTTCTGGGCGACAGAAGATCTTGACAAATATATTAATCTTAAACGCAGAGTTGAAGACAAAATGATGTTATCGGATATTTCAGCTACAAATGCCGATAATATCTTACGCCCTGATGAAGTTACTAATATCTTAAAACAAGATTTAAAATACAGAGAAAATCAACTAAAACGTATGAAAGAAGAAATCTTGGATTTGGAAGATTTTGACGACAATGTTTCATTAACAGATTTTTCTTTTGAGGATTTTAGGGTTGAGTTATTGCATTATATACAAAAAAATAAAGAAAAATTAAAAAATCTTCCCATAGGAATAAACGCTGTAACAAGCAGAGAATTAAAGCGAGATAACAAAACAATTAATTTTGATGAAGGCGTTATTTTTTGTTTAAGACAAAAAAATTCTTCTAATTTAGCGAATAAGATAAATCCTCTGCAACCTTATTTTTTAGTATACATAACTTTTAATAACGAAATTAAATATACTTTTGTTAATTCAAAGAAAATATTGGAAATATACAGAACTTTATGTCTCGGACGAGATAAAGCCGATGCATATCTGTATGAATTATTTGACCAACAAACAGATTACGGAAATAATTTAGAATTATTTAATGACTTATTAGATTCTGCTGTTAAAAAAATAAAAGAACGATTTGAAACAAAAGCTATCTCAGGACTATTTTCATCAAAAAGTTTTGTTATGCCGAATAAAGCAAATCAAATAAATACAATTGAAGACTTTGAACTCATCACATGGTTAGTTGTTATATAGCGAAAGGAATAAACAATGGAGTGTGATTATAATATTCAAAAAATAAAACAGGCTTTGTTAGCATTTAACGATGATAATTTTTTGTATAATTCTAAGAATTTCTTTAAAGTTCTTGGTTATTATTCAGATAGAGATATTTCCTTTATTAATAGTCCTGATGTATTATATAACCAACTTTATTCGGAGGGAAAAGTTTTTGATAAAAATAAAGTTCTCTTTTCTCATTGGAAAAAATGTTATGGATTATTTCATTATACGAAAGAAGAATTAAATAATATATTGAAACAACATGACTTAGAATTAGATGAAAATTATAACCAAACGTATTTATTTCTAAGCATTGAGTTAAATGGTTTCTTTTACAAAGAACAAGATTTGTCCACAATATCCCAAGAGATTAATAAATGCTCTGTAATTCCGATAATAATATTATTCAAATATTTTGATAAAATAGCATTATCCGTTACTACGAGAAGACTTAACAAAAGAGATAGCGAAAAAGATGTTATTGAATCAAGCATAATAAGAGTGAAACCTTTTAAAAATGCAACTGATGCGGATGCAAAGTTTTTTGCGGATTTATCAATATATAAGATTTTAAAAACAAAAAAATATCAAGAGAATAAGACTACACCACAAAAAGATAATGATTACACGTCTCAGAGTAATCAATATGATATTATGGAACAATTGTTATCTGATTCACAATATGATGATTATGATTTTGATGATGATAAAAAACCCTATACAGCAGAAGAGACCAGAAAACAAAACGACATTATATATTGGTATTTGAATAAAATCGGTAAATATAAACTATTAACAAGAGAACGGGAGATTGAATTAGCACAACATATAATTAATGACGGCAGAATTACCAATGAACAAGAAGAAGAAATAATACTGTCAAATTTAAAATTAGTTGTAAGTATCGCTAAAAAATATATTCCCCGTGCCGGAAGAATGAATTTTGAAGATTTAATCCAAGAAGGAAATATCGGATTGATAAAAGCTGTTGACAAATTCAATTACACTCTGGGGTATAAATTTTCAACTTATGCAACATGGTGGATTAGACCAGCTATCACAAGAGCAATAGCAG
>DLEF01000021.1 GCA_002481545.1 Cyanobacteria bacterium UBA7753 | reverse complement strand
ATATGGTTAATTCTAAATATGATATCAAAGTTGATGATTATATCAAAGAAGATTCAGGCTATCGTGATAAATTAGTTGAAAAAGTAAACAAAGCAAAAGAAAGAATCGATGATTTGGAAAACCAAATGGAAAATATCTATTCAGGTTCTAACAAGAAATTGATGGATTTCTATGATGCATTGTTTGAAAGAATCGCAGAAAACGGTTGGACAATCGATGAAAACACATCATCCAATAATAGAGGTAACAAAGCTTCTACATATTTGAACAACAAATTGCAGAACAATGATTACTTCATCGCTGTACCGGAAGCAAAAATCGATTCTAACGGTTACAACTACACATCTAAGATGGCTCAATCAGTCACTAAAATCTACACAGTAAACGATGAAAACGAACAAAATTCCGCATTGTCAAAATATGAAGCAGATAAAAACTTAATCTCTTCTAAAGAAAACAAAATCGATTTGATTATGCAAAAACTCGAAACAGAACAGGAGGCAATCAATACCGAAATGGAATCGGTCAAAAAGATTGAGAATGAGAACATCGAGAAGACGTTCAAGATATTCGCCTGAGCGTAATCTGTCGACGGGATAAAACACCTTTAAAATAATCAAAAGCCCTTGCACACAAATATGCGCAAGGACTTTTGATATGTGGTTGTTGATGTTACACCCCCTCACCCGACATTGTAATTTTCGATGTTGCTCAAAAACAATGTCGACCTATCCCACAGATGGTGGCGAGGTGGAAATCTTTGCAAAGCAAAGATAAAGCTTGTGCAAAGGCACAAGCTAAAGTCTCGCCCCCGCCTGCGGGAGAGACCGCAGTTGTAGGCGAATAATGAGCCTTACAAATGCGAGTGAGGGGGTGTAATAGGGTGCTGAAGTCGGGTGAGGGGTGTACCATGTACAAAATCAATTATTTAACTTATCCCACAAATCTTCAAGTACAGCTGTCAGGTTATGCAGAATATCATCGTTGAAATACCTTACAACTCTATAACCTTGACTGTTTAAAAATTCCGTCCGTTCATTATCTTTTATAATATTCTCGTCGGTTAAATGTTGGCTTCCGTCTAGTTCAATGACTAATCGTTTTTCAAATGCAATAAAATCAACGATATACTTTCCGATATTTACTTGTCTTCTGAATTTAACATTACAAAACCGTCTGTTTCTTAAAACATGCCAGAGTATTTGTTCGGGTTCCGTTGAATTAATTCTTAAATCTTTTACGAATTTTTCGATGTAGTCCATGAAGATATTATACAATAGTAATAATTTTGTTGTTATTTTATTGTTGTACCCCCTCACCCGACCTTGTAATTTTCGCTGTTGCTCAAAAACAATGTCGACCTCTCCCGCAGGCGGGGGCGAGGTTTGTGATTTTGCGAAAGCAAAATCTAAACCGTTGCCCCTCTGTCTTGAAATTACTTAATGCTCCGACAAGTCGTCAACTACGGACTGCCGTCCTGTCGTTTCCGTTGTCTCCGCTCCCCGAGACTTTGCTCGTCCGTAATTCCGCTGTGGAAGAGGGCGCCGAAGGCGGGTGAGGGGGATTATCAACTATGAATTTATTGCATTTATCCCCTTATCCTGTATAATAAACATATAGAAAGAGGGCTTATGGCAGAATATTATATAGGTATGTCACTATCTCCGGCATCTACTATCGAAACGGGTGTCGTGGTACTCGATGAGTTTAACAAACTTATCCTTGTCGATAAGTTATTCTCTATGAGCGACGTGCAGTTTTTTTTCGATAATTTTTCGTCCATAAAGCAATCAAAAGTTTGTATCTCACTTCCTTGGGACAACACCCTTATGACAGGAAAATGGCGTATTTTATCAAAGCCGTATCAAATGGTCACAACTTACAAAGGTTTCCTTGACCTTGAAGACTGGCTTGAACGTTACTCCTCCCGCGGATGTGAATGTATAAGCAAGCTTATATCCCAAGGTGTCGATGTAAAACGTTTTGACCTCTATTTATCACGTCTTAAACTGAACCTGTATTCCAACTTTAAACAGCGTTCCCCTGCGGATTGCAAGTTCTTGCAAAGTGTTTTAAAAACAGAGTACGGTTTTTCCGATATTCCGACCAATATGATGCCAGCAGGCGCACTGGAGGCTATTGTCGGTGCTCTTGTCGCGCGTGAAGAAAGCCGACATAACGTCGAGAAAATCTTTGATTTTAATGGTGTAGATGTAATCAACATCAAAGACCCGATAAGGGAGTAGAGACTTTTTATTCATATGATTGTTGCTCCCCCTCACCCGACCTTGTAATTTTCGCTGTCGCTCAAAAACAATGTCGACCTCTCCCACTGTCGGTGGCGAGGTTGAAAATTTTGCGATAGCAAAATCCAAACCGTTGCTATTGCAACGGTTTAACCCTCTCTCCTCTGTCTTGAAATTACTTCATGCTTCGGCAAGTGGTTCATTTAGAGCTATCGCTCTGCCATTCACCTTGCCTCTGCTCCCCAAGGCTACGCTCGTCCGTAATTTCGTTGTGGGAGAGGGCAACAATTCTTGCTTCAAAGCGGTTAGAATTGTGGGTGAGGGGTGCTATTATATTTTTACATCAGTGCCGTAAACATCTTCTCAAATTCAGGGAACGATATATTTATCCACTCAAATCCGTGTATCAAAATATCTTTTTTGCAAATCAACCCTGCCGTGTAATACGTCATGGCAAGCCTGTGATCGTGAAATACTTCTAACTCCTTCCCCCCCGTAAGTTCCGTCTTACCGTTTATAACAAACCCGTCCGGGCGTTCTTCAATATCCGCACCCAGTGATTTAAGCCCGTTCACAATTGTGGTTATTCTGTCGGATTCTTTCTTCCTCAAATCCTGTGCGTCAGACACTACCGTCTGACCTTCCGCCTGTGTAGCAAGAAGAGCTATTACAGGTAATTCATCTATCAATCTCGGAATATCTTCGCCAGAAATATCGCATCCCCTGAGCTCCGAATACCTTACGCAAATATCTCCGACAACTTCGCCCGAAATCGTATCTTGATGCAATATCTCAATATCTCCGCCCATACGTTTTACAACATCAATTATTCCCGTCCTTGTCGGGTTCAGTCCGACATTTTTAATAATAATTTCCGAGTCAGGCACAATAAGCCCTGCGACAATAAAATAGGCAGCAGAGGAAATATCCCCCGCAACAGTTATGTTTCTTGGCTCTAACGTTGATTTTTTCACAACGACTTCGCGCCCATGCACCTCTATATTGGCACCCATATACTTGAGCATCAATTCTGTATGATTTCTCGACGTATAAGGCTCAATTACGCTTGTTTCGCCCTCTGCATTTAACCCCGCAAGTAGCACGCATGATTTTACCTGTGCTGACGCGAGCGGTGATTTATAAGTAATCCCCTTTAACGGGGTGCCTTCAATCCTCAAGGGTGCTTTATAATCGTTTGACGTTATTTTGGCACCCATTAGCTCTAACGGCGTAATTACACGTTTCATCGGACGTTTAGACAGACTCTCATCCCCGATTAAAACGGAATTGAAATCTTGTCCCGCAAGAATGCCCGAACATAATCTCATTGTCGTTCCAGAGTTTCCGCAGTCCAACTCTTTTGTAGGTGCTGTCAATTTGCCCTTCCCTGTCACTTTTACTGTTTTTTCGTCAAAATATTCAATCTCAACCCCCAAATCTTTGAACAGGTTTAAGGTCGATTTGCAATCGGCTCCGCCCGAAAAATTCTTTATTATGCTTTTTCCGTCCGCGAGAGACGATAGCATAATAGCTCTGTGTGAAATGGATTTGTCGGAAGGTATTGTTATTACTCCCTTTAATCCTCCGTTAACTTTGTTTACCGTTTTATCCGTCATTTATTTATCCCCAAATTTTTACCCTCGCCCCTCTGTGGGAGAGGGTTGAATTTCTTAATGAGCATTAGCGAATTTAGAAATTCGGGTGAGGGGTGCAACCTCTGTTTATATATTTTTGTCAGGCAATGTCTGACCTACAATCTTACCGGTCGTTGCCGTCCGTAATTACGCTGCCTAACCTACAGTCTTTGACACATTGTGTATTGGTGCGAAACATCGCACCCTACTTAGTGCCTTAGTGCCCTACAGCCTTAGTATCTTACTAATGTGTCAGGGGGTCTGTCTCGTTAAAAATAACCATATAAAAATCAGGATAAGTCATGTGCGGGTTATTCTTCATGAATTTTTTTACGTTGAAGTTTGCCAAATACTTATCTAATTTTGAGATTACTTTGTCATTTCCTTCGTTCGCGTCTTTGAGTTTATTAACGTAGTCATATGTCATAGACATTACTTCGTCTTCCGTTAATTCGGGACGACCGCCGATTTTTACTTCATCAGGCTCTTCCTGTTCAAGATATTTTTTCTGTTCCTTCTTTTGTTCCTGTTCTTTTCTGTGTCCGCCCTCATCACTGGAAGCCGAACTCTCTACAGGCGTTTGTTCCGCCGTTCTAAACAGGTTGTTAATAAAATTAAACATAGTACTCTCCTGACTCGGTAACAGTTTAATTATATAGATTTTTTTCGGATAAATCAACATGGGGAGGGGTAAATAAAATATTTCCAACATTTTGATATCAAAACAAATTGATTGTATAATATCTGATGAGGAAGGTATGAAAAAAGTCTTATCGTTACTAATTTTACTATCACTTGTATTTATGCCCGCAGGAGCATTTGCGGACGTGATAAAAGGCGGGGTTCAGGAAAATATCGATTATCACCTGCCGAGCGAAGTATACACGGGCGAATATAAAGAAGTGGATAAACGAGACGTTATTGATATGACAGTCGATCAGGTCATAGACGGCAACTTGTCCATTGAAGGGGATGAGTTTTTTGCCAAAGTAACGAGCGATGTAGGTCGCGGGGGCGTAGTACTTCCGAAAGGTACCGTCGCTCACGGTATAATAACCGAGACAAAATCAGCAAAGCGTTTAGGACGTGACGGTTATGTGAGTCTTAAATTTGATTACCTTGTAACCCCTGACGGACGACATATCCCGATAGAGGGCGGAATGTCCTCAAAGATGTCCCCTGTTAAACAGTTTGGTAAAATTGTTGCAACGGATGTCGGCTATACCGCGGTAGGCGGTGTTGCAGGCGGTTGGCTTGCTCTTAATACATTAGGTCTGGAGGCTGCAATCGCCTCGCAAGGCTACACGGTTGCAGGCGGAGCCGCAATAGGCGGAACGGTAGGGCTTGTCATGTCATTGTACAGAAAAGGTAAAAATGCCCTCATTGCTCCGGGAGACCAAATCAAAATAAGACTAAAAAATCCTATTGAACTACCTGTATATCGTAATGAAGCGTTAGTTCAAGAGGAAATGAAATATCCCGGGTTCTCTGTCTATATTACAAATATAAGCTATGAAAAAGATCCGTTTGGCAATCCTAATACTCTCGCTCTCACGGTCAGAATAGAAAACCTTTCCGATAAGACTTTTTCGGGGATGGATACAACCTTAACCAATGACTATAAGCAGGTGTTCTATCCGTCAGTGTTTGAAGATACATCTTTATTCTTTACCCAAATAAAACCCGGAGACAGAATTATCGGCAAAATGTATTTTGCGGTTCATGATGTCAAAGGTTCTTACTGGCTTACCTTCTACGACAGAGCCACAAAAAAAGAACTTGTAAAGGTATCTTTGGATAATGCCTACAAGGGTGTATCAAACAGAACCAAGAAAAGAAACGAAAGAAAACTGAACAAAAGAGCCAATTTGTACCGCAACCACAGCGATATAGACTAGGTCGTTTGACTATATATTTTTTTGGTATAATAAAATCAAACGAAGGAGACATTTAGTGAAAGTAAGTGTAAAAGTACCTGCTACATCAGCAAA
Source organism: Cyanobacteria bacterium UBA7753 (assembly GCA_002481545.1). Classification (GTDB taxonomy): domain Bacteria; phylum Cyanobacteriota; class Vampirovibrionia; order Gastranaerophilales; family Gastranaerophilaceae; genus UBA2883. The sequence continues at coordinate 9,534 of DLEF01000021.1, read as the reverse complement.
TATAGGACCGGGATTTGATTGTCTCGGGATGGCGTTACCAATCTACAACATTGTTACAATAGATGAGACTGTTTTGCCGGGGACTGGTGTAGAAATAAATATTTTATCTAATGAAGAAGATATCGACAATATTTTGACGGATCATATTCCGAAAGATGAAAACAGTGTTGTTTATAAAGCTGTTGAGCTTTTATATAATTCTATCGGACAAACTCCTTCTGAATTAAAAATAAATATAGAAACTTCAATCCCTGTAACACGCGGGCTCGGCAGTTCCGCTGCCGTAATTGTAGGCGCTTTGATTGCCGCAAATACTCTGCTCGGTAACCCTGCGGATGAGTCGGCACTTTTGTCAATCGCGACAGAGATAGAAGGTCACCCTGATAATGTTACCCCTGCCATAGTAGGCGGGCTCGTAATGTCATCTTTGGAAAACGACGGGAGTATCGTTTACAGAAAACTCAATTGGCCTGATGAATGGGCAATTACGGTTTGTATTCCTGATGTTGAACTCGCAACCGAAATTTCACGTTCCGTAATACCGAAGGAAGTTCCGATTGAAGATGCGGTATTTAACCTTAAAAGAATGGGGATGTTCGTTGAGGCTGTAAATACTCACGATACGGAATTGATGAAACTCGCTCTTATGGACAGATTACACCAACCGTACAGACAAAAACTTGTTCCTGGGTTGAAAGAATTGTCGGAAGCATTCAAACATGATGAAGATGTGTTCGGATGTGTTTTGAGCGGAGCAGGTTCTTCAATGTTGGTTATCTCAAAACATTCCGCAGTTGAAAAAGTTGACTCCGTAATCCAAGAGACAATGAACAACTTGAACATAAAAGCAGATATAAGAACCCTTAAAATCGCCGAAAAAGGCGCAACTATCTTAGAATAGGGGTAAATCTTTCTGTATAATTGTACAGCCGATTACGTAATATAAAAAATGTCGGATTGGTAAATCCGACCTACTGTCATTGAGAAATTGTAGATTGGCATAATAATGCCGACAAAGCGAATCTTCAAAAGATGTCGGATTGATAAATCCGGTCTACTGTCATTGAGAAATTGTAGGTCGGCATTACTATGCCGACAAGAATATAATGTATAAGTTTTATTAAATTTTGCCCATATACCCGCTTTTGTAATATAATTTATAGAGGAGATGAGTATGCAAAAGAGATATCACTTTATAGCTATAGGCGGTGTCGGAATGAGCGGGCTTGCAAAGTACCTTCTGCAGGAAGGTTATGAGGTTTCGGGCTCCGACATTAACGATAGTAAATATGTACAACAATTAAGAGATTTAGGCGGGACAATTCATATTGGTCACAGTGCGGACAATGTCCCTGACGGTGCAACAGTTGTTGTAAGCTCCGCAATCAGAGAATCTAACCCTGAACTTAAATATGCGAGAGAAAAAGGGTTAAAGGTTTATCATCGTTCCGATTTATTGAAAGAAATTTCATTGTCGGAAAAATGCTTTATAGGTTTTTCCGGTATGCACGGAAAAACTACAACGAGCGGGATGGCTGCTTATATCTTGTCAAAAGCAGGTTACAATCCGTCATATGTTGTTGGCGGTATAATCCCTGAATATCATACAAATGCTGAATACTCGGGACATAAACTCTTTATTGCCGAACTGGATGAAAGCGACGGCACAATAGTTAAATACAGACCTGACATTGTTGTCGTAAACAATCTTGAGCCTGACCATTTAGACCACTACAAAAACGGTATGGCTGATATCTTGGATACATTTGGGGCACAATTCCTTGAAAAATTAAAACCCGAATCAAAAATCGTCGTAAATATCGACAACAACGGGATAAAACAGTTATTGAAACAATATCCTGATTTGAAGGTTATTACATACGGATTTAGTGAAGATGCGGATTATGTTGCAAAGAATGTAGAGTATAACCACGGTTATACTACATTTGACATTTATCATAACGGCGAATTACTCACCCCCGTAAAAATAATCCTTCCGGGACAACACAATGTTTATAACGCTCTTGCTGTTATTACCGCTTTAAATCAAGATGATGAACTTGATATCAAGAAAGTCGCAAAACAGCTTGAAACATTTACAGGCATGGGCAGACGTTTTCAGAGAGTTGAAGACATTGACGGAATAGTCGTATATGATGATTACGCTCACCATCCGACCGAGATTAAATCAACGCTTTCGGCAATGAAATCGTTTACTGATAAAAAGATTGTAGCCGTGTTCCAACCACACAGATATACGAGGTTAAAAACGCTTTGGAACGAGTTTAAAGATGCCCTAAAGGGTGTTGACAGAGTAATAGTTACGGATGTGTTCGCAGCCTCTGAAGATAAAATTGATGGTATTAATTCCGAAAAATTTGCATCTGAGGTAGAAGGTGCGGAATATATCTCAGGCAGTATGGCGGATGTTGCTAAAAAGCTCTTCCCGACACTTAAAAAAGGTACCGTTGTAATCGGGTTAGGCGCAGGCACAATCACCGATTTGGGCAAAGAATTGGCAAAGTGCTATAAACAAGTTGAACTTACAAAATAAGAGAGATAAATAAATGGATATTGAATGCAAAGAAAATTTTGATATTAAGAATATGACAACCTTCAAAGTCGGAGGTCCTGTTAAGAAGGCGTATTTCCCTAAAACACAGCAAGAAATAACTTATCTGTTACAGAACATAAAAAATCCGCTAGTGTTAGGCAGTTGTTCAAATATAATTTTTTCTTCACAAGGATTTGACGGAGTCGTTATATTTACATCGAAAGCTGACAACATTATGGTCAGGGGCACTCATATAATCGCAGAGTGCGGAGTAAAAGGGCCTATGGCGTCAAAGGCTGCATATGAGGCATCATTGAGCGGGTTTGAATTTATGATTGGGTTTCCGGGAACAATCGGCGGTGATGTATTTATGAATGCGGGTGCTCACGGACAAAATATTTCCGATACTTTCATCCGTGCTTGTCTGTATGATACAAAAACAAAAGAAGTTGCTTACGTTGATAAAGACAAAATGAACTTTGGCTACAGAAAATCTCTTCTTCAAGAAGGAAGATATATTCTTTTAGGTGCTGAGTTTGAATTAAAGAAAAGCAACAAAGAAGAAATTAAAAACTTGATGGACAGAAACTTGGAGTTCAGAAAGAATATTCAACCGTCTTTGGCATATCCTAACGCAGGCAGTATCTTTAAGAACCCTGAAAATGATTCTGCGGGCAGATTGCTTGATAAAGCGGGCGTAAAATCGTTGGAAGTAAACGGTGTCAAAGTATGGCAGAAACACGCTAACTTTATTGTTAATACTGAAGACGGAACATCGGAAGACATTATGGAATTAATCTATAAAATGTACCAACAGGTAAAAGATACATATACGATTGAATTGGAACCTGAAGTTCGTTTTATAGGAAAAAGAACTAAACGAGAGGATGAAATATGCAAACAAATCTACAAGACAAAAATATAAAAATAGCTGTATTGTGCGGAGGTTTTTCATCTGAAAAAGATGTTTCCATCCGTTCAGGGAAGAATTGCTTGGCAGCTTTGCAAAGATTAGGCTATAAAAATGCTAAATTAGTAGAAGTAACAAAGAATATCGCCAATGATGTTGCTGGGTTTGATGTTGCATATAACGCAATGCACGGGAAATATGGCGAAGACGGATGTATTCAAGGTTTGTTAGAAATATTGCAAATACCTTATACAGGATGCGGAGTTATGGCGAGTGCAATTTGTATGAATAAAGAATTTACAAAAAGAGTTCTTTCAACTTGCCCTGATATCCCATTAATTAAGTCAGTATTCGTAAAGAAAGGCGAGAACGTATTCGATGCGGTTAAAGGTTTGACTTATCCTATGATAACAAAACCTGTATCGGAAGGCTCAAGCTTTGGTATGACAAAGGTTAACAAGCCTGAAGAATTGGAAAAGGCTTACAAAGAAGCTGTTAAATACAATGATGATGTACTTATAGAAGAATTTATCGACGGATTCTTTGTAACGGTCGGAGTTGTAGAAAAAGACGGAAAACCCTTTGCAACTGATGTTTTGGAAATCAGAACAAAAACGGAATGGTATGACTTTGACGCTAAGTATACAAAAGGTTTATCGGAATTTATCGTTCCTGCAACGGGAATTTCCGAGAAAACTACGGAAGAAATCAAAGATTTAGCTATTAAGTCATTCGTTACTGCAGGATGTTCGGGCGTATCAAGAATTGATTTTATGATACGTGACGACAGACCGTATTTCTTAGAGATAAATACATCTCCGGGAATGACTGATACAAGCGATTTGCCTGCACAATGTGCATCTATGGGCATTTCATATGATGAATTGGTAGAATTAACACTGAAAAGTGCAGGTTTGAATAAATAATGACAGAAGATAACCACGATAATTATGAAGATTATAATGACGAATATGGCTATCCCGAAGATGATGACGACGAACAAAAGATTAGTCGTTATCAGGTTGACAGACGTCTGAAACAGGCGCAATTAAAACGACAGGTAAGGAAGTCTAAACATCATGTCATATTATTGCTGTTCTTCGCCAGAGTATTTTTGATTGTGGCGTTACTTGCACTTGGTTATTTTATTCTGAAATTAAAATATTGGAGATTAAATCCTCATGCGTTTGACAGTCTTAATAACACATCTATTAAGATTGAGAATAATGTCATAACTCCGTCCGAAAAAATACTTACTGCAGTACAGGAAAACCCTGTATATACAGGCCCTATATTTCTTATGAATACGGACAATATAAAAGAAAGCATTATGAAAATACCGCCTATTCAGAATGTTTATATAAAACGTTTCTGGATGCCTGCGAGAATTGAAATTCTTGTTCAGGAAAGAGAACCTGCAATTGTTGTTGCTCCTAACGAAAAAGTTCCGCCAATTGCATTCTATACGAAAGACGGAAAAATTATAGGACGCGGATATCTTCCGTTAGATCCGTCATTTAAGACTGTTAAAGTCCTAACTTACGGTATGTTGGGGACGACCAAGTTTGATAAAGATACTATCAAATTTATTACAACAATCGCGAATGATATTGAAAATTATTCAGAAGAGAAAGTACAGTATATTGATTTAAGAAATCCTGACGATATATATGTACAGATTCCTACGGTAAAGATAAAATTAGGCTCCGTATCTCCTTTGACTTATCCTGATACATTGAAGAAGATTAGCGGTTTGCCTTCTATTTTGCCGAAAGTCAAAATCTTAAACAAGAAGGTTAAATATCTTGATTTAAGATGGCAAAATAATCTTTATTATATAAAGCTTGCCGAGTAATCTTTAGATTTGTGACAGTTTATCGACTTCCGCCATCGTTTCAGGCATATATTTAAACATTGATAGTGTTCTGTCCGGCAGGACTTCATTATCATAATGAATAATATCCATATTGTTTAAATTGTTATAAGATTCCGCGAATGTTTCGTCCCTTAGATAATTTCCGTCTGTATCCGTATCATTAGTTTCCGACCAGTTTAAATCATTGTTGCCAACGATAAACTTTGTATTGAAAAATTTATCTGTTCCTGTGATATCACCGTTATTCCTAAAATTTTGTTTTTCTTTATTTCTTATAGTTTGAAAATCTTTATTGTCGGAAAGCAGATTTTCAGGATTTAAGTGGTTTATTGCATGCCCCAATTCATGTGTTGTTACCATAGCACTGTTTTCCCAATCTTTCTTGCTTAATAACAAGGTTTTACCTTTATCGGTAAAGAATGCATCCATTTTTGTGTTGTCTACATATTGGATATGTTCCACGCTTTTTGCAAGCCTGAATAAGTCATCACCTTGTAGCGATTTAATCCTGTTGAACAATAAAGTTTTTTCTTCGTCAGTTATGGTTTTATCTCTGAGCGGATAATTGTCAGGATCCGTTTTTTCTTCCATCATTTTTACTTCAGGAGCTAACATTTTATTCAAATCAAGAGTTACTTTTTGCCCGTTATGTTCAATGTTTATTGTATCGCCTTTGAGCCCCGAAATATCGTATGTTTCTCCGTTTACAACGGTTTGAGTTTTGTCATCATCTATTTTTTTAGAAGATTTGTCTTTGTTTAATAAAACTTTTCCGTCTTTATCTTTTATTACGACATTCATTGATTTAAAGTCGGGCGAGTTTTTAAGAGTTTTCTCCAATGTCGTACCGTCAGGGGATTTTGTTTTTAGTGTCTGAACAAGAGCATTACCTTCTTTTGAATATTTGATATCTGCAATTACATTCCCTGCTTTATCAACTTCTGTATAGTTATTATAATCATCTATACCTGACGGGGTTGTTTTTATTCTGTCACTTTTGAAACTCAAATCGGCAGTCTGTATCGGCGGATAATAAATTTGCCCGTCCGCTTGCGGATAAGTATAGATTCCGCCCGATGACGGAACATTTGCCGTCGGTTTTGAAGTATTTATTTGGACGGCATTATAGCTCGGATAAACATTGTTCTTTGTATATATATTAGGATTTGTACCGGTAATTCCCATAATATTATAAAGTTATTTTTTATAATAAAATTGCTAACGAATAAAAACGGAGCGTTGCAAATATTACAACCCTCCGTTCTTTTATTATTCATAGATTATGAACTATACTATACCTTCATAAGCATCAAGGAATAATTGTTTGATTTCGCTCATAAGCGGATATCTTGGGTTAGCGCCCGTGCATTGGTCATCGAATGCACGTTCTACTAATGTATCAAGGTTAGCCATGAACTCATCTTCCTTAACACCAAATTCTCTGATTGATTTCGGCAAGTTAACTGCTGTCATAAGGTCATCAATTGCCTTAATCAACAATTCAACTTTTTCATCATCAGTCTTACCGCCTAAGCCAAGTTCATCTGCAACCTGACCGTATTTAGTCTTAGCGCAAGGGAACTTGTATTGCGGGAAGATAGCCTGTTTAGTAGGTCTGTCAACCGCATTATACTTGATTACCTGACGGATTAACAATGCGTTAGCTACACCGTGAGGAATGTTATACATAGCACCCAATTTGTGAGCCATAGAGTGGCACAAACCTAAGAATGCGTTTGCAAATGCCATACCTGCGATTGTTGCAGCATAGTGCATCTTTTCTCTTGCGATAGGATCGCTTGCACCGTTAGTATAAGATCTTTCAAGATATCTGAATACCAACTTAGCAGCTTCCAAAGCGGTTGAGTTCGTGAAGTTTGTAGCCATACAAGATACATAAGCTTCCAAAGCGTGAACTAATGCATCAATACCGCTTGCTGCAGTCAAGCCTTTAGGCATTCCGTCAACGAAGTTAGGGTCAACGATTGCCATATTAGGTGTAAGTGCATAATCAGCAAGTGCGTATTTGTAATGAGTCTTTTCATCCGTAATGATTGAGAACGGAGTAACTTCAGAACCCGTACCTGATGTTGTAGGGATACAAACCATTGTAGCCTTTTGACCTAATTCAGGTATCTGACAAATTCTCTTTCTGATATCCATAAATCTCATAGATATATCAGAGAAGTTAATTTCAGGATGTTCATACATCAACCAACAAATCTTACCGCAGTCCATTGGAGAACCACCACCTAATGCAATGATTACATCAGGTTCGTAAGGTCTTACAATTTCCATTGCTTGGTTAGCTGTTGCAAGGGTCGGATCAGGTTTAACATCGAAGAATACCTGATGATCAATGCCGACTTCATCAAGAGCATTGGTGATAGCATCAACAGCACCGGAATTAAATAAGAATCTATCTGTAACAATAAATGCACGTTTTTTACCCTTAAGTTCTTTCAATGCCAAATCAACTGCACCTCTCTTGAAATAAACTTTAGGAGGAACTTTGAACCATAACATATTTTCTCTCCTTTCGGCTACGGTTTTGTAGTTTAACAAGTTTTCTACCCCAATGTTACCTGAAACGGAGTTGCCGCCCCAAGAACCGCAACCTAATGATAATGACGGTTCAAGTTTGAAGTTGTACAAATCTCCGATACCACCTTGAGCAGATGGTTGGTTAATCAAGATACGGCAAGCAGGCATTTTTTCTGCGAACTCGTCAATTCTGTCTTGTTTTCTGTCATCGGTGTATAAATCAGCCGTATGTCCTGCACCACCTTTGATAACTAATTCGTGAGCCATTTCTGTAGCTTCTTCAAAGTCTTTAGCTTTGTACATAGTCAAGATTGGTGATAATTTTTCTCTTGAGAACGGATCGTTCCAATCTACCTTGTTACGTTGGCAAAGCAAGATTTTTGCATCATCAGGAATTTGGAAACCTGAAAGTTCTGCAATCTTGTGAGCAGATTGACCAACGATAGCAGGGTTAGCCGTTCCTCTCTTAGGATCGATGAACGGAAGATCAATCATCTTCTTTTCATCTTCTTTATTTACAAGGTAAGCACCTCTGTAAATAAATTCTTTTTTTACTTTTTCAAATATGTCTTCAACAACAACGACTGATTGTTCAGATGCACAAATCATACCGTTATCGAAAGTCTTTGACATAAGGATTGAAGATACTGCCATTTGGATGTCAGCAGTTTCATCAATAACCGCACAAGCGTTACCAGGTCCTACACCTAATGCAGGTTTACCTGATGAATAAGCTGCCTTAACCATGCCGGGACCACCTGTTGCTAAGATGCAAGCGATGTTTGGATGGTGCAATAATGCATCTGACATTTCCATAGAAGGAGCATCAATCCATCCGATAATATCTTTTGGAGCACCTGCCTCAACTGCTGCGTCCAAAATAACTTTTGCAGCTGCAATAGTTGATTTTGTAGCACGAGGGTGTGGTGAAAATACGATACCGTTTCTTGTCTTCAAACAAAGCAATGATTTGAATATTGCAGTTGATGTAGGGTTTGTTGTAGGAACAATACCTGCGATTACACCTAAAGGTTCTGCAACAATCTTGGTACCATTAATCTTATCTTCTCTTATGATACCGCATGTTTTAGCATTTTTATGTTTGTTATAAATGTATTCTGAAGCGAAGTGGTTTTTGATAATCTTATCTTCCAAAACGCCCATGCCTGTATCTTCAACAGCCATTCTTGCTAAAGGAATACGCTGTTTGTCGGCAGCTGTAGCAGCAGCCTTGAAGATTTTATCTACTTGCTCTTGTGAATATTTAGAATATTCTTCTTGAGCTTTTTTTGCTCTGTCAAGTAAATCATTTAAAGCTTCGACTGAGTCAACCAAACCTGTAGAGGTCTTTTTAGCTGTTGCTTTTTCAGCCGGTTTTTCTTTTAATTTCGTCATATCTTATCTCCTTTAATTGTGATGAAATTCCTTTTTACTCAAATTTTATTATGCACAAAAATATAAGTCAATAGTGTAATAAATACAATTTTTAAGAAAGTTATATATTGTGATAAACTATCACAATTAAAGTTTAAATTGTGATAGTTTTCACGATAAAAAATAACGTTTATATTTTATACTATAAAAGAAATAATCTTACTTATTGTAATAATATTTATGTTCTTAAAAGTAGGGTGCGGTCACTACCGCACC
>DLEF01000077.1 GCA_002481545.1 Cyanobacteria bacterium UBA7753 | reverse complement strand
CTGCTATTGCTCTTGTGATAGCTTGTCTAATCCACCAAGTAGCGTAAGTTGAGAATTTGAAACCTCTTTCGTGGTCAAATTTTTCAGCAGCTCTGATAAGACCTAAGTTACCTTCTTGTATAAGGTCTAAGAATAACATTCCGCGTCCTACATATTTTTTAGCGATACTTACAACTAAACGAAGGTTAGCTTGTACAAGTTTTTTCTTAGCTCTGTCGCCTTCTTTTCCGCCTTCCATTATTTTCTTGGCAAGTTGAATTTCATCATTTGTTGATAACAGTTTAATTCTGCCGATTTCTCTTAAGTAAACTCTGACAGGATCTTCATTTTGAGAACCGATTGAAGATTCTTGAGTTGAGTTTGATACAGAATCTGTCATATAACTGTTTGAACTTTTGTTTAATATGGAATTTTCAATATCAGTAGAATCGATAGCGTCTTCTAAACTCATGATGTCGTTATCTTCTTCCATGCTTATGATTGATGAATTTTTTCTTAAGTTTGCCATTATTTTAATTCTCCGTTTTTAATCTTGTCTCTGAGTGCCATCTGTATCTTTAATGCTTCTATGTCGTCATCATTTACGGCACTGTATTTTTTCCTTAATTCTTTTGTTTCCTTGTCATGCACTAACCTGCGAATCTTATTTTCCATATCACTTATTGCTTGTTTCAGATCGTCTGCATCTAAGCCTTTAAAAGAATCTGCCAGATAAATCAACTCCGTAACTATTTGAGTTGTTTCCGGGTATTCGATGAACTCGGTGAAGAGCTTTTCTCGAAGTTCCCTTACATTATTTACCGAAGGTATTAACTTATCAATAGTAGTCTTGATTATCATTAACAACCCGTCCGTAAACATGTCCGGCGGTATCATTTCACTTAATTGAGGTAAAGTAATTTGATTTCCTTCTATTAAATAAACGCTCAATAAATTTTTTTGCGCAATTTCCTCAATTTTGTCACTTTTTGTTACAATTCTCTTAACATTTGGTGTAAAAAACACGTCATTCCCTGTTTTGTCAAGCTTTTTGACCTCTGCAGAGAGTCCTTCCTCAGATATATCAAGGGCTGTAGCTACCATTTTTATATACTCACCCTGAATTACCTTGTTATGGATTTCACATAATATAGGAATTATCTCTTGAGTGAGATGTGCTTTTTCCTGCGGAGTTTTTAAATCTTTCCCCTTCTTCAAGACTGTATTCAGTTCAAAATCCAGTAATAACGGGGCATTGTTAATATATTTCTTAAACGCCTCCGCTCCGTATGCTCTGACGTACTCATCAGGATCTTTCCCCTCAGGCGGAGATACAACCCTTATTTCGCATGCGTAGTTATCGTTTTCGCTCCCTACATGACTTTCATCAAACTGTTTAATGTCACCTAACGAGCCCAAAACCTCTCTGATAGTTTCTCCGCCTCGTTTTGTAGCGTTGATACCCGCAGCATCCGTATCAAACGATAAAAATATTCTTCTGGATTTCGTGTATCTTGAAAGCAATCTTACATGCTCATGCGTAAACGCCGTACCGCAGGAAGCTACGCAGTTCTTTATACCATGCGCCTGAGTCGATATAACATCAAAATATCCTTCCATTATAAGGACGGCATCCTCCTGTTTTATCGCCTCTTTAGCCGTATACAAACCGAACAGGATTTTTCTTTTGTTATAGATAAGAGAATCCGCAGAGTTCAAATATTTAGGGTTTTGCCCTTCGTCTACGGCTCTTGCGCCAAATGCGACATATTCTCCGTCTTCATTTTGGATAGGAATAATAATTCTGTTCCTGAACCTGTCTATCATATGCCCCGTGGAGCTTTTGGAAATCAATCCCGCCTTCTCAAGTACTTCGTCAGAATATTTGTCTTTGAGAGCATCATACATTTTATGATACTCATTAGGCGCCCAACCGAGTGTAAACAGCTCTACTATATCATCCCCGATACTTCTGTTTTTAAGGTATGATGTTGCCTTTGCGCTGTCTTTATCAAGTGTTAACTGTTTTTGATAGAATTTTGCCGCATCCTTGCATGCCGCCTTCATCTGTGTTTTTAATTCTTTATTCTGAGATGTAAACCCTGTATATTTAGGTAACTCTATCCCGTATTTTTCGGCAAGTTCGGCTACAAGTTCCTTAAAATCCTTGTTTTGGATTTTCATAAGGAAATTAAACGCATCGCCTCCCGCACCGCATGCAAAACATTTATAAATTCCTTTTGAAGGGCTTACGGACATAGAAGGTTTTTTATCGTCATGGAAAGGACAAAGTCCCCAATAGTTCGCCCCTCTCTTTTTCAGGACAACATATTGAGATACCGTATCGACTATATCAAGCCTGTCTTTTATCTGTGATAAAACGTCCTCGTAACTAACCGCCATACCTATATAATACCACTAAAAAAATCGCATTATAACAACAGATACATTATACGGAGGACTACAAACGGTGGACTTTTTCGCGAAAGAGGCAGAATTATATCAAATGAATAATCATCCAGAGGGAAGCAATCGCAGAGGCAACAACAAGCATGATGAATATTAAACAGTGCATATAAGTTTTTCTCTGGGTATAATTTTCATTCAATGTATGTACTATTGCTCTTGAATAATCTGTTCTAAAGCTGTTTTTTGCCTCAATTTGGCAATTGTGCATAATTTTTCTGAGCTTATACAATCTCTCAATTTTCTTTCTGACCTTTGGGCGGGAGCCGATACTTCGCCTTATTTTGATACTTCTGTCGTCGGGCAGTTCATTATCAATGTAGGCTGACAGCTCTACATTGTTGTAATCATCGTACATATCGGAGTTTTCATTTTTATCCGCTCTGTTTTCGGCATATTTTGTCATGTTTACTCCGACTCCGTTTTCATCGGAATAAATAAACTGATTATACGCATCCTTTATGTTATCGACTATAGAATGCACCACCGCATACTTTTCTCTGCAATAGTTACATTCCTTCATATGTTCTTCAAACGCCGTCTTTAGCGCATCCGACAAATCATTGTTCATATAAAACGAGAGTAAATTCTCAAATTGACTGCAAGTTATTTTCATAAAACACCTCTTCTACAAATAGTTGCCGAGTTCCTCCTGCAGGCGGACTCTGGCACGTGATATTCTTGATTTCACCGTCCCGACCGAGGTATGAGTAATATGCGCAATATCGTTATAACTCATACCCTCAAATTCCCGAAGAACAATCGCCACGCGGGAATTTATCGGGAGCGACAGTATACAATTTTTTATAATACATCCGAGCTCCGAGGCTAAACACTTTTCCATCGGCTCGGTTTGTGTAGTATCTTTTATTTCAAGGTTTTCAACCTCTTCAATACTTACGGGCGTTTCGTGCTTTGAATCTTTCCTTACAAAATCATAAAAAATATTCATAACAATACGATTTGCCCAGCTTTTGAAAGATTTTGTATCGTGGAGTTTTTCGAGGTTTCTCGCTATTTTGACAAGTGCCTCCTGTGTCAAATCCGACGCAATTTCACGTTTTTTACAAATATGAGAATAAACGGAGAAGATATCCTTCTGGATTCTTTTCAACAGCTCCTCTAATGCCTCAAAGTTATCTTTTTGAGCCATTTCTATGAGTAAATATTGAGGGATTCTTTTATAGTTGGATTTCGACATAAAAACTTCTTGTTTATCAATCTTTACATCGACAGTTTAATTAATCCTCCGAAATCTTAAAACACTCCGTAGTATAATAATAGAGATAATCCGATTTACGGGAAATTTTAAATGGAAAATAGAAAACTGAGAGAGCAAATAATAGGCTATAAAATAGCAAAGAGAAATTTGTTTTTTTATACGAAATATAAGAATTATGCCAATTTAGACGATTATTTGAACAAAATCGCCGTATTTTTGGAGCTCGGCGGGGAAGGGATAGAACTGGACGGAGAAGGCACAACAGACAGAGAGTTTTTACAAGCAGCAAAACTTACAAAACAACTCTGCGCGCAATACGACTCCACTTTTATGATTAAAAGCAGAGCCGATATTGCATTATTGTCTTCAGCTGACTGTATAAATCTTAATCGGGATAATCTGGATATCTTATCTGTAAGAGAAATTCTTGGAGGAGATATTTTGATAGGATTTTATATTAATTCGCTTAAAGCGTTAGATTTAGTAAAAGATGGTGTTGACTATATAAATTACCAAATATTACCAACACCAACAGAACCTGCAAAATTAACAGGTCTTGAATATGCAAAACGGGTTAGCGAGAAAATTTCTTTTCCGGTAGTTTTAATCGGAGATGAAAATATTGACTATACAACCACGCAACTAAACAGCACGGATAGAATAGCTATAGATGACGCTATATATAATTATTCATCCCCAAATAAAGTAACCGTAAATCTCCTTAGCAAGTTAAAGAAGTAATCTTACAATTATCTAAATTAAACTAAGCCTAAAACTTTCTTATACCAAGAAAAAGATTCGATTTCAGAACCGTTAAAGGTTGTTTTCATACATTGTTTCTTCAGATAGTTTTCAAATTCATCATTGAAGCCTGCTTTGGTTTCTTTAGCCTTAGATACAGTTTTCATAATTTTCTCCTTTGTTGGAAAAGTACCATTTATTTATAATTTAATCACACTAAACTTCAATAGATTTTAAGTACCTCAATTATATATTTTTTTTTTGAGGTTGTCAATAAAAACAAGCATTTTTTAAAGATTTGTTACAAAAGTTTACCGACCGTTATAGTTTACTTATAGCAATAGTTTCGACATGCCGTTTGTTTTTATAAATTAAACATCTATAATTTTTGTGTAAAAAACTTGACATGAGAATTACATTTTAAAATTAATCTTTTAAAAGTACCTATATTTTATACAATATATTTCTGTTTTTGAACTTGAAATAGAGTATTATTTAAGAGGTTATGTTCCATTTTTTCTTT
>DLEF01000045.1 GCA_002481545.1 Cyanobacteria bacterium UBA7753 | reverse complement strand
AAAATCAATAAGCAAGGTCAGGCTTTAGCCTGACAAAAATTGTAGGGTGCAATTTTTTGCACCAATAAAATAATGTTATTATATAATTTCGTAAATATTATTTAAGTATATCCGCTAACTCTTTAGGGCAAGTTCTTTGCCCGCGGATTGCTTTTATTCCGTACTTATTTAATTTTTCAAACGTCATAAAATCTCTGCTATATTTTTTCAAAAATTTTATTTTCATAACTTTATTTATTTTTATATTTTTATCTTCATAATCATATGGAATACTCACTTGGATTACTTTGCACTTATACATAATAGCCGATACTGGAGAGGCTACATACATATATGCAATATCGCCTTTTTGTATTTTGCTTGATTGTTTCCAAATAATTTCGTTATTATTTTCAAATGCGTTTATTATATCAAAATATTCGGGATTTGCAGGAACTATCCATTCTCTTTGCGGTTCAACCGTATAAGAATGACTTTCCCTCACAAGATTGAGTATCATTTCATCAGAGAGAGTATCATCCAATGTAATTGTTATCCAAGATTTCTTATTCATGTGCCATGCCGGATAGAACCCTTTTTCTTTCAACAACATTTGGATTTTTTCTTTATCAAGTTTTAAATCTATAAAGTACAAGTAGATTTTATGAGTATCTCTCCTGACTACATATAGGCTACATGAAAATTTGCATTAAAAAAGAGGATTATTAAAATCCTCTTAAAATGGTGGAGGTAAGGGGACTCGAACTCCTGACCCTCTGCGTGCAAAGCAGATGCTCTACCAGCTGAGCTATACCCCCATCGGGTTAACAAAGGTATTATAATATGCTGATTTTTTTTTGTAAAGTACTTTTTTGTAACAAATTTATAAGTTTATAGTGGCTCACTCATATTTAGTCTTAATCCATGTAAACAGTGGTATATATGGCATTCTAAAAATATTCACCTTTTATTTACCCCTTATTTACCCCTTTGCCCTTTACCCCCACTTTATTTTTGGTTTTTTACATGGTATCCTGTTCATTGTAAGAACACTGTTTAAAGGGCGAAAAATTGGCAGTAGATACGGATAATTCCATATATATAAAAATACAGGACTGGTTGGCGGAATACAGTCACACTCACAGCACCAAGAAAAAGAAAAGATTGATGAATTTGATTGTGGTTGCTATGATGCCTGTTGTCAAAAAGATTGCCGGTTCAATCGCACGTCGTGCGGAGGATCCTGTGGAAGACCTTGTTCAAGCAGGCTCTATCGGGCTAGTAAAAGCAATAGAGCGTTACAACCCCGAGCTTTGCCCTAAATTCAGAATATATGCAGGTTATCTGATAGTAGGTGAAATGCAGCACTATATGCGCGACAAAGTATCCTTAATTAAGGTTCCGCGCGAAATAATCGAACTCGCTATGCGTATCAAAAACTTCGTCAAAGATTTGGACGAAGATGAAATGGACCAAATGACGAGTGAAAAAGTAGCTCAAGCTCTCGATGTTCCGGTACAAAAAGTTAATACAGCCATAGACGTTGACAGACGTAAAAAAGTTGCATCATTGGATGAGCTCATAAACGTGGACGGGAACAAAACTTCTATCGGAGACTTAACCCCTGCATTCGATTATAAAGAATTTTCCGAACAGAAAGACAGACAATTGGAGATTGATGAGATTATTAAAAATCTGCCTCCCGAATACAAAGAAATCGTCGAATTGTTCTATTACGAAGATATGAAACAGACCGAAATCGCCGAAAAACTCGGTATGAATCAGATGATGGTCTCAAGACGATTAAAAAAAGCGTTCAATTACATGTATAAAATAATCAAGAAGAATGACGAAGAGTAGAGGTTATGAGTGCATTTGCCTTAATAATGTTATGTATAATAGGTTTATGTTGGGGTAGTTTCCTCAATGTCTTAATCCTGCGTACAATTAGCGGTGAAAGCATTATTGCGCCTGCGTCGAAATGTCCTCATTGCGGAACCCCGCTCGCCAACTGGCAAAAAATCCCGATAATATCTTATATTATCCTTAAAGGGAAATGCTATTTCTGTAACGGCAAAATCAGTCTTATATATCCTATTATGGAAATTGTAGGTGCGGCAATCGTTCTGTTCGCATTCCTGAAAAACCCGTCAAAGCTCGATGCAATATCCGTCACAATGATTTTATCTATGTTTTTGACCATGGCTGCGACCGACATTGCCACTAAAAAAATATGCACAAGCCAAGCCGTTACGGCAGGTTTGTTTGCACTTCTTTTGAACAGACATGACCTGATTAGCTCAATATCGGGCGGACTAATCGCGACCTTGCTTTTGATTATTGTTATAAAATTATTCATAAAATTCACGAATAACAACCCTTTTGGAGTTGGTGACATATACTTGACGGCGGCTTTAGGCACTGTTGTCGGGTTCGACAAATTGTTTTTGTATTTGATTTACGCACTAATAATCCAGTTTTTGTTCATTTTGCCTAAATATATAAAAGAGCAATTGTTGTCACAAAACTATGAAACGTTAAAATACTTAATATTTTTTGCGACTACATGCCTTTTTCTTTACTTTTTAAAACATGCAAAATTCTTTGGGGCAAATCTGCTCGTAGTCATACTTTCAGGATTGATGTTATTTTTTGCATATAAATTATCAAAAAAACTCATGACCGCCGTAAAATCATCCGAAACGTTGTCATACAGTCCGTTTGCACCCGCAATTGCAATATCGTGCCTGATTTTCTTTTGTTAAGATATACTTGCGCAACCTCGAAAAAAAAGCTATAATAATATTGCTATTTATATTTCGGCTAGTGTAAAATCTTAACAGGAAGGATATCCGACCTGTTTTTTTTTCGGAATACAAGAGCATAAAGCAGATTTTATAATCAGACCATTTTAATACTTGAGAAACAAAAACTTCTCACAATAAAGATTATGAGAAGTTATATTGTTATATTTTATATTAATAACAGGTTATTTGTTATTATAATATTCCTTCATCTTGGCAAAGGCATAACGTTGCTGCATTTTAGCCAAATCCCAATAAGCGTCTTCCTTGCTCCAAAGCCCGCTCAGATATGCCGAATCTGCGGAATTGTGATCCGAGATTGCTGAATATGCCGCCGTATCGGACAGGTTATACGCCTTTTGAGCGGCACGCTCTTCATCGGAGGCTGTATTATAATCGGTTCTGTGAGTCTGGAACTCGCCGAGGACTTCTTTATCCGTCGGCTCCATTGTATGTTTTCTCTGCCAGTTTTGGAAAATCCGCTTTAGACTTCTTTCCGAAACTTCTTTTTGGTACAAATCCCGCTCCTTTTTGGCTCTGTCGGCACGAGCGGAATTTTCGGTCTCAAGAGTGTTGTAATAGTCATCCTGCAGACCTTCCAAATTTTTACTTATTTCCGCAATCTTTTCTTTTTGCTCTTTAATTTGCTGTTCAATAGAGTCGGATACGGCACTGCTTTTAACGTAAGTATCAAGATTAGCTTTCTGTTTTTTAGTTGTGTCCGGTTTTTCTTCGACTTTCTGGTTGTTTACCTTGTCGGTATTTTTATTACCTTCCTGTTGGAGTCTGTATATTTCCGCAAGCTCCTGAGCATTGTTAGTACTGTTGTACTTATCTATTTCTACACCCATAGTTCACCTACTACATTTCTTCACACTATTATAAAGTATCTGAACTTGAATTTTTTGACAGTTAAATTACAATCTCTTTAATAAAAGTTCATAATTCTCTGTCCACTTTCATGTTACACCATCTTTTTCGAAATACAATCCCCCAAAATGCGTGGATTTGAAGAAAATTGGATGAATTATTCGTACATTTATTTAATACAAAATATTTATGATTATTTGAACTTAAAAACGTGTTATTCAAAAGGTTATGTTCCATTTTTTCTTTTCAGAGTTACAAAGCCAAAAAGAAAAAACGGAAC
>DLEF01000016.1 GCA_002481545.1 Cyanobacteria bacterium UBA7753 | reverse complement strand
GGTGCAATTTTTTGCACCAACATGATTAAAAATAGAAGTAGGATAGACTTTAGTCTACAAAAATACTTACACATTACACATGTTGCACCCTCACCCTGCATTTGTACAACTCGTAAACTCGTTTACAACTGCTGTCCCTCTCCCATAGGTAGAGGGGCGATATAATTATGCATTATGATTTCACAAAACTTCATGAAGTTATGTAACAAAATTTGTAACATTGCTAAAGTTTCATGGAAGTTGTGCCGTATTAACATTATGTAAGTAATAAGGAAGGAATTAAATAGTAAATTATAAGTTAAGTGAGGAATGGATATGCATTTAAACAACGATTCAGATTTGGCAGTAGAAATTTCAGCAGAAATTGAAACACTTTTTAACAGTGTTATGTCAACGGTAGTAGATTATTTTGAGGAGGCTTTAACCGAGTAGAAATTTTAGGACAATTAAATAGTTTACAAACATTAAGAGGATGATTAGTCATCCTCTTTTTGTTTGTATAAAATAAGTATTTTTTAATAATATATTTGTGTAATTCAATAATGATGAAATAAAATGTACATTCTAATAATATTTTTATAATATTAAAATGGCGTTTATATCATACGGACAAACCCTCACCCGAATTTCTAATATTTCGCTATAGCAAAATATAACAAATTCTACCCTCTCCCAGAGGTAGAGGGGGTTATCGACCTTCCACCTCTGGGGGAAGGACAGCAGTTGTAAGCGACGTAGGAGCTGTACAAATGCAGGATGAGGGTTTGTCCTTGCAAATATCAATATAACTTTTGCAAAAATAGTATGCTTAAATTAATCCTACGTTTCTTTATAACATAAATTTAATATACATAGAAATAATCCCATGCCATCGGTTTGGCAAGGTCATCAAGCGAGAATATCTGCATCGCATATCGTCCCGGTTCATACAATACGAAATAATTTGTGTAATAATAATCGTTATCCTTCATTATACGATAATCGTTTGTTCTTACGATTACATATCCGCCTACGTGGGTTTTGTCACAGGCTTTGAATACCTGAACTCGGATAAACTCTTTATTTATCTTCTTTGAGGTGTAAAAAAGATAGTATATACGTTTCCCTGCCTCAAAACTTCTCGACGCGTTCATAACGTTATGTTTTGTTATGGGCTCTTTATTGAATAAGATTCCGACCTCTTTTTTCTCACATCCGCAAAGGGTGAGACAGAGAAATAAAAATCCGAAGATTAAACAACAGGTTATTAATTTTGATTTGTTTGATTTTTTGTTCATAAATTTTATATGATTTGTTGGCATTGTAATGCCGACCTACCGTTTTATATTTTTAAATCTTGTTTGTGTGGTAGTGACCGCACCCTACTAATACTGCTTTTGACAGGCAATGCCGACCTACTTTCACACCCTATTTCTTTGTAAAACTGCAAAAATATATTTACCCCTTACCCCCTTGGAGGTGTTTAATCTTATTATTAACCGTGTTTTTCAGGTTTTGGTCTTTTTCTAAAGCAACGTATTTCTTGTAATTCTCTACTGCTTTAACGTTGTTATGTTCATATTCATAAGCAAGTCCGAGAGCATAATACGCATAAGTATACTTAGGATTTATTGTTACAGCCTTATTAAAGCAGATAATCGCATCATTCAATCTGTTTGTATTTGCATATACCAAACCTTTGTTAAACCAAGCGTCCGTATAATTCGCATCAACCGTTATCGCCTTTTGGTAATATTCGGCAGCTTTTGTCCAATCTTTATTGTTTTTATAGATATTGCCGACCTTGAGTAACAACTCTTTGTTATCGGATTTCAGGCTCAATGCTTTTAAGTATTGAGGCAGAGCCGTGGCATAATTTTTGGTTCTGTAATAATTATCACCCGTTGCAACAAACAGGGCATATCTTTCATCCGTGTTAGTTGTAGCGGATGCAGCCATTGCCTCATAATCTCTTGCGGTTATTGTGCTTTTAAATTCTTCATAGTCTTCTTTGTAATCTTCATTGTTCGGCGCAAGCTCCATTGCTTTTTGATAATAAGATATTGCAGCCGCTTTGTTGCCTGATTTTGCGTAAGCCGTAGCTATACCCATATATGCGGAAGGCTCTTTCGGGTTTACCAATGTTGCTTTTTGCAAGTTCTCTATTGCTTTGGTATAATTTGCGCTGTCTATGAGTTTATATCCGTATTCAACATATGCCGCATCAAGATTGGTCTTGATTGTTTCGTCCTGTTTCATAGAAAGTACGGTTTCATAAGCTTTTATAGCCTCTTCATAGCGTTCGAGCGCATGAAGTGCGACCGCTCTGTTATATTGCAAAGTATAATTGCTTGCATCCTTTGCAAGAGCTATATCATAGAATTTAACGGCATTGGCGTAATCGCCTTTTTTATGATAGCAGAACGCCAAATCCTTTACGGTGTCCATATCGTTAGGGTTTATGGAATAAGCTTTTTCGTAATTTTTGAGTGCCAAATCGGTATTGTTGTTACGTTTATACAATTCAGCCAAATTTATATATCCGTCCGCGTCATTAGGATATGACGTAATATAGGTATTATACTGTTTTATAGCCTCATCGTCTTTGTTTTGAGCGGATAATATATTTGCGTAATCAAGTCTGAACTCGTTCATATCAGGGGCAACTGCAAACATCTTTGCATAAGTTTCTTCCGCTTTTGCAAAATCATCGGTTTGCTGATAACACAGTGCCAATTGCGCCATTGTTTTTACGCTGTTGCTGTCCTGTTCAACCGCTTTTTCCAAGATAGGAATAGCATTTGTGTAATCTTTTACCTTATACAAAGCCGTTCCGTATTTTGCGTAATCTTTAAATCCTGCAGGATTTTTTTCGTACATGGCTTTGAATATTTCGCATGCCTTTTCAGGTTGGTTTGCATCATAGTAGGATTCTGCGAGGTTTGCTCTTGCCTCGTCGTTATCGGGATACAGTTCCAAGAACTTGTTATAATATTCAGCCGCCTCGTTGTATTTCTTTTGTGCCAAAAGAACGTTTGCGATGTTTACATAGTTATATTTGTATTCGGGGCAAAGCTCCATTGCTTTTTGGAATGCCGTGAGAGCGTCCGCATAATCGTTGGTAACCTGATAAATGCTCCCTAGGCTCACATAAATAAATGCGTCGGTCGGTCTTAATTCAAGTGCTTTTTTGAAAGCTGCTATCGCCTCCGGATATTGTTCCGTATTGGCGTATAGTCCGCCGAGCTTTGTATATAACATTACATCATCGTCGTTATTAACAACGATAGCTTTTTTTATAAGGTTTATAGCCTCCGGCAGATTTTGTTTATATTCATAAACACTTGCCTGTTGGTAATATTGGTGCGCCTCTTTAGTCATCTTGGCGGAAACCTCCGTCGCACTCATAGTGACACACAACAATCCGACGATTGCAGCTAAACCTAAATATCCCTTTTTCATATCAAACATCCCTTTGTCTACTATTTTATTGTAATATGTATTGACTTATAAGGCAATACCATGCGCTTTACATAGTATATCCAATTCGTTCTTTTTTTGCAAACCGGATTTTGTAAGAGAGCTGATTTCAAGCTCCTGATTTATCTTTTCGGCTAAGTCATACATTTCTTTTGCGCTCGCAACACATGCCTTAAAGTCAGGTGATTTTTCAGCCATTTCTCTGCTGCAATCTCCCGAAATAATGTAAAGTTTCGCAAGTTGATATTTGATATCGTAACCTTTTGCAATTGTTAACGCTCTGTCTGCGTATAATCTTGCGGAATCGTAATCTTTGAGAGAAATATATATTCTGCAAATCAATTTATCAAACAACAGTGCAAAATAATGGTTGCAAATCTCAGGTTTCTGCGCAATGCTTAATGCTTTCTTTGCAATATCAAGGGCCTGTTGTTTATCAACAAGGATTGTCGCCTCTGCGGTCAAATACCAACCCAAAAGAACACCGACTGCATTCTTTTCGTTGGCAAAATATTCAAGCTGTTTTTTGTAAATTTCTATTGCATTTTGTGCGGACTGTTTATGTAAAATAACTTTACCCAAAATAAGTTTGGAAATGTTTTTCGTGAACTTATCGTTTATATTATCCGCAAAACTTGCTATATTAAACAACTCTTCCATTTCAATACTGTCTCTGTTCGTGAAGAATTTGTTTAACAAACTGATAAGATTTAATCTTGAAACGACTTTCGAATTGATTACATCGGAATTTTGATAAATTTCAAAGATATCCTTCAATATCTTGTTTGACATCTCAATATTGCCTTTAATGGTATTTGCAAGTGCCAATTCAAGCTGTAAATTGCAGGAAAGCTGTTTATCATGGATATCGTTTGCTTCCAATATCTTGAATAACTCCGTAATTACTCTGAACGCTCTGTCGTTACCTTGTCTTGTCAGTGCCTTTGCAAGTGCAAACAATGTAGATATCCAAGTGTCAAAGACTTCATCTTCGCTTACTAATTTGTATTTTGAAGATTTCTTTGCGAGCGTTGATTCGATAACAGGGATTATCTCATTTTCCGCGAGCCCTACAACTTCGCCGAAGTTTCCGACCTTGTTCAGGGCTCTCAATTTCCTTGATTTAATAACCGCAACTTCTACTGATTGGGTATCATCAAACTTGTCGAGAACATTATCCACGCATTCGATAACTCCGTAGTAATTCCCCGTTTTCATTGCACAGGATGCAATAAATCCGAGAAGGTCAATCTCTTCAAAATTAGATATTCCCTCACAATTGAGTGCATTATTCAAAAATTTGATAGCCTCCGCAGGGTTGGTCTCTTCCATAAGTTTCCCGCTTTGGATATAAATATTTTTCTTGATTGTATCTGCGGATTTAATCTTATTAGTCTCTACAATATTGAGAATTTGTTTTTGTGCCGTTACAAACAGGCTTATGTCACCGATATATGATGCGGTCTGTACTCCTGTTGTCCATACACTCAAATACTGTTGTGCGTAGCCCATACTCTTTGCAATAAAGCTCATCGGCGCAAGTGATGACAAATTGTAGTTTTGGAGCAGTACAAACAACTCTTCGCAAGTCTTTTGGTAAATTTCGGTATCTTTTTTCAATACTTCAAGCGTATATTCCCAAAGATTTATGCACTTAAACTCATATGTCATATTGGAAACCGCAACAAGGAAGTTTAGTTTTGACAGTTTGTTCAATATCAAATCAAGCTGATCTAAATCCGTATCATCAAACATATTCAGGATAATCGGGTTAGATTTATACCCTAATAAAGCTATCGCCATAAATATTTTGTATGCCTTGAGGTCGCTTGCTTTTAAGATACTCAATCTTTCCGCAATAACATCTTTGATGCTTTCAGGAAGTGCAAACGGAACTCCTGATCTTAATTTGTCAGCCGCAAGGTTAACAAACTGTTCAAAATATGCAGGGTTGCCGTGCGAATATTTATGGATTAAGTTTCTTTGTTCAATCGTCAAATCCAAATCTTTGTATTTATCGAATATCGGAGTTAACTGCTCTCTTGTAAGCGGTGCTATTGCGATATCAATATATGCATTTTCCTTTAATGCCTTGTTAGGCAGATAAGCAACCGCAGCTCTGCTCTCAGAATGAGTCAAAACAACCGTTACGGAAGGTAAAATTTCAGGTGTTGCGATTATCAGATTAATAAACTCTTTCGACATATCGTCAATATCCGCAAAATTATCAACAACAAGGACTATATCCGTAGTTTCGGTTATTGTCTTAAATATCTTCAATAACATATTGAAGGTGCGATGTTTGTTTGAATGAAGGTCTTTAAACTCTCCGTACTGTTCGGGATACAAGAAGTTTATAAAGTCATTTACTTCATTATTTGATAAATTAGGGAAATTTTGTTTAAAGAATTTTATGGATTCTTTTTTCAGGCTGTTCAAATCAATACAGAAATTATTAAGATTGAACAAAGTCAGAAGTACATCCTGAATATATCCGCAAGGAGTTAACTTCGTATATGGTGAACATTTGCCCGTAAGCCATACGACAGGGCTGTTATTTAATTCAGATGCGGCAAATTGTATTACGAGATTTTTGCCGACACCGCTTTCGCCCGTTACTGCGATAACTCTTTTATCAGGACTCAAAACGGCTTCTTTTAACTTGTCTTTAGCTTTGCTTTGTGTATAATAAACCGCCTCATACTTAGGCATTGTATCGATTGCCGCGGATTTCTTCGGCGTTTCTTCCTCTTCTTTAGGTTTATTTGGAGCTTCAGGCTTTTTAACCAAGGATGCTCCGCAGCGTCTGCAGGTCGTTGCCTTGCTTGTGTTTGCTGCACCGCAATTAGGGCAATCACGTAACAGGATTGCTCCGCAGTTTTTACATTTGTGAGCCGTTAATATATTATGTGCCTTACATTTAGGGCACAGTCGTCCCACTCGAATGCCGCAATTAGTGCATTTAAGACTGTCATCAGGTAATTCAGTTTTACATCTTGGACAAAGCATTTGTCTATATAGTACCTATTTTAATAATATACATGTATATGAGGCACAAAACCTCGCTTACATAATAACATATTTTTTAACATAAGGCTTTATGTAATGATGAAAAATCAAACATATGGAGGATAAGGACTTTAGTTTTTTAGAGCTATACCCCTAAGAACATCCTTGTGTTTGCGTCTTTGTTTATAAAAAGGATTAGTTTTTTTAATCCCCACAATGTGAGCATCGATAGTGCAGAGACTGCAACAAACCTAAGCCCGACCGTTCCGAAAACGGAAACATAATCACCGTTTATTACGGG
Source organism: Cyanobacteria bacterium UBA7753 (assembly GCA_002481545.1). Lineage (GTDB taxonomy): Bacteria > Cyanobacteriota > Vampirovibrionia > Gastranaerophilales > Gastranaerophilaceae > UBA2883. The sequence goes on along the minus strand of DLEF01000016.1, from coordinate 6,460 downwards.
GATAACTTTATCCAATTTGAAAGTTTGATTGTACAGGAAGAACCAATACCAGTGTACAAAGAACAACCCGAAACTGTATTTCGCAATAACGTCCAAGCCGTTATTTAGTTTCGGTTTCGATATAAACCAATTGTCATAATGTTCCAAATACCCTAAAACAAGCATTGTTAAAAATGTCTTGGAAATTGTAAAACTTGAATATATATTGTGATAACTCAAATACACATCAGCAGCTGCAGTACCCAACATTAAAACCCACAGCCAAAGACGATTATTGTAAAACTTTGCTATAACCTCGGTATATTTAGAACAAAACATTCCGAATACATACAGTGCAAAAAAGTGGATAAACCCGTTTAAGATGTACCAAATACATGCCAGATACTTCTGAGTGTAAGAAAGGTTTATAATAGAGTTGTAATCTACATCCGCCCTTGGGCAAACTATCGTCACCAAAAACATCAGTGGCAAAAGTTTATATAAAATATTCTTTCTCTCTAAAGTAAGCAATAGCTTTGCACAGATGAAAAACATAATTATCATCAGGATAAACCAAGTAGGAGTATTGTGTATTCTACCTGTTGTGAGGAACATCGGGATTTGCAAGAGCGGATTTAGTCCGTCAAACGAGTTCCCGTAGGTTTGAGGTAACCACAAACAGAATATTATTCCGGGGATTGATGTCAAAAGATACGGCATAACAACGTTTGTCCATTTTTTCTTGAGGTAGCTTTTATACTCAAACTTATACGATAAATACTGAAATAAAAACCCCGAAATAAATATAAACAGCGCCGTGCCTCCGCAGACTATTTCACAGTTTATTTTATGAGCCAAACTCGTCGGATTTCCGAATTGCATCGTGTGCCCCGCGATAATCAGTAAAATTGCAAGTCCTCTGAATACATTTATATAATTCAAAAACGGTTTCTTCTTTATTGTTGTATCTGCCATATATATTTCCTTTTCATATTTAAGTTGGTGCGGTAAGTGACCGCACCCCATTCTCTACAATCGCGTTAAGTGAAAAGTGATAAGTTATAAATTATTAACTCTGCACTTTTAACTTTGCACTTTGAACTATCTTACAACTCCAACCATACCGTCTGATACGGAGCAAGTCTCAAGTGCATTGTTCTGTTCTGTTTTGATATGTTTACTTTTATCTCATCTTTGTTTACAAGGTTTTTGAGTCTTGTTATTTTCCCCTGATTTTTTATGATAATATCCTTTGGCATAGTTATCTCTGCAATGAGTTTGTCTTTGGAAAGGTTATTTATTACAAGGATTTGCTGTTTATCATTTCGTCTTATGTATGCAAGGTTATGCGGCGATTTTGTTTTTAATATTTCAAAATCTCCGTCAACAAAGACTGGATTTTCTTTTCTGATATCAATCAAATTCTTGGTGATTGAATATATTTTTGAATTGATTTTGTAATATCCTTTTGTTGAACCGTAGAACATCTTTTGAGTAATGTTTCCTCTGTTGATGTCGCGGGAATCAAAACAGGATAACAGTTTTAGGAATTTATTTTTTGATTTTCTCTTTTGTGCAAGATTTTCCGCATTTTTAAAATCGTTCACTGCGCCTATTTCATCACCGTAGTATATGATAGGTATTCCGGGTACTGATAACAATATCCCGAAAGCCTCTTGTATACGGCTCGGGTTTTTATCCAAAAAGTTTGCGAGTCTTCCGCTTACTCCGAATCCGTTTCTAAATACTGCTCCTTTTGGCGCCAAATCTTCGCAAATCAATTCTCTGACTTCGGGCGATACCATCTCAAGTGTAAGTTCATCGTGAACACGAAGGAAGTTCCCCCATACCGCCGTTTTTGGAATATCAGGCAATTTTTTGTAATTGTTAACAAAATAACTTTTATCTCCGGTTATCAAACTTGCCCAAATAGCGTTCATATTAGGGAAATTATATGCTATCTGCGCTTCACTTGTACGTTTTAGGTCTATATTGTCCCCGTCAATATTTACCCCCACCTCTCTGTCTTTGCCGAAATAAGGGATAATGTCTTTAGGGTGCTGGCATGCCTCAACCTGAATAACGGAGGAAGGGGAAGTCAGTTGGATATAATCACTCAAAATATTTATAACAGAGTGCGTTTTTGGCTGATTTTCGCCGTTGGTTCCGTTATCTTTTATCAAATACGGGATTGCATCCATTCTGAAAATATCTACTCCAAGGTTTGCCCAAGAGGATATTGTATCAAGCATATAATACAATACGTCAGGGTTTTCCCAATTAATATCAAGTTGGAACGGATAGAATGTATGATAAAGGTAATAATCTTTTCCGTTAACGGTTATTTTTCTGTAATGGTTTTCGGTATTTTGCGGGAAGATTAAACGGCGCTTGGAGGTTTGTCCGTCAGATTCTTTATATTCCACAACGGTGCCGAGTTTCTCATCCTGATATTTTTTGTACTCGGGCATTTTATCTTTTACCACGAAATAATTAAGGTAGGTTTCATCGCCTTTAATAAGTTTTTGGAACCATTCGTGCTCGTCCGAGAGGTGGTTCAAAACCAAATCTGCTTTTATCTTGAACCCTCTTGCTTTTGCCTCTTTTATGAATGTTTTAAATTCCTCCATACTGCCCAAATCTTTGCGGACATCTCTCGGGTTTTTGACGTCAAAGCCCGAATCCGACATAGGACTGTCCGCAAACGGAAGAAGATATAATGTCGTTACTCCCAAATCCTGCAGATAATCCAACATTTGTGCGGTATTCTTAAAAGTGCTTTTCCCGTCTTGGGTGATTACTCCGAATTGGTCAACATAGAACATATAAATTATTTCGTTTTTATACCATTCGGAGTTTCTTGTTTTATCCTGTGTTTTTAATGTTTGCGGTCTGTTTTTTATTGCCGTTTGAGCGTGCAAAATTAAATTATTATAAATCTCCTGCGTTTTTTCTTTGCCGTAAACGTTTTGGATAGAAGATTTCAACTCTTTTTCTATATGAGAGTCAATCTGTAATTGTGATAAATCCTGTTTAATATTTGCTTGTGTTTTTTCTGTTTCAACTGATACGTTATTGGCGGTATTCGCTTTTATTTCGTCTGCCATAGCGCAGTTAAAGATAAAAAATATTGCCAAAAATGACAACATCAAACCTTTCAGCTGTTGTTTATTCATAAATCACCTATCTCTATTTATTATCTCAACTATAATTCTTATTTTATATAATAATATAAAAATATTTATATTATGTTAGCAAAGCGCCAATATTAATATTTAGCGGAGTTTCTGCATAAAAATCCAAACTGTCATAACAAGTTTTTCAGGAAAAATTTTTGTCAAAAATCTGCAAATGTTTACATAAATCCCGCAAACGGAAATGTCTTTTCCCCTTTGGGCGTCTTTTAGAGCTTGTTTTGCCACGCGCTCGGGAGTAGTCATAAAGGAAAAATCGGTTATATTTTTCTTAGCCCCTATATCAGCACGTTTATAAAAATCTGTCTTTATCCACCCCGGACATACTGCCGTAACTGTTATTCCTCTATCCTTCAATTCAACATTTAAGCCCCGTGAATAATTTTTTACAAACGCTTTTGTAGAGGCATAAATATTCATATAAGGTAACGGCTGAAACCCTGCCTGTGATGCAATATTGATAATATGCGCACCTTTTTCCATATACGGAATACAGGTGAGCCCCATTGCAACAACTGCGGAAATATTTAAGTCAATCATATTTACAGACTCATCAACCGAAAGGTCATTATAATCACCAAACTTTCCGTAACCTGCATTATTTATAAGATACTTGATATTTACCCCGTTAGATTTCAGATATTCTCCGAATACCTTTATTTTGTCAATACAGGACAAATCAATAATATACGGCTTAATCTTTTCCCCGTACTCAGCTTTTAGATTATCAAGTTTTTCTCCGCTTCGCGCAAGTGCGTATATCTCATCAATATCGGAATAATTAAGCAAGAGTTTTACAAACTCTTTGCCTAATCCTCCGCTTGCACCTGTCACAACTGCAATATTTTTCATTATTTAACCGCAAGTTCCTTTTCTTTTTCTTTAGCCTTTTTGGTTTTTACAAGGAGTGCATTTGTCCATTTGCCGCATTTATCACCCCAACGTGCGGAAATCTGACCGTCATATATGACTTCAACGACTTCGCACATATTAGCGCAGCCCTCGCATCTGAACGTACGCGGTTTAAGTTCCTTATCCGCACATTCAAACCCTTCAAATGAGGTTTTGTTACCTGTCTTTTCAATGTAATTCTTAGCAAGGAGTGCAATCCCTATTGCGCCCATTACATTGAAGTATTTAGGAACCATAACTTCACAGCCCGTTTCCTTTTCAAACGCAGCTTTTATACCGGAATTAGCAGCAACACCACCTTGGAACATAAACGGAGGTTTTAGTTCATGTCCGCGCCCGAGGTTATTGATATAGTTTCTGACAAGAGCTTCGCACAAACCTTTAATAATATCCGGTTTAGAAAATCCAAACTGTTGTTTTGCAATCATATCGGATTCGGCAAAGACCGTGCAACGTCCTGCTATTCTGACTTCCTCAGTCGATTTTGCAGCCATATCACCAAATTGCTCAATCGGCACTTTTAGTCTTTCTGCTTGGTGATCCAAGAAACTGCCCGTACCTGCCGCACAAACCGTATTCATTGCGAAATCTACGACACATTTATTTTTTATGAAAATAATTTTTGAATCCTGTCCGCCAATCTCAAATATAGTTGAAACATCAGGATTATAAAAAATTGATGCCGTTGCGTGAGCCGTAATTTCGTTTTTAACAACATCAGCACCCAGCAAAATCCCTGCGATTTGTCGTCCGCTCCCTGTCGTTCCGACGCCGAGGACTTCAATATCGGGAATTTCTTTCTTTAAAGTTTTTAATCCTTCTTTTACACATTCTATCGGCTGACCGTTTGTTCTTGAATATTGTTTTGATAAAACTTCTCCCTCAGGGCTAAGCGCAACAATATTAGTACTTACGGAGCCTATATCCACACCTAAATATGCTTTTACCATTGTTTTCTCCTTTATTTATTTTTTCTCAGTAAATCTACGAATGCCTCAATCCTTGTAAGGTTATTGGCGATACCTGTCTGCTCATCAAGTGACAGAGTCAATATCGGCAAATTGTTATCGCTCGATATTTTAGGCGCCAAGGTTTGAGTAACAAGTTCAGGCAAGCACCCGAACGGCATTAGGTGAACAATTCCGTCATAACCCTGTTTTTTATATTCAATCATATTTCCTATGTTATGACATTCGTGTCCGCCTATCTGCATTTCAAGATATTTTTTGCTGTCATCAACGAGATATTTCCCCGATTTTTTACGGAAAATCTTTGGAATAACAGCGTGGTCAATCCATTCCGATATATACATTGAAGTTGAGACTTCACATCCCAATTTATTCAATTCTTCCGCTATATTCATATTAACGGAAGGCTCCATTACAACGTATATTTCCCCTACAATACCTATTCTTACACGCTCGTTTTTCGGAGGTATTTTTGTTATCGGAACATTTTCCAACACTTTCAAGTTCTTTTTGTATAATTTTTTGATATCTTTTAAGCTGTTCGCGTTGTCCGAAAAATCCTGCATAACATCTTTGAATGCCGCATCAAAACTTCCCGGAGTAATCTCATAGGCTCTGCGGATTTGGACAACTCGCTGAAGATTATCAACCGCTTTAGCTATTCTGTATGCGGTATAAAAAATCTTAACAGCCTCAAACCACGATTTATTACCCTTGATTTTTCTGACATTATCAAAGAACATCTTAGGATCTCTGCCGATATCATCAAAAACTATAAAATCTACATTATAGCCGAGGCTTCTCAAGGTCTTTTTATGCAATTCCGCATATAATCCTGCTCTGCAAGGCCCGCTGCCACCTGATGTTAAAATGGTGTCAGCGCCTGCCTCAAGAGCCTCTATATATGTTCCCAATAATACTTTATAAGGAAAACACGCAAACTCGGGACTGTATTTTACCCCTAAATCAATAGTCTTTTTCGTCGGAGCAGGCGGCATAATATAGTCCAACCCAATCATATCCATAAGCTTTTTATAAAAAACTTGTGTTCCCATATGAGGAAAAGATACTTTCATTATTCTGCCTCCTTTTCCTGTTTCAGTTTTATTAACATATCAACAAATGCCTCTATTCTTGTTTGTAAATGGTTTTCACCCGTGTGTTCATCTATACGCAAGGTCATAAACGGTTTTTCATATTTATCGCAATCAAGTTCCAAATATTTCCCTATAAACGAATCTGGCCCGCAGCCGAAAGCCGTAACGTGTATAACTCCGTCTACGTCATCACGTTCAAAGAAGTTATACGCGCTTGCAATTGTTTTATTTGAGAATGTCCAGAAGAACCGTTTCGGAAAACGTTTCAATTCTTTCTTTATTGTTTTATCCTCAAGCATCTCAAATGTTT
>DLEF01000024.1 GCA_002481545.1 Cyanobacteria bacterium UBA7753 | reverse complement strand
CTCTAAAACTCAATGGGGGTAATGCTTTTAATAAAAAATATCAAACTGATGATTTATTTCAAACTAAGCGATTGAATATAGTGGACACAGAATGGACATGAGAAAATCTATAAAAGCCAAAAAAATATGCCGCAACTCGGAATTGAACCAAGGACACAGGGATTTTCAGTCCCTTGCTCTACCAACTGAGCTATTGCGGCATATCTTTTACTATTAAATTTTCATAAGCAGGTCAAGTGAAAACTCTCTTAGCCTGTATTCCTATTCTACCGTATAAAGATTTTTAGTCAATCATTTTATGCGGTTTACGCAGGCCCTAAAAACAGAGTTACGTTACGACCTTCCAAATGCGGTTTCTTTTCCACAACGATAGTATCGCCTACAAGGTCTTCCATAAACCTGTTCGCAAGGTCAAAAGCAAGGTTAGAGTGTTGCATTTCTCTGCCTCTAAGCATGACCACAACTTTTACTTTGTTACCTTGCGCAATGAATTTATTAATATTTTTAATTCTTACCTGATAGTCATGGGTATCTATTTTGTATCTTACCTTGACTTCTTTCACATCAACGGTATGTTGTTTTTTCTTAGCTTCTTTTGCTTTCTTTTCAAGCTCGTATTTATACTTACCGTAGTTAAGGATTTTAGCAACCGGTATATCCTGATTTTGGCTTACTACTACCAAATCCAAATCTGCATCTTCCGCCATTTGTAGCGCTTCTGATGTTGGTACAACCCCGTGGTTTTCACCTTTATCATCAATTAATCTTACTTCTTTTGAACGTATCCTTTCGTTCATAATTACTTTGTCTTTATGGTTTCTGTTATTACCATATCTTCTATCTTCCGGTGCTATGGCTCTTTCTCCTTATATTTCTGTACTCTAACCTTTTTATATTACCACATTCATGTTTTTTTTCAAACAAATTTTGTAGGCAAACCGACAAATTTCAACCATTTAGATTAGGTAAACAGGCTAAATACCAAAAAACGACGGTTTTTAACGACGTCGTCTTTGTGCACAATATGCCAAACGCATAAATCTGTTAAACACTAACATTCTCCGATTTTGTGCCTTTTCCTATAATTCACACTTTATGAATTGTTGTTGTCGTTGTCGTCCTGCAACCATTTGTAGGATAACAAGCTTGTTGAGTTTTTACTGCTGCTGTTATCATCGCCATAGAAGATAGACATATTATTAATCATACTGGTTTTGTCTTTTTGCTTTTGGTTTTCCAGTTTAGATTGCAAAATATATGCCTGTACTTCGGCACTGTTTACATAGCCGTCATGGTTTGTATCAATATCGTTAAAATGATCCAAAACGGTTGCTTGGGTGTTAGCGGAAATACCGCTCATACCGCCCAATGATGAAACTTGGTCTCTCGTCAAACCTCTTGATGAGATTTGATCCATCAATGTTCCGACTTCTTTTGATGACAATGTTCCGTCGTTGTTTTTATCGATTCTTCCGAAGTTAGATGATAAATACTGTGCGAAAGTCGTTCCGTAAGAACTTGTCAACAAATTAGTGTTTGTCATAGCTTTTGATAAATTCTTTTGCGTAAGTCCGTCAGAATACATATTGGACAATACTGCATAAGAATTATAAATACCTGCATTCACACCCGCAAACAGCGAGGATGCACTTAAATTAGACATGGGGTAATCTCCTTCTTTGTATATTTTTCCTTCAATAACATCTTAATAATATTTTTCTAAAAATCAACCGTTCATTTAGTGGATATTAAAAAATATTACATAGTGGCATGCCTTTTCAGTATTAGTATATGAGAAGTCTTACTATTGAAAAAATTTCCCTCAGTCCGAAATAATAGTTCTTGTTGTAACGTTCCAAAAACCTTGCGTAAGCGTTAGGCGCAACACATTTAACTTTTTCTAAATCTAAATACAGCCCTTCCGCAAAGCGCGCAAAGAGCTCGCAAGGCTCTGCGTAATATTTCTTGAGCTTTGTTATTCTTCTGGAAATCTTTGCCCGTCTGCGCTGGCTGGATTTGAGTTTCAAATATGCGACAAATTCTTCTTCAATATCGGGGAAATCCTCTTTTACGGTTGCTATTGTATACAATTTGTTCGAAGAGACGGAGCTCACCTTCACTCTGTCGTATTTTTCCAAATACCTTACATCGGAAAATCTTGCATAACGTTTGAACGGCTTAAAATCAGACGCAGGTGAAAAATCGGGATAAGTTGATTTTATCATATTAGTCAAAGTCTTTATCTTGGTTGCAAGCTTTTCTTTTTCTGTCGTGAGCTTTTCTGCGATTGCGTTGTTATCAACAAACTTTGTCACGTCAAGCAATTCTTCCGTGAGCCCGTCTGCACCCGTCCCGAACAGGACATCAAGGTCGTTCATTTTTCTGTCGAGTTTAAAATGCGAATAATGCGCGAACTCGTGTATAAGCACCCTTACCGCAAAATCATCATCAAGGGTTTTAGATACGTCAATACGCCCCTCTTTGAAAAAGCCCCTGTTCCCGCGTGCTTTTGTAACCGTGTTTACGGTTATGCCCAAAGAGGTTATATACCTGATGAGTTCTGATTTTATTAGTGTTGAGTTTCGTGTACTAACCATTCAAGATATTCTTTACTGCAATCTACTATAGGAACGGAAATAATTTCCGGTACGTTATACGGATGCAATTCTGATATAAGTACCTTAATACGTTCGAAATTAGGTCTTACGGTCTTTATCATAAGCAGGATTTCTTTTTCTTTTTCAAGCTCTCCATCCCATGAGAACACGGATTCAACTCTGTCTACAACACTTACACATGCCGCAAGATGATGTTTCATGATAAACTTTGTAATCTCTTTTGCCGTCTTTTTATCAGGTACGGTACAATATATAACTATAGCATCCATAATTTGCTCCTTTTATTTTCTATATTCTTAGTATAGCAAATAAATGAGCAAATTGGATTTTCTTTGTAAAAATTTTATATCTTGTATATTTTCCCGTTAAAATCTGAAGTCACGTTCGCCTTTGGATATTCTGTCCAAATATTCAATCGTTTTTTCTTTGATTGTCGGATTATCAATAGTTTCGACTTCTTTTTTGATTAGTGCGTCGCCTGTAGCCTTGGTATCAGGTGATGCGTAATCTTCAAGATATTCTTTCAAGGTCAAAAGTGCGTTTGGGTGGCAGAAATTATGGATTTGTTGCTTTTTGCATATTTCCATAAAGTCGGCACCGACTCTGCCCGCTCTGTAGCATGCCGTGCAGAAACTCGGAACATAGCCTAACTTCATAAGCCAATTTATAACTTCATCTAAAGAACGTCTGTCCGTAACATCAAATTGTGCGGAGTCTTCATATTCTTTATCATCAGGTTCGGCATAGCCACCGACACTTGTTTTTGAACCTCCGCTAACCTGAGAAATACCGAGTTTCAAAACCTTTTCTCTTGTTTCCTTTGATTCTCTTGTTGAAACAATCATACCCGTATAAGGAACGGCTATTCTTATACAAGCGACGATTTTTGTGAAGATATCATCGTTGATTGCGTTTGAAAACTCGTCAGGGTTGATGTCGTCAGCAGGTCTGATACGAGGAACACTGATTGTGTGAGGTCCTACGCCGAATGCCGCTTCAAGGTGTTCCGCGTGCATCAAAAGCCCCGTAAATTCATAACGGTAGCTTTCCAATCCGAATAATACGCCCAATCCGACATCGTCAATTCCGCCTTCCATAGCTCTGTCCATAGCTTCCGTATGGTAGTCGTAATTGTGTTTAGGTCCTGTCGGGTGCAATTCTTCGTAACTCTTTTTGTTATAAGTTTCTTGGAACAGAATGTATGTACCTATTCCCGCATCGTGTAATTTCTTATAGTTTTCAACGGTTGTAGCCGCGATATTTACGTTTACACGACGGATTGCACCGTTTTTGTGCTTAATGCTGTAGATTGTTTTTATTGAATCCAATATGTATTCAATCGGGTTATTAACAGGATCTTCGCCTGTTTCTATAGCCAATCTCTTGTGCCCTAAATCTTGGAGCGCAATAACTTCTTTTTTAATCTCTTCCTGTGTCATTTTCTTACGAGGTATGTGTTTGTTTTTGTAGTGGTAAGGACAATAAACACAACCGTTTACACAGTAGTTAGATAAATACAGCGGAGCGAAAATAACTATTCTGTTCCCGTAATATTTCAATTTAATATCGTTTGCGAGTTTGTATATCTCTTCAACTTTTTCAGGTATTGTACAATCCAAAAGCACTGCAGCCTCACGGTGTGTAATACCTTTCATCTTTTTAGCTTTTTCAAGTATCTTATCTACCAATTCAACATTGTTTTTATTTTCTTCCGCATATTTTAATGTGTCCAAAACCTCTTCGTTTGAAATAAATTCTTCGGCTTTGTGTGATTTAGGGTTATACATATACAAACTCTCCTTTATCTGCTGTCCAAAACTATACTGGGATACTGCGATATGTCGTTATTTTACGAAACATCGCGCCCTGTTTTCAGCCCGCTCATATAACCATGTTAGAACGATAATAATAAAATGTAAAGGGGATAAAAAACGATTTGTTTTGTATGCGAGGTGTCGTTAACTTATGTTTTTTCTCGCTTTTTTAACTTCTTGTATTATGGATAACTATGTTGTAAAATAGATAAAACATTTGTGGAGGATTATTATGGATAACAAACCTGTGGTTAAGCTTATATCAAAGCCTAATAACTTGTTGAAAACGATTTATACGGCATGCAGAACATGTTACAGTGCTGACAGTCCTATAAATATTTATGAAAGTACCGACGATGAAGAAAAGATGTTGAAACTTATCAACAAGGTTATCTCATCGGGACACTATTCGACGATAGAACACATACAGGTTAGTTTCGCCATCAGTAATGTTTCAAGAGCATGCACTCACCAGCTTGTAAGACACAGACATATGTCTTTCTCTCAAAAATCGCAGCGTTATGTAAAAGAGAAGGGGCAATTTGATTATATAATCCCTCCGACAATCGAAAAGAACCCTGAATTAAAAGCAAAATTTGAAGAATTTATGGGCGAAATTTCAAAGAAATATTTGGAATTTACGGAAGCGGGTATTCCTGCTGAGGATGCAAGATTTGTACTTCCTAACGCAACCGCAAGTTCAATGGTTGCAAGTTTGAACCTTAGAGAACTTATTCACCTTGCTAATTTGAGACTTTGCTCAAGAGCGCAGTATGAGATAAGAATGCTTACAAAAGCTATGTGTGAAGCTATTACGGACGAAGAGCCTTGGCTCAAGAATTATCTTGTTCCTAAGTGCGTAAGTCTCGGATATTGTGATGAGGCAAAATCTTGCGGACGTATGCCTAAAAAAGAAGATTTCTTGGCTATTAAAATATAACAGGCGCGAAAAAATATGATATCATTTGATTACCTCACATTGAAAGCCTTTTGGAAAGAAAACGAACAGTTTTTTACGGGTGCAAGAGTCCAAAAAATTCAACAGCCGACAAGGCGTGATTTCGTGCTTTCTATTCGCGGAGCGGGTGAGACAAGAAAACTGTATATCAATATTGATCCGCAGGTCTTTCATATATGTTTTCTTGATGATGAAACGGCAAAAAAGCGTAATATCACAATCCCTAAAAAACCGCCTATGTTTTGTATGCTTTTGAGAAAGCACCTTGAAGGCTTTAGAATTTCGGGAGTAAATGTTCCTGAATATGAGAGGATTTTCGAGATATATTTTGAATCTTATAACGAACTCAACGAAAGGATTGAGTTATGTCTCGCGGTTGAGCTTATGGGTAAATTCTCAAATGTTATTCTGTATAACCGCGACACCGATATTATAATCGGCTGTGCGCATAATGTAGGCCCTGAAAAGAGTCGAGACAGGGAGCTCGCGGGAACATTGCCTTATACATATCCCGTAAGTCAGAACAAAGCTGATATTTTGAGCTTTAACGGAATTGTTGATTATAAAACCTTGAACAAAGATTTTAAAGGAATATCAACGGCACTCCAAAACGAATTTGAGGAACATAATGTTCCGCTAGAGCAAATTAAAGAATATATTAGCTTGAATATGCCGTTGTCTCCGTCAACAAATGAGAAGGAATATTCGCTGTATGCGGAACTTATTGAAAATCCGACTACGTATAAAACCGTAAACGAAATGATTGATAATTATTTTGCTGATATTCAGGAAAGAATAATCAAAAGGGCGTTGAAGTTAAAACTGAAAAATATCGTCACTCCGCGATATAAAAAGCAAAAGCAGTCGTTAGAGAAGATAGAAAAACAGTTAAATAAAAAAGATAACGCAAAAAAATACAAAAAATATGCGGATTTGATTACTGCAAATTTGTATCAGATAAAGGATTATTCCAAGGAAGTTATCTTGCAGGATTGGGAGACCGGTGAAAACTTGGTTATTCCGTTTGATGATAAATTAACTGCAAAAGAGAATGCCCAAAAATATTATAAATTGTATACAAAATCAAAAAGCTCAAAAGAAAAACTGATTGAGATAGAAACCGAGCATAAAGAAAATATTTCATACTTGGAGCAAATATTATACACGATTAATTCCGCAGGTACGATTGACGATTTGTATGGGATTTTGTCAGAGTGTGAGGATATAGGATTTGTAGATAAAAAAACGGACAGAAAAAAAGATGCTCTGCATGAAATTGAAACAATAGAAGAGAATGATTACGTTATTTATATCGGTAAAAATAACAGACAAAACGATATGATAGTTTCCAAAATATCCTCGCCTGAGGATTATTGGTTCCATTCTCAAAACTGCCCTGGCTCGCATGTTTTGTTAAAAATGAAGAATAAAAAAGAGCCTGATGAAAAAATTATATATGAATGCTGCAAATTGGCTAAAAAATATTCAAATGCGTCAAACGATACCAAGGCAGGTGTAATTTATACAAAACGAAAATACTTGAGAAAACCTCCAAAGGCTAATTTGGGATATGTTACCTATAAGAACGAGCAGGAAATAATCGTTGACGATAATAAGTAATCAGTAATGCTGTTTATAACCAAAGCTTTTGATAAAAATTAGAGTTTCGACTCTGCCGACTCTTAGTGCCATAGTGCCTTAGTATCCTAGTGCCTTTTAATATTGAATATCCAAACAATCAAATAAAATATTTACCCTTTGTCCTTTTTGTGAGAAAATAAACTTGCAAAGACAATGAAAGGACTAAAAAATGGAAGAAGTAAGAGTCAGAATAGCTCCGTCCCCTAGCGGAAATCTTCACATAGGGACTGCGAGAACAGCTTTATTTAATTATTTATTCGCAAAGAAAAATAACGGGAAATTTATATTAAGAATAGAAGATACTGATGCTGAAAGAACTTCTCAAGAATATATTGATAATATTTTTGACAGCTTGAAAGCATTAGGGTTAAATTGGGATGAAGGCCCTGACGTAGGCGGACCATACGGACCTTATACCCAATCAAAGAGATTTGATATCTATCCTAAGTACATCCAAAAACTTTTGGATGCGGGTTATGCATACGAATGTTTCTGTACTCCGGAAGAACTTGAGGCAGAAAAGGCAGAGGCTCACGCTAACAAGAAACCTTATGTTTATTCAAGAAAATGCGTAAACCTGACAGAGGAAGAGAAAGAAAAATTGAGAGCCGAAGGCAGAAAACCTGCAATCAGATTTAATGTTCAAAAAGCTCAACACGCTTTCCACGATTCATCAATCCTTACATTTGATGATATCGTAAAAGGTCATTTGCATATGGATACATCATTGATAGGTGATTTCGTTATCCAAAAATCAAACGGAGCTCCTACATACAACTTTGCGGTTGTTATTGATGATATGTTGATGAAGATTTCTCACGTAATCAGAGGTGAAGACCATATCTCAAACACTTATAAACAAATCTTGATTTATGAGGCATTGGGAGCTGAGGTTCCTAAATTCGGTCACCTCGGTATGATTTTGGCTCCTGACAGAAGTAAGTTGTCAAAACGTCACGGCGCTACTGCTGTCAGCGACTTCGTAAAAGAAGGTTACCTGACGGAAGCTCTTATCAACTTCGTAGCACTCCTCGGTTGGTCACCATCGGACGGACAAGAAATTAAGACAGTTGATGAGATTGCAAAAGATTTCAGAATAAACGAAATATCTTCTTCAAACTCAATATTTGAATATGATAAATTGAAATGGATGAACAGCCATTATATCAAGATGTTGCCGTTTGACGAATTGAAGAAACGTTTAATGCCTTATCTTGAAAAATATGACCTGTCAGAATTGACACCTCAACAGTTTGACAAGATGATAGAAATTACAAGAGAACCGTTGGTATTGTTATCAGACATCACCGATGCCGTAGAATACTTCTTCGGAGAAGATGTTCACTACGACAAGAAAGGTGAAGATACAGTTAATACCGAAGTTTCACAAAATGTTCTTAAAGATTTCGTTCCGAAGGCAGAAAGTTGGGAATGGACGGATGAAAACCTTCATCAAAAACTTGAACAATTCAGAGCCGATTGGAAAGAAAAAGGTGTTAAACCTAAAGTTACTATGTGGGCTATCAGAGCTGCTGTTACAGGCAGAACCTGCGGTGCCGATATGGTAGGTATTCTTGATGTAATCGGAAAGGATAAAACTTTAAGAAGAGCTAAAAAGGCTATCAAATAACTGTTATACTGAATTTATTTCAGTGTTCGAATAAATTTAAAAAGTCGTCTTTTGAATATTTCAAAAGACGGCTTTTTTACTGTGGTGTTTCGCTTTATAAATTTTTATGGTATACTGGGGAAAAATCAAGGAGAATAATATGAGCGATATTTTAAGCGTAAGTGATTATAACAAGATTATTAACTATGTACCGACAGTTATTGAGGCATCTTCAAGAGGTGAAAGATCATTCGATATTTTCTCAAGACTGTTAAGAGAAAGAATTATTTTCTTGGGTACGGAAATTAATGATGATGTTGCAAACTCTATCGTTGCTCAATTATTGTTACTTGATAGCGAAAACCCTGAAAAAGATATTATGTTGTATATCAACAGCCCGGGCGGTGTTATCACGGCAGGCATGGCAATCTATGATACAATGAATCTTATTCAGGCTGACGTATCAACTATTTGTTTAGGTGAAGCGGCAAGTATGGGTGCGTTCCTGTTATGCTCGGGTGCTAAAGGTAAGAGAATGGCTCTTCCTAGCGCAAGAATAATGATTCACCAACCTTTAGGCGGTGCACAAGGTCAGGCTACCGATATTGAATTAGAGGCTAAAGAAATCATGAGAATGAAACATCAATTGATTAGCATTATGGCTGAAAATTCAGGTCAAGACATTGAAAAAGTAAAAGCTGACTGCGAACGTGACCACTATTTATCTTCGGAAGAAGCTAAAAACTACGGTCTGATTGATAAAGTTATCACCTCTGCCGAGATATAATAACCATTAATAATTTAGTTTTTTATAAAGCAATACTGCCGTTATTCCAAATATCGGAATAATGCGACTGTGTTATTTTAATGTTTGTGCTTAAAGAATCATAACGCGTATATCTAATGGACAAACCCTCACCCGAATTTCTAATATTTTGCTATTGCAAAATATAACAAATTCTACCCTCTCCCAAAGGTAGAGGGGGTTGTGCCTTTCCACCTCTGGGGGAAGGACAGCAGTTGTAGGCGACAAAGGAGCCGTACAAATGCAGGATGAGGGTTTGTCCGTTAGCTATTGGCTCAACGTATATATAATATAAAACATTCGGTTGTTAGCCCTTTTGCGAGCGTTCTCGGACTGATATGCGCACAGGGGTGCCGAAAAATCCGAAAGCCTCTCTTAATTTGTTTTCTATATAACGTTTGTAGTGGTCTTTCATCAATTTCCCGTTGTTGGTAAACAGTACAAACGTAGGCGGTTGAACGCCGACTTGAGTTGAATATAATATACGTAACCTTTTATTCTTAACGCTTTGAGGCGGGTTCATTACATATGCGTCATTGATGACCTTGTTTAACAGCCCTGTCGCTACACGTTTTGTACATTGTGCATAAACTTCATTCGTTTTTGTGAATATATTATTCAATCTCTGATGTGTTTTTGCACTGATATAAATTTTCGGAACATAGTCAAGGAACGGAATTTCGTTGACTAAATTCTTTTCAAACTTGTTTATGGTGTTTGATTTTTTATCCTCTATCAAATCCCACTTGTTTATAGCAATAATCATGCCCTTGCCTGCTTCCGTTATAATGGAGGCTATCTTTTTGTCCTGATCAGCAATCCCTTCTTTAGCATCAATCACAAGGATTGAAACGTCGGATTCTCTGATTGAGCGGATGGCTCTGTCTACTGCAAATTTTTCTACCCCGTAATCGACCTTGGCTTTTTTTCTTATTCCTGCGGTATCTACTATGATAAACTCTTGTCCTTCATAAGTCAGACGGCTGTCTATGCTGTCTCTTGTTGTACCTGATACATCGGAGACTATAACTCGGTCTTCGCCTAAAAGTGCGTTAACAATGGAGGATTTTCCCGCATTCGGTCTGCCGACAATAGCTATCTTTATTGTTTTGTCCTCGTCCTCTTGCAAGTCTTCATCCGCAACGAAATCTTCCGTTATCATATCCAGAAGATCGCCTACTCCGCCTGAGCCGTGAAGTGCTGATATGGCAATAGGTTCGCCGAGTGCAAGCGCATAAAACTCGGAGGTCATTAGTGCCGCATTATGAGAATCTATTTTGTTTACGGCAAGAAATACGGGTTTGCCTGATTTTCGCAAAATATTTGCAATATCGTAGTCTATCGGGTTAATCCCTTCTTTTCCGTCAACTAGAAATACTATTTTGTCGGCTTCATCGCAGGCGATTTGTGCCTGATTAAAGATAGAAACCATAATATCGTCTTCATCCCCGGGGATAATACCGCCGGTATCAATAACCGTAAATTGTTTGTGCTGCCATTCGACGTCAAAATATATTCTGTCGCGTGTGACTCCGGGCATATCATCAACGATTGATTGTCTGTTCCCGACGAGACGGTTTGTGAGTGTCGATTTCCCGACATTCGGACGTCCTACTATTGCTACTATTGGTTTTCTTGCCATATAATTCCCCTTCGGTTCTTATTTTACCATGGACATGGTTTATATAAGGAAATTATATACAAAGGAACAGTACAAATAAAAAGTATCTGTCATGCTGAATTTATTTCAGCATCTTGAAATTTTCGTATTAGATCCTGAAACAAGTTCAGGATGACAACACACTCAAATATACTGTAACTTTGTATATAGACCCCTTATATAATTAACAATAAAACCCTAATACCTTATTCGGTTTAGGGTTTTATATGTTACATTATACAAAAGAGATACTAAAAATGCTTTTTAGAATGTTGTGTTTAATCTGCGTCTGCCTCTGTAAGAGCCGAGTTCTTCTTTCGCTCTGTCGGTTTGAGAGGTGAGTTTGATTGAGGAGTTTTCAGGCAATCCGTAATATTGAGGGGCTGCCTCATCGTTATTTTGTGCCTGTTCGGTTCTCAAGGTTGCAAACAGTTTTTCATATCCGTCTGCCAGTTGTTTCCTTACCTTGTTAAATCCGAGATCGTTGTGTTTGTTATCATCGCTGATTGAATCGGTATATTTATCGTAATTATCACGTAATACCGCAATTTGTGCCGTAATCTGATCCTTTACGCTTTGGTCTACTTTATCCGATTGTAAATATTCATCCGCTTTTTCTTTTAATGAGTCAATCAGTTGAGAAGTTACTTCAGGTTGTTCCATTACGTTATCGAGTGAAACTTTTCCGCGTTTTACTTCCTTATTGGTCATGAATGTTCCGACAACATCAAGGACGTTATCTTTAGTAACACCATCACCTGTTGAGATTGAAGGCAGACCGCCTTTTATGACATCATCAACCCATTTATCGGAGACTTGTTTACCTGCGTCAAGTTTGCCTTTGTTATATGCGTCGTATTCTTGTTTAACAATTCGTTTTAATTTACCTTGATCAAATTGATTGTTCAATATATCATCGCAATATGCAATTCCCTCGTCAGGATTGTTTGCGAATTTTGATTTTAAATCATCAATGTTAACGGTTTTGCCGTACTTATCACAGTATTTTTCAATTAATGATAACCTTGCCGTAAGTACTGCCTGCTTATCTTCAGGGTTTGGTGCGGAAAGGTCACCGTTGCCGTTGTTAGCTCCGCTTGCACCTGTACCGCCGACGTTATAACCGCCGTTATTTGCGCTCGGAACAGCGAACGGATTTGTTACTCCTGTTGCTCCGCCTGCACCGTTTGTGGCTCCTGCTCCATTTGCTGCGCCTGCGCCCGATGTTCCGTTTGTATTTATATTAACACCACTATCATCAATATGATAATAGGTATTGAAAACGTTGTTATCTATTTGAGACTGAATGTTCCTGATAGACCAATCCAGATATCGTCTGCTGAAATTAGCATCGCCCATTATTGACGGATTAAGTAAATCGTTTGTATTATTAGGTCCGACCTCGGCATATCCTTCATGCGGTCCCCAGGAGTTTCCTGTTGAAATTAAATCAGAATCTTTAGCGTGACTTTTCTTTAATTTGCCATTGCCATCGTTTTTATAGAAACCTGACGATATTCTTTCAATCATATCTTAATCCCCCAATATTGTATTTAATTCCCCGTACTATAATAAAGTTTTTTATGTCTTCAAAATTGACTTTAAAAAATATAAAATTAACATTTCTTTACAATTGTAAAACCATGGAAACCCATGTCCCGCATGGTTTTTGAGGTGGGGACATTTATACATAGTGAGAGGAAATGTTACAAATCAGGGATAATATTGCGGAGGTATCGGTTAAAGTTCTATACTTCCTTCTTTTTTCATTTTTTCTAATGCTTTTTGTGAGCCTTCGTGTTCACGTGTGTATTGGCTCATAAAATCTATTGATTGGACATCTCTTGCGATGGCTCTTCTTAGCCCTGCAATCTGCGGGATAGACAGGCGCTTTATTATTTTGTCACTGTTTTTTGAGAGTTTGAATTTTTGCAGAAGTCTTTGGCTTTTTTCGTCAAATCCGGGCAAGCCTTCTTTCATTGCAAACCATTTATGCAGATAATGAATGTAGTTATAAATGCTGGATTCGTCGTCATCAACCACAATCATAGGTTCGGTTTTGAATTTTATGCCGTTCCCTGTGACGAGGTTTAACATTAAGGCTCTAAGCCCGTGACGTTCCGTGATAAATCCTGAGCGTTCCCCGATTTTTTTGAGTAATTTTTGGGCGTGCTTAACTTTATATGTATGGATTTTGTGTGTTTCTAAAAATTTAACAACTTCGTCCACTTCGCCTTTGAAACGGTCTAACAGTCCTCGCACCTCTGTTTCAACGTGTGCAATCTTATCTTTTTCGGCTTGCGAAATTTCAACTTTACCTCCTCCCGGATTCTTTTTAGGATCATATCCGAGTTTCTTGATAAGTTTCTTTTGCAAGTGTTCGCTCTGCCAATTAAGATATAGCACGGATAAACTGCCGAAAAATTGAACGAGTTTTTTATACATATAAAAGTTCCTCAAAGTTATATAACAGAAAACATGATACTATACTTTTTCCGTTATTACACCAACTTTATATATGAAAAATTTAAACTGTTTATTTCAAATCGCTTTCGACTTTTGCAAGAATTTCTTCAATCTTAGATGCGTCTTTAATTCCGCCTTGAGCGAAGTTTGGACGACCGCCGCCGTTGGCACCCGTAGCTCTTGCAATTTCGCCTACAATCTTGCCTGCGTTTATGCCCGCTTTGACAAAACCGTCAGATACTTTTGTGAGTACCATTCTCGGAGCGGCAAGGACGATTACGCTCTCACCAAGCTTGCTTGATAAGAACTCAACCCCTGCTTTTATGCTGTCGTTATCCATTTGTTCAATCTTAGATATGAACAATTTGCCCTTAACACCGTCTTTTTCAATGTCTTGAGCCTTAGACAGGAAGGTGTTGAACTTGCCTCTTGCGTTTTCGCTCTTCAAGTTAACGATTTCTTTTTGCAATTCTTTGTTTTCTTCTGATAACTTATCTACACGTTCGTTGACTTCGTCATAATGAACTTTAAATCTTGAAGATAATTTATCCAACTCATCAGATTTAGCATATAAATATTCAAGTGCCGCGTCTGATACAACAGCCTCTATTCTTCTTGTTCCTGCTGCGATTGCGCCTTCGGAAATAATCTTGAACAGTCTTAAATCCGCTGTGTTGCTTGCGTGAGTACCTGCACAAAATTCTTTAGAGATGCATTTATCGCCTTGACCAACGCTTACAACTCTGACCGTATCGCCGTATTTTTCGCCGAACAGAGCGGTTGCACCCGTTTGTTGAGCCTCTTCTATCGGCATAACATCGGTGTGAACTTCAATTTCTTCTTTTATCCATTCGTTAATCAGATTTTCTGTCTTTCTAATCTCGTCGGTTGTCATAGCTCTTGAGAAGGTGAAGTCAAAACGCATTCTGTTTTCTTCTACCTGAGAACCTGCCTGTTTTACTTCATCGCCTACAACCTTAATCAAAGCTGCCTGCAGAAGGTGAGCAGATGTGTGGTGAACTCTTATCTCGGCACGTCTTTTTGCGTCAATCTTTGCATCGACTTCCGCACCGATTTCGATTTCGCCGTTAATAAGTTTGCAACGGTGAACATAGAGTTCATTAACCTTGAATGTAGTTAATACTTCAAGCTTTAGTTCTTTATTCTCAATGATACCGCTGTCGCCGACCTGTCCGCCGCATTCTGCGTAGAACGGAGTTTTGTTAAGGACAACATCGACAAACCCATCACCCTCGATTGTTCCCAATATCTTCGCTTTGCATTCGGTATCGGTGTAGCCTACAAACTCTGTAGAGCCGACTTTTTCTTCCAATTTGGCATATTTCATATCACCTGTTACGGAAATCTTTTCGGCTGCAGCTTTTGCACGTTCTTTTTGTTCCTGCATAGCTGCCTTGTAGCCTTTCTCGTCTACTTTTAAACCGTGGTCGGCTGCAATCTCTTTTGTGAGTTCAAACGGAAATCCGTATGTATCATAGAGTTTGAAAGCACTTTCGCCATCTATATCTTTTTTGTTGTCTATAAATTCATCCAACAATTTGTAGCCTCTGTCGAGGGTTTTGTTAAATCTTTCTTCTTCTTTTCTTATTGTATCAATGATTTTTTGTTTGTTCTCTCCGAGTTCAGGATAAGCCTTGCCGTAGTTTTCAACAATAACATCGACCAATTTGTAAAGGAACGGAAGTTCCATACCCAAGATTTTGCCGTGTCTCAATGCACGTCTCAAAATCATTCTCAATACATAGCTTCTGCCTTCGTTGCCCGGAATTACGCCGTCAGCGATTAAGAAAGATACGCATCTTGCGTGGTCTGTGATTATTCTCAAAGAAACATCCGTTTTTTCGGATTGTTTGTAAGGAACACCGCTCATCTCGGAAACCTTATCAAGGATTGGTCTCAAAAGGTCTGTTTCAAAGGTAGATGTAACGCCTTGGCAAACCATTGCGATACGTTCCAAACCCATCCCTGTATCGACGTTCTTCTTACCCAAAGGTGATTGGTTGCCTTCTTCGTCTTGATATAATTCGGTGAATACAAGGTTCCAAATTTCGACCCATCTGTCGCATTCGCAGGTAGCGATACCGCAGTTCGGATCGTCGCATTTGTATTCTTCGCCCAAATCGTAGTGGATTTCGGAACATGGCCCGCAAGAGCCTGATGCTCCCGGAGGTCCCCAGAAGTTATCTTTTTTACCTTTTCTTACGATACGTTCAGCAGGTACGCCTACACTTCTCCAGATGTCGTAAGCCTCGTCGTCTGTTTCGTAAATTGTTATCCATAGTCTGTCTTTGTCGAGTTTGAGGACTTCTGTTACAAACTCCCAAGCCCACGGAATAACCTCTTTTTTATAGTAATCGCCAAAAGAAAAGTTCCCTAACATTTCAAAGAAGGTGTGGTGGCGAGGAGTTCTGCCGACGTTTTCAATATCGGAGTCTTTACCGCCCGCACGTGCGCATTTCTGGCATGATGTAGCTCTTGGCGGTTCGTAAGGGCAAGGGTTTATGCCTAAGAATATAGGCAAAAACTGCAACATACCTGCCGTGGTGAGCAATACAGTCGGGTTATCAGGCACAAGGCTCGAACTGTGTACGATAGTGTGCTGATGTTTATCCTTGAAATAGTTTAAAAATAAATCTCTTATCTCGTTTCCTTTTAGCATTATTTAATTCCTCTTAATGTAATTCAATAATCTTATTCTATACCAAAAAGAGGCAAGGGTAAACATATAAAATTAAGAATAAGGAAGTTGCGTATTAATTAATAATCGGGGTTTAAAAATATAATGTTATAAGTTATAATAATATTATAAGTACTGAGTAAGCTGATTTGAGGATATTATGAGAAAGACTTTATTGGTTTTGGCAATCGTTGCCAACACAATATTTGTGCCTTGTTGCTTTGCCGACAATGCACCGTCTGCCCTTGAATCCGCACTCTCAAGAACAAGAAATTCAACCGTAAAAATCTACAATAACGATACCATTGATGCTTGGACAATGGATTTTGGGAACCGTCAGCAGGCGCAAAGGCTCACAATAAAAGGTCGTAACAATTATATCGGTGCCGAAAACCTCGCGGGTGTAATTATAAACAAACCTGATGATACGGGTATCGCTCCTAAAAGGGCGCAGGTTTTAACTATTAATAATATAACGTTCTCTGATTTTAAGACGGCGTTTTCTAACTATGGCGGAACTCTAAGTCTATCAAGAGTAAATTTCCGCAATAATACTTCGTCCGAGACAGGCGGTGCAATATATTCGGAAGGATTTACAAGCTTTTATGCAAACACGTTTGCGTCCGATTCAGCGAAAAACGGCGGAGCTCTCTATCTTACGGATACAATCAACAACAGCAGAAAAACTATCCATAATATTAATAAATCCGAGTTCTATAAAAATACGGCGGAAGAAAACGGCGGAGCCGTAAATATTCAGGCGGGCAAAACAATTATCAAAAATTCCGTTTTTGGCTCTCCGAAAGCTTACGGAAACAATGCCAAAATAGGCGGTGCGATATATAATGCGGGCTCTAATACTCAAGTCTCTTCGAGTTATTTCACAAACAACCGCGCAGAAAAAGGCGGAGATATTTATAACACGGGAAAAATAACAATAAATAACTCAACCTTCGGCAAAAACAATAATTCCGACAAAAGGTTATGGTATATAATGCCCTCAGAAACTAACCCAGAGGCATATAATAAATACAATTATTTCAACAAAACTTATCCTTACAATGCCGTAAACTTAAAAGGGATAATATCCGATTTCGGCTCCTCGGCTAATCAGGGCGGAGCTATCTATAATGCCTCCGATATGGTAATCAATTCTTCAAGATTTTATTATGCAATTGCAAACCAAGGCGGTGCAATATACAACGACAGCGACAAAAATTTGACCGTTAACAGGTCAACATTTAGCCAAAACCACGCTCAAAAACTGTCGGATGAGGATATAACCTCCGAAACGGAATTAAACGGCGGAGCCATCTATAATAACAAAGGTAATGTCGTTATCGGTAAATCAACTTTTTCAAATAATTCAGCCCAAAATGCGGGCGGTGCTATATATAATGCCGATACAATCCTATCTTACGACAGACGCGGAAACATCACGGGCGGGGTTAATTCATCCAAATTTATCTCAAACACAGCCAAAACAGGCGGAGCAATCTATAACACAGGCAACTTAGGTGCCTCAAGGTCTACCTTTAACAATAATATTGCGGAAGACGGCGGAGCCTTCTATAATACAGGCACGTTATATATATTCTCATCAGCTTTTAATGCCGACAGCGCAAACCAATACGGTGGGGCAATATACAACGGCTCCACGGGTAACATAATAATTAACGGTTCAACCTTCTATCAAAATATTGCGGACTATGGGGGCGCAATATACAATGAAGGCGATTTGACAGTAAACAAATCAATTTTCGGCAGGTCAAAGAAAAGACGAACGGTATATTATAACAGTGCACAAGACGGTTCCGCAATCTTTAACAAGGGAACATTAACCCTTTCGGGCTCATCCGTCGCGTATAACATTGCGGACAACAGAGGAGCTCTGTATAATCTCGGGACTGCAAATATATATTCAACCACCTTTAGCGCAAACAATTCCGCATTAGGCGGAGCCATAAATAATGCTAATACAGGTACGGTCACAACAGACAGAAAAACAAAATTTACGTCAAACATTGCCAAATCAGGTGGTGCCGTATATAACGACGGCGATTTTACTGCCAACTCTTCAAATTTTTCATCTAACAGAGCAACGGGAGAAACCAAAGAGGGTGAAACCCAAACCTTTGACGGCGGAGCCGTTTATAATAACGGGAAAATGAGTGTAACAACCTCGACTTTCTCAAAAAATAATGCTAAAGATAACGGCGGGGCTGTCTATAACGCGGGCACTTATACGGATACACGCTCATCCTATTCTTATAACAATGCCACCAACGGCGGTGCAATATATAATAAGTCACAAGTAAATTTGAACGGTTCCTATTTTGGCAGAAACAGCGCAACAAAAGGCGGAGCCTTTTACAACGATAACGGCGGAGTGCTCACTCTCGCTCCTCAAAAATATACGGTAAGGCAAAGACGCAGAGACGTAGAAAAAGAGGCTGATAACAACTTCTACAGAAACAGTGCCGTTGAGGGCGGAGCCGTTTATAATATCGGAACAATTACTTACGCGTCATTAGAAAACGCAGGCGATTTCAAAAATATTACGGGTATTTTCAATACAAATACCGCGACAATGGCAAACCAGACAGTAAAAATCAAAAATTCCGATGTCGGGGATGAAAGCAAATATATGGAAGCCAAAGGCGGAGCCATATTCAACTATGGTACGGTGTTGGAGGATATGCAAATCGAGCGTAACGGCAAAACCTGCAAACTCGGCTCAGCCGTCGGCGTAACCTCAATCGGCTCAAGTCAGGTTATATATAATGACGGCGAAGGCACTTATGTATACAAATATTCTACAAGCGGTTCTAATTATAGCGCGGGCACGAATATGGACGGAAAAATTATCTATGACGGACATATTTATGACCTGAAAGACGAAAACATAACATCTACCGATTACACTTCGACCTCTGTTTTGACTGATAATCAGATTTTATATGACGGCAAGTTGTATGATATCAGCAAAGCCAAAGAGAGTGCGCAAGAATATAAAGCGGCATCAAGACTTGCTTCGGGACAATTCGTTTATAACAATAAAATATATAAATACAGCGATTGTAAAAGAATCGGGAGTTATAATGAAACATCGGAATTGACCGATACTCAAGTTGTTTATAATAACTTTATTTATGATTTTTCGGAAGTTGATACAAGCAAATTGACCGATTATGAAACAAATCCGACCACATTGGAAAATAATCAGATAGTGTTTGATAACTATATTTACACATTAGACGATGAAAAAGATTATGACAAAACGAATATCGCAAGTGACAAAATCCTTATAAACGGTAAAATTTATACCAAGACGAAACAGGGCGACAGATATATTATTCCGACCGCAATTGCAAAAGGTCAAATCGTCACAACAAACAACAGATTGTATACGCTGGAGGTATACAAAGACGGCGAAAACAAACTTGTTTATACGGAAAAAGATAAAATAAACAAAGATAACCAGATTATCTATAACGGTAAGGTCTATAACTTCTCGGATGTAACCGAAATCGGCGATTATATCACGGGCAAATTAAGCCTTGATAAAGCAACTTTTACGGGTAATAAAGCAAGCAATAAAGTTGTGCTTAAGGTTGACGAATACACGGACAGTTATAAGAATACCGTATCTCAAACAATCACTATGTACGCGGGTAAAGGCGGAGCCATATATAATGAATCAAGCGCGGAATTGAATATTTCAAACAGCACTTTTTCTAAGAACTATGCGGCACAGGCAGGCGGTGCTATTTATAACGAAAACATAAAAAATAATTTAAAAATAACAAACTCAAATTTTACCTCAAACAGTGCTAAATCAACGACCGTGACCGACACAAGAACAAAAGCCGAAAACTCAAGACGCTGGTCAAAAAATAAAAGGACAAAGTCAACAGTGGGTGACGGCGGAGCCATTTATACAAAGGGTAATCTGTATATAAATAATAAAGATGATAACACTCTTTTGACAAGGTTTACTTCAAACAGTGCCGTCAACGGCGGGGCTGTCTATGCGGGAAGAGACTTAGAAATATATAACACCCAATTTGTTTCAAACAGTGCAACATCGGGCGGAGCGATATGTCTTGCGGCATACAGTAATACGGACGGAGAGGATGAAAACACCTCCCTGATTTCAGCCTCAAGGTTTGAAAGAAACACTGCCTCTGTAGGCGGTGCAATATACAACGCGGGAAAACTTTCTCTTGATGGTGATTATTTTGATGGCAACAGAGCCGTAAACGGCGGTGCTGTCTATAATTCGGGAACTTTTAATATAACAAATTCCGAATTTAAAAACACTAAAAAATACACAATGAACTATGGCGGATATTTGTATAATGTCGGGGATTTGACAAGTACAAAAACGACATATACGGGTGGAAGAGCCAATATTGGCGGAGCTGTAGCAAACACCTCCGTCGGTTCTTGGTATTATCAGCTTAGAGGCAATCTGACCTCAAAAGAAAACACTTATGAAAACAATCAGGCTGTTTATGGCGGGGCAATATTCAATAACGGGGAATCTTTAACCTCTGAGAAAGATACGTTTAATAACAATACAGCAAGCACTGGCGGTGCCGTTTACAACGGCTCCGAGGCAACATTCACTGATTCAAACTTTAAAGATAATAAAAGTGCATACGGCGGAGCAATGTTTAATGCGGGTACCCTCAATATTAAAGGCGGAACATATAACCTGAATGACGGATACTATGGCGGAGTTATTTTCTCGCAGGGAGATGCCCGAACAAGCAAAGACAAAGACGGCAAAGAAACAACAAAGGTTACTTATGCAAATGTAAATATAAACGGCGGAACATTTAAAGACAATAAAGGCAGAATATGCGGCGGAGCCATAATGGCAATAAATTCCAAAACGACCATTGAGGATGCAATATTCCAAAATAATTCGACTTCTATGTCCGGCGGGGCTATTTATACGGTTAGCGGAAACGATGTTTTGACGATTAATGGTTCAACCTTCACGGGTAACAAAACCGACAACGACGGTGGAGCAATATTCAATAGCGGCGAATTAAGAATAAATTATAAAGAAAAAAGTGCCGACTCGGATACAAAAGCAACATCGGAAACAGGCACTGCAACCGAAACAACAACGGAAACAACGACAGATACCGCAGATGATACAACTAAAAGTACAGGTGAAGAAACAGGTGAAACCACTCCGGATAAACCTGCGCAAGAGTCAAAGACAACCGCGTTTGAGTCTAACAGAGGCGTTTTTGGAGGCGCAATATGCAATATAAAAACCGCATATATAAATAATGCCGTCTTTAAAAATAACATAGCGGAAAGAATGGGCGGAGCCGTTTATAATGATAATAAAGCTACAATGGACATTGCAAATTCAACGTTTACGGAAAATAATGCAAAGTATGGCGGGGCAATCTATAACGAATATATTTTAACCCTCGGCGAAAAACAGGAAAAAGAAATTGAAGAAAACGGCGAAAAGAAAACAGTTATAACCGTTGTCGGGTTTGACAAGGACACACAGAATAATATTTTCACATCTAATACGGCAACCTCGGGCGGAGCGTTATACAACGATAATAATACCTTCATAAGCGGGGCACAGTTCAGCCAAAACACGGCAAAAGAACATGGCGGAGCAATATATTCAACCTATAATCTGACGCTTATGAACACAAATTTTGACGGTAACAGTGCCAAATATGGCGGAGCTGTCAGTATAGCAAACGGCTCCATAGGCGGGCTGTATACATCGGAATTTAGAAATAATACGGCAACATACGGCGGAGCCGTTTATATCGGAGAAAAAGCCGATGTGACATCTTCAAACCTGTTATTTGACGGTAACGGCAGTAATGATAATAAAACAACCCGATACGGAGGGGCGGTATATGTCGTGAGAAACGGGAAATTTGAAATTTCGACATCAGGATTTCAGAATAACAAAGCAAATTATGGCGGAGCAATTTATGCAGAAAGAGACTCTGTTGTTACCATAATTGATACGGATTTTGTAAACAATACCGCAACAATGCAGGGCGGTGCAATATACGCAGACAGAGGGAGCGACGTAACTGTTCAGGCTACTGCAAGAGATGTTTTGTTTGAAGGGAACAATGCGGGCGGGAAAGCCAATGCAATACATTTAAACAGTGCAAATCTCAATTTTGATGCTCAAAACGGGCATAAAATTACGCTAAAAGATAAAGTGAGCGGGATAGGTACAATAACTACCGCAGGAAACTTCACAATCGACAAAAATACTCAAATTGAGGCAGGAAGTAATATAACAATCAAGGCTCAATCAGGCGCGGTAAACGTAAATAATGAAAGCAGTATGGATAATGCTAATCTTCAAATGAACGGACTTACCAAACTCAACATAGCAAACAACAAGGTCGGAACGTTGTCACTTAAAAACCTTGCCTTGGCAGACAATACAACGACCAATATTGCGATTGATGCGGATTTAAAGGCAGTAAAAGTAGATAATATTACCGCAGAAACGAGGGAAGGCACGGGAACTCTCAATGTTGAAAAAGTCAACCTGACCTCTAACAGCAAAAAGGCTATTTCTTTAAACCTCGGCAAAAGCGTTTCATCCGTAAC
>DLEF01000065.1 GCA_002481545.1 Cyanobacteria bacterium UBA7753 | reverse complement strand
TTCGTGGCAATTATAGAGCGTCTCTCCATTTAAACAATACTTAAAGTAACTTCATTACCGCATTATAAACTTCATCTACAGTAGGGTAATGCGTGCATTCTAAAGTTTTCTTAGGGCATTTTCTTTTATGGCACGGTTCGCATACGTTCTTTGCGGATAATGAAATATACTTGTCTTTATCACCCAAAGGCGCGTATAAGCTCTCGGGCGTAGAACAGAAGATTGAAACGATCTTCGGGCTCTGTACCGCCCACGCAAGATGTGTTGTTCCCGAATCCAAAGATATAACAAGATTAACCCTGTTCAAAACAGCTCTCAATGTCTCTAAATCGGTTTTTCCGCACAAATTGATATAACCGTTATCAATATAAGATAAGAGCTCTCTATCTTTATCAGTACCCGTTAAAACAATGTTTGCTTTGTTCTTTAATCTCAACAACAATTCTTTCCAGTTGTCCTTGTTCCAATGCTTTGTTACCCATGTTGTTGCAGGAGACGCAAGAATAACAGGGTTGTTTTTATCAACATCAGCCAACAATTCATCTGCAGATTTTATAGCCTTCTCAGACAATTGAGGAAGTGTAACTTTTATCTTGTCGGTATCCACACCTAAATACTCTGCATATTTTAAATACCCTTTAACAGCATGAGGCTCATATTTTTTTCGTGTTGCCTCTATTACCTCGTTACACCCTAATATGGCAAACTCTCGGTAATTTTTAGCGCCGATACGTCTTTTCGCTCCGCAAAATATCATCCATAAAAGACTCTTCAATATCAACTGTGTATCAATCGCAATATCAAAATGTTCTTTTCTTATTGTCTTTATTATTGATACATACTCTAAAAAGTTTTTTAAAGGATTACCCGATTTTTTCCATTTCTCAATCGGTGCGAGTATAACTCTGTTTACGCAAGGATTTCCTTTTACAAGACTATAGCCCTTTTCCGACACAAGCCAAGTCACATCATAACCCGCATCAGTGAGAGCATTCGCCAACGGGATAGTAAATATAACATCTCCCATTGCACTCAATCTGACCAATAATATTTTGCCCTTATTACTCATAACCGTATTTTAAATGTAAAAAAGAAAATAGTAAAGTTTTCGATTTTATACAACCCGCTCATTTTAAACGAAACATTAATAAATTGTTATAATTTATAACTAAAGTATAAAATTTTTCAAAATCCCCTTGAAAAACATATTATAAACATTAAAATAATAGTATGATTGGTGACTTCTTAAAAAAAATATTTTCACTTAGATTTACTCCTCAAGGGGTTGTCCTGACCTTGTTTGGGGAGGAATACGTCCCAATCAAGAACGTAGAAGCACTGATTGATAAAAACAAAATTCTCTCTGCTGCGCTCGAAAAGCGAGTCATGACAATAAAAATCATGGAATCAAGGCTTGTAAAAAACAAAGACTTGATTGAACGTATGCATAATGCTTTGGAAGCGCAAAACCAACAATTACACAAGCAAATGGATATTATAAATACCCAAAGAATGCAATTAAAACACCTTGATCAGATTGATTGGCACATGAAGAAATTAAAACATGAGCAAAAGAAACTGAAAAGGTTTGCTAACGGTGAATATTAGTACATTGGTCTCTTTTTGTTCGGATCAACATGTGTTGCCCAGTTTACTTTGAGTTTTCTAAAGAATCCGTCTACATTATCAGGAGCAGGTGTATAATCTTGAACACCTTGATAACCGACTCTTGTTCTCATATTCAAACTAAATCTGTCAATTACTTCTCTCGGCAAAACTTGTGACGGATGAGTCATCTTCATCCCGCCCTTAAAATTTTGGTTTGATGATTTTACTTTGCTTACGTTGTTAATACTGTTGATTTTCATATTTTATTCCTTTATTACTATCTGTTTTTATTTATTTCCGAACAATCCCATTTCTATTACTTTCTTGCAAATTCTTACGGTGTTCAATGCAGCGCCAATTCTCAAGTTATCGGCAACACACCATAATGAAATACCGTTATCAAACGCAAGGTTCTTTCTTATTCTGCCGACATATACAGGATCTTTGCCGTCCGCATCTCTTGTTGTCGGATATTCGTAATTGTCAATGTTATCAATTACTTCAATGCCGAATGACTTGCTTAAAATATCCCTTACTTCATCAGGAGTAATTTTTTCTTCAAACTCAATATCAACCGCCTCTGAGTGTCCTCTGTAAACAGGAACTCTGACAGCAGTACAAGATATCGGAGTTTCTTGAGGAAGGTGAAGGATTTTCTTCGTTTCGTTTACAACCTTCATTTCTTCTTTTGTATAACCGTTATCTGTGAATACGTCGATTTGCGGGATAACGTTAAATGCAATCGGTTTTTTGAAAGCTTCGTTTGTAAAGTCTTTTCCTGCGAGATGAGCTTCCGTATTAGCGGTGAGCTCTTTCATCGCCTTCAATCCTGCTCCGCTTACAGCCTGATACGTAGAGACAAGCAATCTTTTTATTTTTGCTCTCTCCTGCAACGGTTTCAATACCAACATCAATTGTGATGTTGAGCAGTTAGGATTTGCAATAATACCGTGGTGCCATTTTAAATCGTCATCGTTTACACCTGCGATTACCAACGGTACATCTTTTTCCATTCTGAACGCGCTTGAATTATCAATAATAACTCCGCCGCGTTTTACAATTTCTGGAGCGAACAATTTACTTGTTCCTCCGCCTGCAGATGCCATAACAATATCGACTCCGTCAAAACTTTCAGGTTTGGCTTCTTCAACCGTGTATTCTTTACCTTGGAAAGTCAACTTTGTCCCTGCGCTTTTATAACTGGATAAGAATTTTATTGAGTTAAATTCAACACCGAGTTCGGTTGTAATACTTGTAATTTCTCTTCCTACAACCCCTGTTGCGCCTAATATTGCTATGTTTGGTTTTCTCATTATTATTGTTTCCTTTCAATCCTCTTACAGAATATTATCCAATCCGTATGTAAACCCGCCTTTATCAACAAGATATCTTACCGCCATAAGTATCCCCGGCATATAACATTCTCTGTTTGTAGAATCATGCCTGATTGATAACGTCTGCCCCGAAGAGCCGAACAACACCTCTTGTGATGCCATATACCCCGGCATTCTAACGGAATGAATATGAATATTGTTATAAGAATTACCGCCTCTTGAGCCTTCGATTGTCTCTGTTTCAGGACAGTTTCCGACTGTGAAATCGGCATTACTTTCAGCCATCATTTGGGCAGTTTTTATTGCTGTTCCTGACGGAGCATCCTTCTTTTGGTTATGATGAAATTCAATAATTTCTGCGTTATTAAAGTACTTTGCAGCCGTTTTTGCAAACATCATCATCAAAACTGCACCAGTTGAAAAGTTAGGCGCGATAAAACATGCTACCTTATTTTTATTTGATAAATCTTCCAATTCTTTTATTTGTTCGTCTTTCAAACCTGTAGTCCCGACTACTATTTTTATTCCGTTTGATAAACAATATTTTGCATTTTCATATATAGATTTTGGTTGAGTAAAATCAATAAGCACATCAATATCTTTTGATTTGTGCGCCTCTTCTATAGATGAAAACTCGCCGTCAACAATATCTATTTTTGCTGTGAGTTCCATATCATCAGCGTTTGTAACAGCTCTAACAACTTCTTTTCCCATTTTTCCGTTTGCACCGCAAACAGCAACTTTTATCATTTTTCTCCCCTTTATTAACGATTGAACACACTTTAAGCCTAGCATAATTACGGCAAAATTAAAAGTTTATGTAAAGGTTTATGACTGTTTTTGAGGCTCTGCACTCGGAGCAGTATCAGGAGCCACAGCTTGTGCCTTAGCGAAATCTTTTTTAGCCGATACATAAGAGAATATGCCCATACCTACACCGATTACGCCGTTTACGAATAAAGAAGATTTCATAGATCTCTTTGTTTTAGTCAATATTGAAAATACCTTATCAAAAGCTAAACCTATACCCGTCCATAAAACACCGTTTAATGCACCGATTGTTGCAGGCGTATAAGGTATTTTTGTATTACCAATCATTTCATGCTTTGGAGTCGGTTGATTGTTTTGGGTTCCTCTTAATGCGAAATGAGGATTATAATTGACGGGAGAGATATTCATGACTTTTCCTTATTCACTACACACCTATATAAACGTATCGAAAAAAAATATTTTGCCTTTTGCTTAAAAAATATTTACAATTCAATTTTTAAAGTTTTCATTTCCGAAAAATTACAAAAGTATCACTCTGCCAATATTTAAGATATTTATAACTAAATTACGCATTACGAATTACTGATTATGTATTGTTTTACCCCTTTAAATTTGTACAAAATAATGTTAATATATTAATGGAGATATGAATTTATCCTATAGTATTTTTAAAGGAATTATGTAATGGTTTTATACGGTATAACGAAAAAGACTGCAATGGAAAGAGAAATCTTCCAACAGCCTGATGTACTTGCAGGAATTTTGGCAAATGAAGGTATTGATAAAATAGAGGTGCCTGAAAATGTCGATAAAATTGTTTTGGTCGCAAGCGGTTCATCCTATCATTGCGCAAGATTTTCAGGTGACTTATTAGGAGAAATCGCGGGCATCGAAGCGCGCGCAATCTACTCAAGCGAATTTTTACTGAAAAAGATTGTACCGCATGATAAAAACACGTTATACATCTTTATATCTCAATCGGGCGAAACCACTGACACAGTAACAGCTTTGCGCAAAGTGAACAAAGGGTTTGAAAAAGACGGCGAAAAATACTATCTTGATACCATGTGTATCACAAACTGCAAAGACTCTACACTCTGGAACGAGTCAAAATATCATATAAGCTGTATTGCGGGTGTCGAAAAAAGTATTGCAGCAACAAAATCTTTCACGGCACAAATGCTTTGCGTATTGATGGTTGCTCTTAAAATAGCGAAAAGAAAAGGCTACAATATTGATAACTATATCAAATCACTTGATAAATTGCCTGATGTCGTAAAAGACACCTTAGCATTAAGACCGAAAATCAAACAACTTGCAAAACTTTTGGCTCACGAAAAAGTCATTGTTATGCTTGCGGAAGGCATTTCATACGCGATAGCAAAAGAAGGCGCATTGAAGATAAAGGAAACTTCTTATATCAATATTAACGCAGCTTTAATCGGGGAATTTATGCACGGGCATTTGGCTGTCCTTAACCATAAAGGTGCCGTTATTTATATTTCCGTAGACGGAATATCAAGAACGGCAGTTGAAAACCTCGATAAAATCAAGAAAGAATACAACCCGTCAATATACATAATCGGAAGACATAACAACAAATATATTTCAAACTTCAATATTACAATTGACTGCGAAAACGAGATTTTGCAGATGTTCTCAAACGCCGTCATCTGTCAGGTTTTGGCACTTGAGATTGCTTTGAGACTAAGACGTAACGTCGATAAACCGAAAGGTTTGAAAAAAGTCGTAAAACAATAGTAAAAGCAATATTGGTGCGGTGGTGACCGCACCCTACTTTAACAACATTTTGTTGTTCGATAATCCTTTATCTATAATAAAGGCATATTTGTGCTAGAATATTTTTAAGGGAGAGTTATCGTGAAAAAAGGGTTATTTATTACATTTGAAGGGATAGACGGGTGCGGAAAAACCACCCAAATAAAGCTGTTAAAAGAATATTTTGAGAAGAACGGGAAATCCGTTGTTCTGACAAGAGAGCCCGGGGCTAAAGGGTTAGGAACAAAGTTAAGAGAGATTTTGCTCAACTATGACGGTGAGGTTTCACCTAATTGTGAAAGTTTCTTATTTCTCGCGGACAGAGCCCAAAATATTGATATAATCGTTAAACCTGCGATTGAAGAAGGAAAGATTGTACTTTGCGATCGGCATATAGATTCTACGGTAGCTTATCAAGGCTACGGCAGAGGACTCGACATAGACAGAATTACGAAATTGAATGATATCGCAACAAGCGGACATAAACCCGACTTAACCTTCGTATTTGATATTGATATTGATACCTCTATGGCACGTGTCGGAAAAGAAAAAGACAGAATGGAGTCCGCAGGGATTGAGTTTTTCAAGAAGGTAAGAGAAGGATATATCGATATTTCTAAAAATGAACCGAAAAGAGTTAAACTCATCGACGGCACACAACCTATAGAAAACATACACAATCAGGTTATCACTGAAGTAAACGCCCTGTTAGACGCGGAATAAAACAGCTTTGATTGGACTTATCACACCTTTTACATATAATAGAGTTATGGATATCAACGAATTAAAAAACAGAGTGAACAAAAATAAGGAGTATCTTTGACCTTGATAAAATGCAATGTGAACTAAAGGAGCTTGAGGCAAAACTCCAATCCCCCGAGGTATGGGCAGATCAAAAATTAGCCTCCGAGCTCGGACAACAGACAAAAGAAATAAAAGATACCTTAGGAAACGTAAACGAGTGGGATAAACTTATTGAAGATGCCGAAGCCGCTTATGAAATAGGCGATAAAGAACTCATAGCAGAGGCTGATACGGGCTTGGAAAAATTAAGCAAAATGCTTGATAAGTTTGATTTTCAAAAGATGCTGAGCGGGGAATATGATTCCGCGGACGCTATTTTATCCGTAAACGCGGGCGCGGGCGGAACGGATGCGCAGGATTGGACACAGATGTTACTCCGTATGTACACACGCTGGGCGGAAAACAGAGGATGGAAAGTCGAGCTGTTGGATAAATCAGACGGGGAAGAAGCAGGCATAAAATCAGCCACAATAAAGATTACTGGCAAATATGCCTATGGCTATGCAAAAGCAGAAAAGGGCGTCCACAGATTAGTGAGGATTTCACCATTTAACGCAAACGGCAAACGACAGACCAGTTTTGCATCCTGTGAAGTTTCGCCTATCATTCCTGATTTGGATAAGAAAATCCAAATTCCGCCCGAAGAGTTGGAAATCACGACTATGCGTTCGGGAGGTGCCGGCGGACAGAACGTAAACAAAGTCGAAACCGCCGTCAGAATATTGCATAAACCGACGGGAATTGTCGTAAAATGCCAGCAGGAACGCTCACAACTGCAAAACAAAGAATATGCAATGCAAATACTTGCGTCAAAATTACTGGAAATAAGACAGACGGAACACGAAAAGAAACTTGCGGAATTAAAAGGCGAAACCTTTGATATAAACTTCGGCTCACAAATCCGCTCTTATGTATTCCACCCGTATAAAATGGTCAAAGACCACAGAACGGGTTATGAAACAGGAAATGTTGACGCTGTAATGAACGGCGACATTGACGGGTTTATAGAAGCTTACCTCAAACAATCCGCAGCGAAATAAGTTTGTTTGAAAATGTAGGTTGGGCATTCCTG
>DLEF01000074.1:2592-16161 GCA_002481545.1 Cyanobacteria bacterium UBA7753 | reverse complement strand
GGTCAGGCATTGCCTGACAAAAGATTTATAAACTACTGTTTGCCAACTAATTCTTTCAGCATGTAGAACGAACCGCAAATGACGGTCAAAATATCCTTGGAATACGGAATATCATTTTTTGATTTTAATTCAATCCCGTCTGGGTAAACTGCCTTTAATTCCTCATATGTAAGGCTGTTTTTGTTGTCAAAATGATAAAAATACAGATTATTCAAATTACTGTCGTTGATAATATATCCGAGCATTTTTTTATAATCTTTGTTTCTCAAGGCTCCGAAAACATAGTTGCGCTTTACATTCGGGAAATACATATCCAAATTTTGTGCCAAAGCGGAGAAACAGCTCGGGTTATGCGCTCCGTCTACAATCAGGTTTCTATCTTCAAAATATTCAAACCTGAACGGATTTTTAACCTTCTTTAGTCCTTCAATAATCACATTATCCGTTATTTCAGGGAACAGATAATTTATCGCCGTAATAACCAATGACAAATTATCCATTTGTTGAACACCTTTAAGCGACAAAGCCTCAACATATCTTTGTCCGCAGAACGGAGAGACAAAAGCAAACATCGCATTGACTTCATCCGCTTTATCTTTTATAGGTTCGTAACTCTCTGATGTCACTACCGTTGAATCAGGCTTGATTATCCCCGCTTTTTCAAAGGCAATCTTATCTTTCGTATCGCCTAATCTCTCTGTATGGTCTAAATCAATATGAGTAATAATCGCACAAAGATTTGTCTTGAGAATATTCGTTGCATCAAATCTCCCGCCCAAACCTGTTTCAATTACAGCAATATCAACTTTTTTATCATAAAAGTATTTATACATAATTGCCGTGAGTATTTCAAACTCCGTCAAATGGATATCGTTTTTGTCGGCAGTCTCAATAATTTCTTTATAATAATCCGTAAACTCCGACTTTGAAATGTCAACGCCGTTTATCTTTATACGCTCGGTATATTCAAAAATATGAGGGCTTGTGTACAAACCGACCTTATATCCTGCCTCCTGTAAAATCGATGCAAGCATTGTACAGACAGAGCCTTTACCGTTTGTCCCCGCGACCTGAATACATTTAAGACTGTCCTGCGGATTGCCGAAAAGTTCCATTATCTTAGATATTCTCTCAAGCCCGAGGTTAATATAAAATTTTCCCTGAGAAGATAAATCCTTTATTGCATCTTCATAGCTGTTTATTTTATTTTGAGACATTGTTTGCGATTTTGTTGTCATTATCTACACACTCATCTTCCAACTCTGCAAGTTTTTCCGCCGTCGGCAGACTGAACCCGAACAGAGAACCTTCACCCAATTTAGAATGAACAAATACTTCGCCTTTATGGTGTTTTTCTATAGCTATTTTAACCAGATAAAGCCCAAGTCCCGTACCTTTAACGGTATGCGCACTGGTCTCAACACGATAAAATCTGTCAAAGACTTTCTTCTGGTTTTCTTCCGATATTCCGCAACCCTGATCCGCTACGGACACTACAATATAGCCGTTATACAGTTCGGCTTTTACTTTTATCTCTTTGTCCTTGTCGGAATATTTAATTGCGTTTGTAAGCAAATTCATCAATGCACGTGTAATGCTGTCATAATTGATAGGTATTTGTGGCATATCAGGCTCTATAAATACCTTAAATTGAAGATTTTTCTCTTTTGCAAGGATTTTGGCTCTGCTTACACATTCGTTTACAAGCTCTGCTATATCGTGCATTTCCTTTTCAATCTTGAGTTTGCCCGCCTCATATCTTGAGAAATCAAGGATATCGTTAACCATATCGTGCAATCTGATGATTTCTTTGTTCATAATATCCAAAAACTCTTTTTTTGTTTTTTCGTCAAACTCGTCGCCCATATTAACGAGCGTATCGGCATAAGTTCTCAAAACCGTAACCGGGGTACGGAGTTCGTGCGAAACATTTGAGACAAACTGAGAACGAAGTCTGTCCATCTCGACTTCTTTGGTTACATCAATCAAAACGATAATATATCCGACATAATCTCCGCTATTCAGGAACATTGGAGATATCACCGCTTTCAAGACTTTTTCCGCTACATCTATATTAAACTCCAAAGGTTTATCAGACATTTGAGAGAGCGGAGTATTTTTAAACTCTTCTATTTTTTCTCTGAATGCGCTGATACCGTTAGTATCGCAGTATTGTTCAATATTAGTGTTTAAAATTTCATCATCGGATACCTCAAGCAAGGTTTTCGCGTGTTCGTTTAAGAGTTGAACTGTATCAGTACTGTCGCAGACTATGACACCGTTTGCAATGCTCATGACAATGGATTCAAACTTGTTTCTCTCAAGCATTAGAGAATCAATAGAGCTTTCGTTGTATGCGTGGAGTTTTTCGGACATATCGTTGAAAGCTTTGTATAACTCTCTGATTTCACGACTTGCGTTTTTCATGTTGAGTTTATAGCCAAATTGTCCCGAAGAAAGTTTTTTAACCCCTTCATACAGAGCTTTTAACTCTCTTGTTGCAATCAACATGTTCATAATGATGATAAGCCCGATTGTGAGCCAACAAATCATAAACACAATCAATAATGACAACCTTGTCATATCAGTGACTTCGTCAATCGCGCCGCCCGTGAGCCCGACAGTCACAGAGCCTACAATCTGTTGTGAACCGTTCTTAAAACTGATAATAGGAGATGTTACTGTAAGACGAGGGAAACGCTTTTTACAGAGAGAATCCGTTCTTGATGAATATAGGATATTTGATTTATTATCTCTAAACTCAATAAACGCCATCTCATCG
The DNA here is from genome assembly GCA_002481545.1 of Cyanobacteria bacterium UBA7753. GTDB lineage: Bacteria > Cyanobacteriota > Vampirovibrionia > Gastranaerophilales > Gastranaerophilaceae > UBA2883. Next base: position 13,379 of record DLEF01000074.1, on the reverse strand, counting down.
TTAGATTCAAGGATTGATACGGCGTGTGTGCGCAGAGTATCTTCAACAACATTTCTCGGCAAACCTCTCGTAATCTCGACACTCTCAATAGCGAGTGATTTTGAGATAACCTGTCCGAAGTATTTGTAGCAGGTGTTGAGGTTGTTATGTATACTGAACATCGCAAGTGCCGACACAAGCACAATAAGAACAGTGCTGAAAAAAGCACCCAATATAACAAGTCTTTTTTGTGCGGACATTTTGTTGAATATTCTCATACAAGTATTGTATCACCTAAATATTTATGAGCAAAAAGAATATAAAAATCCTATTTTAAATCACAAAAATAAAAGAATATATATTTTAATTTTTATCAAGTTACATTGACAAAACCCGTATATTTTCATAAAATAAAGAAATAGGAGTCTATTAAAAATGGCAGAAAATTTAGAATTATTTGAAGGGCACAAGATTAGAAATATTTATGATGAGGATAAAGAAACATATTACTTTTCCGTTGTCGATATAATCGCAATATTAATTGAGAAAGATTATCAATCGGCAAGAAAATATTGGAACAAATTGGCGCAACGTTTGCGTGATGAGGGTTCAGAGCAAACGGTGACAAATTGTCACCAGTTGAAAATGAAAGCTGGGGACGGAAAAATGCGAAAGACGGATGTCGCAGATATAAAAACCATTTTTCGTATTATTCAGTCTGTCCCATCAAAGAAGGCTGAACCGATAAAACAATGGTTGGCAAAGGTCGGACAGGAAAGAGTCAAAGAAATGGCAGATCCTTCAACTGCTATCGACAGAGCAAGAGAGACTTATAAGAAACTCGGAAGATCAGACAAATGGATACAGCAAAGAATGACAGGGCAGGAAACTCGCAACAAACTGACTGATTATTGGGCTGACCATGAGATTTCAAAAGGGGAAGAATACGCAATTCTCACAAACATAATTCATCAGGAATGGAGCGGTTTGAGCGTAAAAGAACATAAAAATCTGAAAGGTTTAAAATCTCAAAACCTCAGAGACCATATGAGTGAGGCTGAACTAATCTTTACGGCACTTGCGGAACTCTCAACTAGACAAATTGCCGAAAGTGAAAACGCAACAGGCATGGCAGAGAATAAAATCTCCGCAAAGAAGGGTGGCAAAATTGCAAAAGAAGCAAGAGAAAAACTTGAACACCAAACAGGCAAAAAAGTTGTAACAGGTCAAAACTTTTTGCCTCAAAGTAAGAAAACTAAGCAGATAAAAAAGAAAAATTAGATTGACATTGAGAATAATAGCAACAAAAAAGACACTTTTTCCAAAGTGTCTTTTTTTAAATGGCGGGAACGACGAGGATCGAACTCGCGACCTCTTGCGTGACAGGCAAGCGCTCTAACCAATCTGAGCTACGCTCCCATTTCATTTATTTTGTTGTCAACACAACCAATCTCTCGGCTGTATTATTATACTATACTAACCATACTTTTTTTGCAAGCACTTTTTATTTTTATGTCGAAAATGTCAAAATATAATAATTTTGTTGGGCTGAAAAGCCCAACCTACAATCTACAATCTCTTTTACGATTGACGTAATTGGAGCGAAACATCGCACCCTACTTTTATCGGTAGAAACTATTCAAGTTGAAAGTTCTAAGTTATTAACTCTACACTTTTAACTTTGCACTTTGCACTTACTTAGTGCCTTAGTATCTTAGTACCTTCCTTATTACAGGTGCATGGAATCTATCGTTATTCCGTCAATAGCTTGCAATGCTTTCTTCAACGGAACAACCTCACTCCCGTCCACTATCTCTAATATAATAATCCCGTGCCCCGCACATGATGTCGCACAATTGTTATGCAGCCCAATGCGCGTACGTATCATACACCCGTATTTTGAGATAATATCCTGGAATATGGGTGATGTCGAAAGCCTGTTTGGGATTTTTACGCCTAATATGAGTGTCATATCAATATTGTAAAGGTTTATACAGGAAAATCATCCCGCGATGGAGTTAAGACGGATAGTTAATTAAAAGGCACTAAGAAATTTGGTAGACTAAAATCTCCCCTACAATACAACACAATTACGTTGGTGCGGTAGTGACCGCACCCTACTTTGCTAAAGAAATGTAGGTCAGGCAGTGCCTGACAAAATTATATAGATTCTTCGCACTTACTTAAACACATGTGCTCAGAATGACAATTTCGTTTTTATATTCACATTGATTGTTTAATTCAAAGAGTCTTCGTTTAAGACTTTTTGAGCATGTCTCAATTGGTCTTGTTTGATAAATTCGCAATCAGCCTCAAGTCTCTTATCTTCCATTTTGTCAATGAGTTCTTGAATATCGGTAAGCTGTTTTAACTCAAACCCGACTTCCGCAAGCAATACACAATCATTGCAAAGTCTATAGTGTCCGTACTGGATAGAGCCCGCAAGCGGTGCATCCTGTCCGCAAGCGTCACACTGGAAATACTCGTTTGCGCTGTCAGGATTGTCGGCTATATCGTCTAATCTCATCTGCTCGACGACTTTTTGCATTTCCTCAACGACTTCTTCTTTAGATTTTTTTTGAGCCATTATTTTACTAACTCCTTCATTTCTCTAACGGCTTGCGGGAGTCCGACAAATACCGCTCTTGCTATAATACTGTGCCCGATATTGAGTTCGTGTAAACCTTCTATCTCATGCATTCTGTGAACATTTTTATAATCCAAACCGTGTCCTGCGTTTACCTGCAAACCCAAAGAATGTGCAAACTCGGTTGCATGTTTCAAATCGTTGAATGCCTGTTCCTCAAACTCGGAGCCGAATGCATTAGAATATGTACCCGTGTGCAACTCGATAAACTGTGCACCTGTCTTATGCGCAGCTTTAATCTGTTTTTCGTCCGGATCAATAAATAAACTTACTTCTATTCCTTTATCAATAAGCGGTTTTACAAACTTGATACCCTTATCAAGCTGTCCTGCGATATCCAGTCCGCCCTCTGTTGTGAGTTCCTGTCTCTTTTCGGGAACAAGACAAACCGCATCAGGTAAAACAGTCAATGCTATGTTCTGCATTTCTTCCGTCATTGCCATTTCAAGGTTAAGCTTTGTTTTGATGTCACGTCTTATGTTCTTAACATCTTCGTCTTTAATATGGCGTCTGTCTTCTCTTAAATGTGTTGTGATTGAATCTCCGCCGTTATCTATACAAATTTGTGCGGCTCTTAATACATCAGGTTCAACCCCGCCTCTTGCGTTTCTTAATGTTGCTACATGATCAATATTTACACCTAATAACATTTTCTCTGTCCTTATTTATCTAAAACTGTTCTACCCTAATTTTATACGCTAAATATTATATTACCAGTAGTAGGGGGGGGGTAAATATATAAAGGAGTAAAAACAGGACAATAAAAAGAGCAACCCTTGTATTGTAAAGATTGCTCCTCTAAAAATATTTATTCACATCCTTATTTTGTTTTCTTTAAGAATATGTTTAAAGCCTCCTTCATATTGGAAGGCGTTTTATACTCGTCATCTTCGGCTGAATAATCATCATCCTTAGTACGCGTTGTCGTGCCGTACATCAGTTTGTTATACAAAGATAATCCTACAAATATAACAACCGATGAAACAACAACACCCATCATTGCGATTAAAAACTTTATCGCTAACTGTTTGCGCCCCATTGGGGTTTTTGTCGCAAAATCGAGCGATGTCTTTGATGATGTATTCGCAACATTTTGGTCTGTTACTGCCTTGTGCGCGTCGGATTGAGCACTTGCCGTATCTGCGACGGGTTGTTGAGTGCTGACGGGACTTGTGAGAGGTGAACTCTGTCCGACTTCACCAACCGCAAACGACGGTGTAACAAGTCCGATTGAAAGCACTACAGCCAAAAACAGTATAAAATTTTTCGTTTTATTTTTCATTATTTTGCCTTCTTTGAAGTTCTTCTTCCGCCTGATTTTTTACCTCTGTTAGGTCTGCGTTTTTTTGGAGCCTCAGCAGGAGCCTCTGTTGCAACCTCCGCAGCTTCACCCTCTGCAGGTTGTTCAGCAGGAGCTGTCTCTTCCGCAGGTTTAGGCTCAACCTCAACTTCTATATCAGGGTTTTGAGGAAGTACGTTTTCAGCGGTTTCAACAACGTCTTCATTCTTAATCATATCTTTTACTTTATCTTTATTGAATTTCTGACGTCTTCCGCCTCTTTTCTTCTTGTTTTCCAAGATATCAGTCTCTTCCTGTGCCATTGCGGAAGGATTTTCAACGTTTACGCTTATTTCGACTTCACGTTGTTCAGTCTTTACTTCCTCTTGTTCATCGTGAACATGCGGATTTTTAGGAGTCAATTTTTGGTTATTGGTTTTCTTAAATCCGCTCAACGGCAATTTCATCTTAGCGGCTTTTGCTCTGTATTCACCCTCAGCCGTAGGAGATGCATATTTGATATCTTCCATTATGTAACCGTTACCTTGGCAGTGAGGGCATTTCTTAGCGAATACTTCGGATATTGCCTGACCTTGTCTGTGACGGGTTAACTCAACCAAGCCCAAATCAGACAATTGACCAACCTGCGGTTTTGCCTTATCAGGTTCCATAGCGAGCTCTAATTCTTCCATCATAGCCAACTTATCAACACGTGATGCCATATCGATAAAGTCGACAATTACCATACCGCCGATGTTTCTCAAACGCAATTGACGGGCAATCTCGTGAACAGCCTCAATATTTGTCTTCAAGATTGTTTCGTCCTGTGTAGCGGAGCTTACAAACTTACCGCTGTTAACATCAATAACAGTTAAAGCCTCTGTTTGTTGGATATACAAATATCCGCCGGACGGCATATTAACCTTGGTTTGCAATGCTGCCTTAATCTCTTTGTGAATATCCATTGCAACCAATAAAGGTTCTGTTCCTTTGTACAAGGTAACCTTAATATCTCTGTTCATGTGCCATGTTTGCAAAAGTGTTTGCAATCTGTTCATAGCGAACGCGGTATCAACAATAATTTCTTGTGTATCTTCCGTGCAAGCCTCTCTGATAACTTTGTATAAAAGGTCTTGGTCACGATATAACAGAGCAGGAGCAGTAACTGTTTCCGCAGATGTTACAATATTGTTCCATTTTTCCAACAATATTTCTAAATCTTCCTGAATATCAGCCTCAGATTCGTTTTCTGCCTCTGTTCTGATGATTACGCCGACTCCGACAGGCTTCAAAAGACTAACGATTGATTTTAGTCTTGCACGTTCTTTCGGAGTTGAAATTTTACGGCTGACATTTATGCCCGCTTCGTTCGGCATAAGTACCAAAAATCTGCCCGGAAGACTGATATCCGTTGTTACACGAGGACCTTTATGTCCCGTAGGTTCTTTTACTACCTGAACAACAAGTTTTTCTTTCGGTGCGAGCTTGTCTTGCAAAGCACCTTTTTTCATAACATCTTGTGCATGTAAAAATCCCATCTTGTCAGAGCCAACGTTTACAAATGCCGCGTCAATACTCGGGAGAACATTTTCAACCTGAGCCAAATAAACATCCCCTAAGAGGATTTCACCTCTGTTGATGTAAAACTCGGAAACTTTCCCGTTTTCAATAACTGCAGCAATATTGTCACGCTCCGCTATGACAATTTTTTGTCCTTGTTCTGTGTCGTTGTTTTTCATTTAACTAAATCCTTTACTTTTGTAGTGAACTTTGTCCGAAAGCCAATCTCTTTCCGTAAATATCATCAGTTCACATTAACTATAAATCTCTCATATTTTCATCAAAAAATCGGGTTCTCGTTATGTTATAACTTGTAAGCCCTGTCAACTTTAAAAAATCATCTATTCTGACCGTAGGAATTGCATCCTGTTGACCTGTTCTTAACACTATGAATAAACTGTCATCCTCAAATCGATACGATTTTATTGAGTTCTTAATGTTTATTGTTTTTTCAAAACCCTTTTTGTTTTTCTTCGTGATTAATATTTCATCAGAAGAACAAACTTTGTCTATATTATACTTAATATCCTCCTGTTTGTAAAGTTCATCATCAACGTCAAAGTTTACGCGATATTCCGCCCATTTTACGGTTACGTCTATCGCTTTATCCTGCTTGGTCAGACGTCTTACTTCCAAGACTTTAGCATCGCTGTGCAAAACCTTGGATAATTCTTCTTTTATTTCCTCGGGCTCGACATTCTCTAGCAAATCAATATCGATAAATTCTCCGTCACTCTCTATAAACAGAGGCAGAGCAACCCCCATTGAAACCTTCATCGTAGGGTTAAATCCCATAGAGAACGCAACCTTCAAATCAGTCCTTGAAAGTGCTTTAAAGAAAGTGTTTTGCCAATCAAGATGCGAGAAATATTTTAATATTCCCTTCTTTGTCACCCTTAATCTGTAACGGTACAACACTCTGTTTTGGTCGCCTTTGTCCGCATCACGTACAAACTCACTGCTGTCCGTCACTGCAACATTGGCAGCCTTTTCAGACTTGAACGGTGCATCCATAACTTTTTTAACGCCCATTGTCGGACAAACTCCGCAGTTTACACAACGATTTTGGCAGGTAGGCTGCAAATTCAACTCTTTTGGCTGATTAAAAGCGGCTCTGTATTCGTTCTTAAACCATTCTTTAGAAACGCCGATATTTATGAAATTCCACGGCAATTCTTCATCTATGTCGAAAGTCTTTTTCGCGAGTTTTTCGAGTGACATTCCGCACTCTTCCGCTGTCTCTCTCCAAACATCCTTGTCAAAATATTCGCTCCAACCATCAAGATAACAGCCTTTTTTGTAGAGTGCCTCAATGTATTTACAAAGGCTTTCATCCCCGCGGGTTATAACAGCCTCAATCTGAGATACATACTTTTCGTGATAATGTATCTTAACCCCTTTTATTCTGTCAGTTTTGGATTTGAGATATTTTATATGGTCTGTAACTTCATCCAAATCAGCCTGCCCTACCCATTGGAACGGGGTGAACGGTTTAGGCACAAAAATAGACAATGTACAGGTTATATCAAACCCGTGTTTCAACCCTTTTTCTTTTTTGAGCAATTTTGTACGATATCTTATTGTACTCAAAAGCCTTGCCATTTCGTCCATATCGTCAAGCGTTTCAGTTGGCAAACCCGCAATAAAATAGAATTTAACCTTTGACCAACCGTGCTCATAGAGGGTTAAGACGGCGTTCAATATCTGTTCTTCCGAAATATTCTTTTTTATAACATTTCTGAGCCTTTGGCTCCCTGCCTCGGGTGCAAGTGTCATTGTTGATTTTCTGACACTCTGAACAAGATTTGCAAGTTCAAGATTAAACCCGTCAATTCTTTGGCTCGGAAGAGAAACCGAGATTTTCTTCTTGTTAAAATCAACAGATAATTCTTTTATTACTTCGTTTATATTTGCGTAATCGTTGGAAGACAAGGACAGGAGTGAATATTCGTCATAGCCCGTGTTTTTGACTAATGTTTTTGTGAGGTCGATTATGTCCTCTGCTTTGCGCTCTCTGATTGGCAGAGTAACATGCCCCGGCTGACAAAAACGACACATTCGCCCGCATCCTCTGCGGATTTCAACTACGGCTCTGTCCTGAACCGAACTTGAAAACGGTATCGGATATCGCGTCGGAGCGTTTTCTTTTGTGAGTGTAGCCAAACGCTTATTTACAGTTTTATTTATTCCTTTTATCCAAGCGCCTTCTATCTTAGAAAGAGCCAAAAGTTTTTCTTTTCTTGATTTGCCTTTGGTTTGGTTTAGGACGTCGCAGACTTCTACAATTGAATCTTCACCGTCGCCTATTAAGAAACAGTCTATAAAATCAGACATAGGGAGCGGATTGAAGGTGCAAGGACCGCCCGCAATGATAATAGGATCATCATCTGTACGGTCAGAATTTTTATAAGGAATCTGCGCCATCTCAAGCATTTTCAAAACTGTCGGGTAAGCGAGTTCCCACTGCAAAGAGAACCCGACGACATCAAAGTCTTTTACGGGGTGTTTGCTCTCTAACCCGTACAGGTACCCCGGTTTAAAATCAGGCTCGGGCGCATAGACTCTATCTGCCATATAGTTAGGCTGTTTGTTCACCTGTTCATAGAGGACACGCACACCAAGGTTACTAATCCCGATTTCGTATTTGTCGGGAAAAGCGAGTGCCATTCTGACCTCGGCAGAATCAAAATCTTTGTTGTAGGACAAAAACTCTCCGCCTACGTATTGATATGGTTTTGTGCAGTTGTGTAAAGCCTCTTGCTGTTCTCTAAAAAAACAATTCATTTATGCTAAATCTTCCGGTATGTATTTTTCTATTTCTATCAACTTGCCCGACAAAGTCTTGTTGTCGAGTGCTTTGATAAACTTAGGAAGGTCATCGCTTTTAATATCATAGTTATAGAGACAAGTCTCGCCCTCAATCTCTCTCATAATGCTAACAACGTAATGGCATTTTTTCGCATAAGCTTCCAGTGCCGTTTTGACGAACTTTTTACCGTTTACGTCACGTTTGAGTTTTACATAATGAAATCCCGCAAAGTACTTGATTTTGTCCTCTTCCTCCTGCGGTAAGTCATTATTGTGGCGGTTAAACATGTTTATAACTTTTTTATTGATATCATCAGACATAAAGCCCCTCCGATAATTAGTGTACCAAGAGAAAACCCAAGAGTAAAATTGTTTACCAAAAATTTACAAAAGGGGTAAATATCTCTTAAATTTATCCTTATTCGGGAGGACAAACCCGTTTTAAATCCGACGTAACACCGACATACAAAGCCCCGTTCTTATCAATTATATAGTATAGTTTTAATTCACGAATAACGATATGTTGGCTGGATTGCCACGTCGAAAAAGCCTTTTTTCGACTCGCAATGACACACACATTAAAGTATTATTTCTTTTGTTATAATTTTATTTGACTGCATTGACCGATTGGAGCGTGGCATTCAGACAAATAACATGTAAATTGTAAAAGGTAACTATATAGAAGTTACCACAAACTTAAATAAGTTTCATTAGTTGGCTTTTATCTCAATAATCAGGTTTTTATTTTAATATAAAAATTCGGGGTTGAGTATTAAAAACAAATTTAAACACAAAATAAAATGGCTTAAAAAATTAAGCCGTTTTATTTTATTCATACTCAATAAAAATTCAATATTTATGCTGCAATCAAGTCTTTGTACCTTGTTCTCACTGTCATGTTTGTTAAAAGATGTTCAAAGGTTTCTTCGGCAGAATTGTATCTTGTGTTGAAACGGAATACAAACTCATCTAAGTATTTCTGCAAGTGTTTTTTGCTCGTAAAGTGGTAAATCCCTAAAATTCCTCTTTTTAAAATTCCCCAAAAACATTCCATATTGTTTGTATATGCTTTTCCGTTTACAAATTCTCTTACACCGTGATTTACGATTTCGTGGTTATAAAATTTGTGGATGTCCTTATACCCCAACCATTCGTCTGTATAAATGTTTGCAGATTTTTTAACACTTTTCAGAATTTCTTTTGTCAAAGTATTTGCCTGAACATCTTCAACTATTCTTGCAATAACTTTCCCATTTCTCTCAAACATTCCTAATACTGCAACCTTATCTTTCATACTTCTTCCCTGAGAATTTTTAACCTTTTTACTCTTATGACGATTTTTGTTCTTTCCCCCAACATATGTTTCATCAATTTCTACATCATTATCCAAAACAATATTATTTTCAATCTCAAAACATCTTCTGATTCTTTGCAAAACAAACCAAGCCGTTGTTTGAGTTACATTCAAATCTTTTGCCAACTGCATTGAAGATATTCCTTTTCTATGTGATGTAATAAGATAAATTGCTACAAACCAAGTTCTTAATTCAATTTTAGTATTATCAAACATTGTTCCCGTTCTAACATTAAAATCTTTTCCTGTTTTTGCACATCTGTATCTGTTTCTGCTGCATACATAAACCTTTGCAGTATTATCATAAGGACTTACAACCTTATCTCCCCATCTCATTTTTTTGAGGAAATTCTCACATTTCTTCTCCGTAGAGAACACTTTAAGTAGTTCCCTTACAGATTTGAAGCTATTTAGTTTTGCCGTAAGTCCTTCGTTCTTCATACCTTTAGTATAACGATTGTGCGTGACGCATTCGGTCGCATAGCGTCTCGTAGAGTGTGTTTGAGACGCATTTCTTAACACTTTCAAAAACGTACGGTCAAGGTACTACCTCGCCATATAATTATACTCAAAGTTTGAATGAAGGTCGTTAGATTATTTTAATAAGTCAAAAATTTCTGTTATTTTATTTTCTATTTCTTCACCATTAGGAATAAAAGCTAATTTTCTCCATTTTTCAGCAATATCTTTTGAAATACCGTAGGACTCAGGCTTTTCTAAACGATATTTTATTTCGTATAGAATACTATAATGATATTTATTAGAAACTGTTTTACTACCGTTCAAAGATTTTGAAACGAAATTTTTGTCTTGCAACAAATTCAATTCAATTAAAAGTTTGCGTGCCTTATTGACAGAAGGTTTATTTACATCTTTTTCTGTGCCAAGATGATAACATTGAGCTATATGTGTAAAAGAAATAATAAAAGATATGTGTGCATCAAGAGAATCTATAATGATGCCTGCTTTTTCATTATTCCTTGCAATTTTAAAGGATGTATTATTTTCATCTACTGTTTGCTTATTTATTGTATTAATAAGTGTTGCAATGCCTTGATTTAACTTTTTAAGTTCATCATTCAACATTTGAGTATTTAATTTGATTGCAACTTTATTTGCTATAAGGTCAATCGGGTCGTTATTTTTCTGAAATAATTTTT
>DLEF01000074.1:0-2579 GCA_002481545.1 Cyanobacteria bacterium UBA7753 | reverse complement strand
TACAGACATTCCTATTTCTGGTTTTGCAAATTCTACTACATTATTTACTTCCATTTAAACAGCCTCCTTTAATACTAATTGAGAGTTCTGATTTATTACTTTTGAGGATAAGATTTCTGTAATAACCTTGTTTACATATAATATAAACTCTTTACTAAGGGTTTTTATATTAACATCAGGATATATCTTTAAAATCAATTCCAATATAAAGATGTTTTCTAAATAAAAACTATGAGTCGTAATTACATTTTGAAAATCTTTAATCTCAACACTATTCAACATTTTTAAGAAAAAGCAATAATCATCATTCATTCTTCTTAAAAGATTGTCTATTGTTTGCGATTGGTTTGATTTATATGTTTCCCATTTTGCAACATTTTTAGGTCCAATTTTTAATAGCAATTCTAATTGTAATTGAGTTAATCCATATTTTTTTCTAATCATCTTTATTTCTTTTGCGGTAAGTAAATGTTCACATTTCCTTTCTTTTTCAAGAGCTTTTTCTAATTGAATCTCATAATTTTGGGATTCCTCAGGAGTAAAAAATACTTCTTTGCAATAATCACATTTCGTATATGATATATTCTCCACGAGAATATCTTTACAACCATTTGAAGTTTTGTGTTTTGATTGCAAAGTTCCGTTATTAACTTTTTCTAATTCATGATTACAAATCGGACATTTTTTCATAATTATTTCCTTTTAAATTGTATTATTACACTTTCATCAGATATTATTTGAAGTTTTATGTAAGCAGTATCTTTATTTATATTTAAGTGATAAACATCTTGCCAAATTGTATGGTTATATATAGAAGTCATGGACTTATAAAAATTAGTGTTGTTTAATGTTAAGATTAAATCTATGACTTCTTTGACACTTAAGTCAAAATCCAATCTTGCATTATCTTGAGCTATTTTTGTAATAGTGTATTTATCTAGCTCAATAAGCTGTTTAATTTTTATCAACTTATAATGAGGTACTGATTTTTCATTTTGCATATTAATATTGTAGCATAATGCTACCAGAAATTCAAGTGCTATATTGTAAGGAAATTATAGCAACAATTTTATTCATAAAATAACGATTTCAAATGAGCAAAAGTCTTAATATCCTGTGCGTAGTCATCCCAAACTTCTTCTTTTATAAACATTGAATGATACTCTTTTGTTTTTACCTGTTCAGTTGCATCTTTACACCATTGTTGTAACCTTTTATATTTTTCAACATCATCAAGATCTTCTCTACCTTTTGTTTCAATAATCCAAATTTTGTGCTCCGTTTCTTTTACAATAAAGTCGGGATAGTAATTTGCTATATTACCATCTGCATTTTTATATTCAATCTTAAAGTACGTACTTTGAGAATTTTTAACAAAAGAAATAATATCGTTAAATTTATCCAATTTATTGGCAAATACAAGTTCAAAATGACTGTCTCCAGCAATTCGATTAAATATTGATTTCTCAGGAACAATAACTTCTTGTGGGTTAATGACAAAAGGTCTTGTATTTCTAAATTTTATGGTATCTTTTATTTCTGTTGTTCCTGAGTCTTCAACAGTTAATTCATTAATAGCTTTTTTAAAGGTTTCTATAATAGTTCTATAAACTTCAACCTCAGATAAATTTCTTAAAATGTTTAAATCTTCAATATTAATAGGATTTTCAAATAAATCATGTTCTATAAATCGTTTTATTTTTTCAAAAAGAACATCAAATCCTCCAACAAGTCTCAAATCGTGCATAATTTTATTTGCAAAATATCCTACAACATTTTGATAATTAGGTTCAAAATATTTTTCCATTGTTGTTGTATGGCTTTTCTCTTCGGTATCTACATTTTTAAATACAATCTCACGTTGTTCTTCAGGGGTAAAATGCTTGACTCTTAATTTTGTATAATTAAAAGTATCAGTATTTAGTGTCCCTAAATTCATATAGTTTCTAACTATTCTACTTGTTAAAACGGGAAGTTCTATGTCTAATTTCTCAATATCTTTTGTTTTATTTTCTTTATCAACTTCTATAACCATAGGTGTTTTAGGAGTTCTATTGCCTTGTCCCATTTGAGCATATTCAAGTTCAACACCCTCAACTTTTATTCCTTCAACAAATTCAATAAACGCATCTGTACCTATTACACTAACTTTTTCTTTAACATCTTGCCCTCTAAACATTAATCTTAATCCGCGTCCAAGTGTTTGTTCAGGTAATACTTTACTTTTTGATTTATAGGGTCTTAAACCAACAATTGAGGTAACATTTTTCACATCCCAACCTTCTCTTAACATCATTACAGAAACAATTACTTTATAAGGGCTATCCCAATCGTCAATTTCATTACTTAATTTTCTTAATTTATCTAATTCCTCCTTTTTAGCTTTTTTATCATAATCACCTTTATCTTCCGAAATTTCCCCATTTGATTTTGTATGAATAACTAGTACAGCATCTTTTAAATCGGAATATCTGTCTTCAAGAAAAGCTTTTACATCATCACAATCTTTTGTATCATCAGTCATAATAAATAGAACGGCTTTTTTCCCTGCTTGTTTCAACTCATTGTAGCTATTTTTC
>DLEF01000063.1 GCA_002481545.1 Cyanobacteria bacterium UBA7753 | reverse complement strand
AGTAATGCCGACCTACGATCAATGCTCTAAAAGTCTGCGTAGCCGAACCTCTCTACCTCTGGGAGAGAGGTAGAATTTCGATTTGAGACAGAGTCGAAAATCAGAAATTCGGAGTGAGGGTTTGTCCTTACAAATCAAGAGTAAAATCCGCCCCAACTTGGGGAGGAAGTAGCTCTTATGTTTCACGATAGTGAAATATTAGAGCTACAGGTGAGGAGTAATAATTTTACAATAACCGCTCCGCGAACATTCCCCTTTGGCTCCTTGCGTCGCCATTTCCCCAAGTCGGGGCAACTGTCACTCCGCGGCGATTTTATACCCTCAGTGTACAGTGTGTAGTTTTGATTTGCGAAATTCGGGACGGCAACGACCGGTAAGCGAGTGACAAAATGAATACTTGCGATAGCAATATGAATGACTGTCAGGAGCCAAACAAATTTCAAGACACTAATCCGACAACTCGAATACAATCTTGAATTTTGTCGGCATAGTAATGCCAACCTACAAGTACATTGTAAGACAGGTTATTGTTTAAATTTTTGTTTATTTCGTAAGCATAACAACAGCATTTGCGGAAATAGCAAGCTTTTCACCTACTGCATCCATATATTCGTTAGTTTTTGCCTTTACGGAAATATCTTCCTCAGATATATTCATAACTTCTGCAAGTCTCTTTTTCATTTGCGGAATATAAGGCATCATCTTAGGTTCTTGAGCAATAATATTAGAATCAATATTTCCTATCTTATAACCTTTTTTCTCTACCATTTCACAAACATTTTTTAAAAGCACAGTACTGTCCGCACCTTTATATTTTTTATCGGTGTCAGGGAATAAAGTCCCGATATCAGGCAAAGATGCAGCTCCCAGCAATGCATCAATAATCGCATGTATAAGCACATCCGCATCGGAATGTCCCATAAGACCTTTTGCATAAGGTATCATTACCCCGCCTATAATCAAGTCTCGACCTTCCGTTAATCTGTGTAAATCATATCCTATCCCGACTCTGTATTCAGCAGACATTATATCGCCTCCTTGTTATATACAAATATATCCATAGCTTTTACAAATCCGTTATTATCAACCGTATCCGTAATATAATCAGCCTGCGCTATCAAATTAGGAGTGCCATTCCCCATTGCGACACTTATCCCGCCGGCTTTTAATAGCTCTATATCGTTGTCCTGATCTCCAATCGTGAGAATTTCATCTTTCTTTAAACCCCAATACTTTTGCAAAAATCTGACAGCACATGCCTTTGTAGCCTTTGGTGTAGAGAACTCACACAAATACGGTGTAGATTTTATTATATAAAGCTCAGGGAACTTCTTACTCATTTCATTTACCCAACCCGTAACACGGTCGGCATTGTTATAATCTATCCCCAAAAGCTTATGTATTCTATCCCAAGATACTTCCGAAAAATCTTTAACTACGTAATCCAAACCTTGGTATCTTGAGTAACGTTGTATCTCTTCATCATCTTTTTCGGAATATAAAATATCATCAGCGTATAAATTCAAATGCACATCATTTTTATGTGCCCAATCAATGATTTCACCCACATATTTAGGAGGAACATCTGCCTCATATAAAACTTCACCCGTAGGAGCTTTTATATACCCACCGTTATATGACACAACAGGAGTATTTAAACCCAATCTCTCTGCAATTCTCTTTGCGCCCTGATGCATTCTTCCCGTTACAATAACGACTTTGATACCGTCATTTTGCATTTGCGCAATACAATCTTTTACTTCAGGAGTAAATTCGCCCGAAGGAGGTAAAATTGTACCGTCAATATCAGTTGCAACAAGTTTAATCATTTTAAATACTCTCTTGCCCTCATTATTGCACAAATAGTTTTGGAATCGTTTATAACGCCCGTATCAATCATTCTTAAGATTTCTTCTTTTGAAACCTCGTCAGGCTCAAGAATTTCATCTTCATCAGGATTTTGTTTTTTATATGTCAAATCTTTCGCAAGATATAAATACAATTTTTCATCACAGAACCCCGGAGATGTATAAATATACCCCAAAGATTTCCAATCTTTTGCAATATATCCCGTTTCTTCCTCTAACTCACGCTTAGATGCATAATCAGGCTCTTCGCCTCTTTCAAGTTTACCCGCAGGCAACTCAATAGAAACATCTTTTAGCGGATATCTGTATTGTTTTACGGTCAATATCTTATCGCCTTTTAGTGCGAGTATTACAACTCCGCCCGAATGTTCAACGACTTCTCTGACGGACTTATGACCGTTTGCGACAAGTACGTCATCACGTTTTACATCAATGACTTTGCCGTTATATACATATTCTGATGATAATGTTTTCTCTTCAAATTCCATACCCTTATTTTAGCATAAAATGAAAGAATGGAATAAAATATAAAAAAAGAACCGACTTGCAAAATGCAGTCGGTTCTTTATATCTACTATAGTAATTAGTCAGTATATAGCGGGGCAAGTTTCTTTTCCTGTTGAGGAATCTTACCCTCTTCAATTGGTAAATACACTCTGTAATCAATTACAGGGAAACAATTATCGATACTTTCAATCTCGCTTAATTTACCTTCATCAATATGATGATGTTCAATCATATCGGCGATTATACTAAATCTGTCAACGTGTTCGTTGAATCTGTCGGTAGCATAATCTTTTGCCTGCCATGTAGTGATTAAGAACGGCCAATCAGAACTTTGCAACAGCAAGTTTTCTCTTGCTAATTGGTTCAACGCTCTGTGCAACAACTTATCTTCAGGGATTGTTTCATATTGAGAAACGATATCCGTGATACGTTTTTCACAAGAGTGAATAATAGGCCACATCCATTCTGTTAAGTGGTTTTGCCATACATAGAAATGACCGCCTTGTCCCCAAGAAGATTCAGGGATTTGGATAGCTTCTTTCGGCGGATACTTAGTAATATATTCTCCTGCCGTTATTCTTTCTATATCAGGGATATATTGATTGAATTTCTTAATAACCTGTTTAATAAATTCAACCCCTTCAAACCACCAGTGTCCGAATAACTCTGTATCAAATGATACCATTACAAGACCTTCTTTACCGTTGTGAGATTTTTTGTAATCATCCAACAAATGATAAATCAAAGTTGTATAGTGATCAGAGTTTTCATTAACCTTGTTTAATGCCAATACCGGATCATACAACATCTTATCGCCAAGGTCTGTTGTAGGAGATGTTATTCTCCAGTAGTGCATACCTGATTTGTCATCACGTTTATGAAATTCTCTGTAAACTCCGTCTCCCGGGTATCCGTCAGCAGCTGACCATACCTGATAACCTGCTCTGTCGTTTCTGCCCATTACAGCAACTTGTGCATCAGGCAACCAGTATGCAGAGTATGTATCATATCCCGTAGCTTCTCTTTCAGGTAACGGAATATACTCAATGTTACCGTAAACACCGATTACACGTCTGTTTCCGATAGAGTTACCACCTTCAATAACGTGAGATTCAGTAAAGAAGTATTTAATGTCGTTGTTTTGAAGTGTAACTTCAATAGCAGGTCTCCAATGTTTTTTACCGTCTTTACCTACAAATTCATAACCTTGTCTGTAAGCACATTCAGGTAACCAGCAACCCATTGCCTTCTTACCGAATAAACGCTTTGTAGTATCAGAACCTACCTTGAACTGTGCATTCAAGTTGTTATCGGTTGCCAACAACGGTGAAAATCCGTGTGTAGCACCTGATGTTGTAATCTCAATACATCCAAGGTCTTGATACTTTTTGAAGTATTTAATCAAATTCTTTTCGTATTTATTTACAAAATCATCTTTCAATTTATTCCATAAATCAAAATAATATTTTGCCAAATATTTCAAATGTTGAGAATGCGGAACTTTAGGATCCGGATATCTCTCTAGGTCTTTTGATACAGCCGTAATCTGTTGATCCAAATATTTAACAAAACCGTTTTGTAAATATTCATCATTTAATTGCTCTGCTAATATCGGAGTGATACCGACTGTTAATTTTGCTTTAATTCCTTCATCATATAATTCCGCAATAGCGTTTAATAAAGGAACATAAGTTTCTGCCATACATTCATACAAGTTCTCTTCCCCGAAAGGCCACATACCAGCTTTTCTGTAATATGGAAGATGGCTGTGTAACATAAATACGAATTGACCTATTGACATTTTTGCCTCCGTTTTAGTGTTTGTCCTACAGTGTTTATATATAGTTTTACATAGTCATGTATTTATAAGTATAGTATAAATGTACAAAAAACATAATACTTATGGATTAGTTCAATGGAATAGTGTTACAAATCTTTACAAATTTTCATGCTGTTAGCTACTTATACGGAGTATATAAATTGTATTTGTAAATATTGGTTATAAAAGTTCAATTTATAAATAGAAAAGTCAAATTAAAAGGTGCCGAAATATTCGACACCGTTAAATAATTAATCCCATCTTCCTATAATTTAATCTCTCTCGCTTGTTATATAATACTAGTCTAAGTTTTCAGGCTCACCGTATACAGCCTTCAAAACTTCAATAACTTTTGGCATTTGGCATACAAATGAATAGTTTCCTTTTGAAATTGAACACATTTTGCAATTTCCGTGTAACTTGTAGCACTCAATAGCCTGTTCAGTCCAGTTTTGAGTAATAGACTCCGACAACTCCCCATTAGTCTGCGGGTAAAACACATCCTGTAACATAAATTAAATTCCTCTCCATCTCTGTTATATTTTTGACAACACTTTCCATCGTCAATAATACAAAAATAGTCATGATCATGCATCATTCATTTAGATGATTAATTATAAGTGAGGATAATTTTATTATCAGAAGGGGTAAATAATGAAGACACTCAGATACTAAGGCACTAGGGCACTAAGAATCCGCTCTGCGGATACACCCCTCACCCGCCTTCGGCACCCTCTCCCGCAGAGGAGCGAGGGTTAACCTTTGCAAAGCAAAGGTTATGCTTTTGCTTACGCAAAAGCATTCGTCTCGCCACTATCTGTGGGAGAGACAGCAGTTGTAGGCGAAGAATGAGCCGTACAAATGCAGTGAGGGGGTTCTCCTTTAATACTGATAATAAAAATTATCAGAACGACACGCACGACTAAACAAATTGGTTACACAATATTATTAAGACTAAGCTACCGGAACAAAGACATGCATTTTCTCACCCGCAGCATATCTCGGATTTTTCGTTATACCGTCACTGCAGTTTGTCCCGTTGCCGAGTGTTACTTCAATATGACCGTGCGTCTTATTATATCCTGCAGCTCCTGCCTCATAAACAATAATACATCCTGCAGGCAAATTCTTTAACTCTGCTTGAGAAGAGACTGTTATCTCTTTAAAATTACTGTTTTTAGATAATGGCGTATCCATCATATGCGCAGAGGCGGTACGTTCATGTCCTAAGCCAGTCGCTGCGAGCCCGTTAGCTACGTATCTTGAACAATGTCCCGTAAAGCCGATAGAATGTTTTCTCATATAATCAGCCAGTTTTTGTCCTTTAGCCGATGAGTAATTAACACCATTCAAATCAGGACAATTTTTACCTGTATTGTTAAAATCAGCGTCCACAGGATTATCAGATGCAGTTGCTGCCTGTTTATTCATTTGGGCAATCGCATATTCTCTTGCCTTGGATAACCTGTCAATTTCATTTTGATAATTCTTTATATCTGTATCTCTGTCTTTTTCTTCCGCTTTAATTTTGTTTTTTAAATCACGGATTTTAGTCTTTGCCTCGGCATTACCTGAAATTATTTCCTCCTGATAAGCCTTTTGATTTTTTGAATCTGATTTGATTTGACTCGACAAAGAAGTCTTAGTCGCGCTTAAATTGTCTATCTCAGATGTTAAACCGGAAATAGTTTTAGCATTCGTCTGCAAATCGAATTGAACACCCTCAATCTCGGCTTTATTCTTCTCGGGATCTTCTTGGAGTCGCTTTAATTCTTTATCTAAAGAAACTTTTTCTTGTTTTGCATTTTCAAGCTCGCGTTGCTTTTGTTCTAATTTAGCCGAATTATCTTCCGCTTTTGCGTTTAAATCTTTTAACTGTTCCGTGGTTTGCCTGTATTTTGAAGTATTTATTCCTTTATTATCAGCACATTCTTGGGTAATCTTATCAATTTCATTTTGGTAAGAATCTATTTTAGTCTTTGCAGAAATTCTACGATTTGTAATTAAATCCTGACATGCCTGTATTTGATTATCCAAACTCGGAACATAATCGGATGTTCTGTTGTCACCTGCTTTGCTCATAGCATTTGCGTACATTTGAGAAGGTTTAGTGGTTCCGTATTTTTTCATTACGGACTCCATAGCAAGTGCCGTTACATCATTTTCCGAAACATCATTATTGTTTTCATCACTAAATTTATTTTTTAACTCGTTTATCTCAACTTCATCAAGAGTTCCGTTGTTATTAGTATCCATAGCAGCAAAGATATTATCGGCAGAGCCTTCTATATCATCACCGAATAAAGAGTATACTTGACTTAAATTGTCATTGTCTTTACCTGCAACAACACCTGCTTTGAATTGATCTTTTTTCAATCCTGTTTTAAATAAATCATTTAATGATATGTTATCCGGCATTTTAGCTCTCTTTTATTACTACTTCACATATTAAAAAAAACATTTTTGCCATCCCGATTTCAAGAGAACGATTTTCGTAACAAAACTTAATACACTTAAAAATTATTAAGAATTGTAAATATAAGTTTTTCCGAATATGACTGGATTACAGCGAATGCGTGTAAAAAATACAATTATTAACTAGCAAAATAATTCTTTCAGATGATTTAAGATAGCATACGGAAGGGTATGCTTAAATAAACAGCGACAGGACACATCACTAAGCAACAACTAAAAAGAGGTAACTCCGATGGTAGATAACAGAGCCGCAGGCTTCTATGGTGTGGCAGGTGCTTTTAACTTTAAAAGTGGCGACATATCCGGTACGGCAGCTAAGACAGCCGACGACAGGCAGAGTCAAGGTACCGAGTACGGACGCGTAGACGCACCCGAAGAAGAACAGGCAATAAACACTAATAAATATATAGACAACAGTGCCCAACTGAATGCAACTCTAAATTCGTTGGCAATGCTCAATGTCGCATCCATCATCAATTCTAAAATGCCTAAATATAACCCTAACGCTGATTTGAAGAAACTTCTTGAAGAAACTGAAAAATTCGTTTCGGGAGTTTCATCGGATGATGACGAAGAAAATTCCAAACATCAGCGAAGAAAAGAGCATGTTCCTGAAGAAAAACACGAAGATGATGATGACAGTGATGACGATAACGAGTATTATTAATTTCTGAGATTTTAAATTCAATTGTTTACTATTGTTCGTTAAAGATTTGTTTTTTTATAAATAAATCATTAAAATATTTGTATGAAGAGAAGTTTAATATTATTTTTCATGTTATGTTCAATGTCGGGTTTTGCGGCACCGGCACCTGAAATGCGCCCTGCAGCACCCGATGTAAGGAGTGAAGTTCCGACAACGGAATCCGACTATAAACCGGGCGTCTTTAAACAAAGAGAGGATGTACAGCCGGAAGAAGACACAAGCACCGAAAATGATGACGATTACGAATATGTGGATGAAGACGAAGACACCTCAACAAACACAAACAACAATGTAAATACAAATTCTACAAATACTAACTCCGAGAATGTGCAAACAGACTCATCAGACACAGGGGAATATAACCCGATAAATAATGATGAAACGAAAGAAAACGTAAAAAATAACAACTTTACCCCGACTCAAAATGTAAGTAATACGACAACAACAGAACAAGCAAAACAAAAAAAGAAGTTATTCGGCAGAGGTAAGACTCAAAAAGATACAGCCAAAACAGACAAAGAAGATAAAAAAGCTAAGAACAAATACAAAGGCTACAACGATGCGGAAAACGATCCGTATATAAAAAGTTTGGATGAAGAAATCAAAAGCGACACTCCACAAACAGCAAAAACATACACTCAAGCGGATTATGAACAAGCATACAGAGACATGCCCGTCCCGACATTTACTTTTGTACACGAAATGGATCCCGATCAATATTATGATATGAAAGATACTATGTGGTCACCGTATCCGTTGTTGAGACTAAATTCGCCACTGTATTTTAAAACGATTACGATTGAACCGGGGTATTATCTGTTAACCCCGCGTGAGTATAAGGGGAAATGGTATATTCTGTTTAAAGAATCAGGCGTTGTAAAATATACAATTCCTGTTTTCTCAAGAGACTATACGCCGGAATTTTACTACAGAGACACACTGCCTGAGTTGGATATGCACATGTCACAAAGATGGCAATTAAAGTTCCTAAACGCATGGGGCAAATATGTACGCAAATCCAAAAGAAGACCTGCTGTTTCAACAAACGTTGAACTTACGGATTTGGACAACAACTTCCTTTTAATAGAGCTTTATTACGGTCCGCATAAATATTCTACAATATTCCGTATTGAAAAATTCTAAAACATTTTTACCCGCTATCCTTTTATACCTTGAAATAGAAACAGGGTTAAGCTATCATAATTGCTATGGAAAGAAAAATTATCAACGTTAACAAAAAGGCATTTCATGACTACACAATATCCGAAAAGTATATTGCTGGGATTGTTCTGACCGGAACAGAAATAAAATCAGTCAGAAAAAATGCGGTAAACTTGAAAGACAGCTTTGCCAGAATAGAAAACGGTGAAGTTTTTCTTTACGGATGTCATATATCACCTTACGAACAAGGGAACAGATACAATCACAAATCCGATAGAATAAGAAAATTGTTATTAAACAAAAAAGAAATCTTAAAACTTGATATAAAAATTAAAAAAGACGGTTATACCTTAGTTCCGACCGAAATGTTCCTTTACAGAGGGCATGCAAAAATCGAACTCGGACTGGGAAAAGGTAAAAAATTATACGATAAAAGAGAGGCTTTAGCTAAGAAATCTCAAAAAAGGGATATTGAAAGACAAATGAAACGTTAACATTTTTATACCCTTGTATTCCTTATATAATTTGATTTTATTTTTTTAGGATAGAGTTTTGTTAAGAACATGGAAAGAAGTTCTTGACATTAGGGTTAAAAACATGGTATAAGTACGTATCAACCGATATTAAATCCAGAAAGGAATCAAGATATCCGGCACAGTTTAAGTATTATGTTTAGGGAAACGGGAATTGTATTAGTTGTAAAAAGTTAAGCTCAAAAAAGTTGTGTATATGGAGTTTGAGCGGTCATAGTGTTGTAGAAAAGGGCTATTATGGAAATTGCATCTTCAAGGGTCAAAGTCCCGGTTTTGCTTGACAAAATCAATAAAATAGAATGTAAACTGTTACAGGATAACAATTCAGACAATTATGTTACACCTGCAATTATCACAAGATATAATTCTAAATCTTCGGAAAACATAATTGATGAAAACGAAAATTTGAAATCATATGCGGAATTTGATAATACGCATGCACCAATCGACAAATCAATTTATACGGTCACAAATGAGTCAAAAGCAGAAGATATTATGTCCGCAGAAGTTTGCCAAATAAATTCTGCCGAAGGCTTGAAACAGTTTGAAATGATATCGGGGGACTGCAATTTTTCATCAGAAAATTTGACAGTTACGCTATCCTCCGATATAGATATGTCAGATTGTATGATGTGGGCAGGCATACGCCGTTTCCAAGGCACCTTTGACGGCAACGGATATGTAATATCCAATCTGAAAGGAATACAAGGGTTATTTGCTAACACAACCTCTGCCACAATTAAAAATGTAGGACTTGAAAACCTTGATATAAAAGGAAGATTGTCATACACAGGGGGACTCATCGGCTACGCTAAAACAACAAATATCTATAACTGCTATGTAACAGGTAATGTTGTAAGCACAACAACATCATCAATTGATGATATAGCCTCAGATAACAAAATATATTCCTGCGGAACCGGCGGACTAATCGGGCTTTTGTATATAGAAAAGGGCAACAGCGTAAAATATGACAATGTCTATTCTCTCGCTAACGTAGAAGGTAATGATGCGGTAGGCGGATTAGTCGGAGCATCTATGGCAGAACACGCAGAAACTATCGCTTGCATAAGCAATGCGTATGCAACGGGAACAGTTACAGGCAGAAACGGTATCGGCGGATTTGCAGGTATCATATACGGCGGAGAAAATAATCCGAATTATTATACTTCCGCAAACAATTGCTACGCAGGCGGAAATGTTACAGGGGTAACCAACGTAGGCGGATTTTTAGGGATGTATTTATGTTTTGATGATCGCGCATATACAGGATACAGAATAGAAAATTGCAATTCATCAGGCAACGTAACGGGTTCAGACTCAAATGTCGGAGCTTTTGCGGGACATATTTATATAAAAACAAAACACCGCAAATCAAGAAACTACAATTTTATAACATTTAAAAATTGCGGTTACAGCGGAAATGAAAAATATTCCAAAACATTCGGAAATATCACGGATGAGGAAGTAATAAACTATTAGAAATTAGATATATAAAAGATGACGACGGCCCTGAACAGATGACGGTTTAGGGCATTTTTTTTTGTAAATTTAAACATTTACACAATAAAAAACTCCTGATAAATCAGGAGTTTACAACTATCTTTACCTTTTACCTATCCTAATCTCTAAGCAGCAAAAATATTTTTGCTCATATCAATTTTTATATCGAAAAGCTCAAGATTATCGAGATTGTCAATATCATCTTCTTCTTTAGCTTCTTCGTTTGATTGGAAATCGTTAATATCATTTTCCGTTAATACTTCAGATATTGCATGTTTCTTTTTAGAATATGTGAAGAATCTTTTAGCGGCTTCTGATTTTAAGAATTTCAAAGTTTCTTTTAAATTGTTATCAAGTACAAGCTGTTGAGCAATGTTTGATTTCGCAATGTTTTGAGTATACTCATACAACAAAGCTGAGTTTGTACTTTGAACATTTTGTTCAACCATAGCTTCAGGCGTATTAGCGGTTTTTTGAGCAGCATTGTTAGTAATCAACTTCATCGTGTTGTTGATGTTAGCTGTATCAATTCCATATCCGTAATTGTTTACATATGATACGTCCAGTGCCATTTTCTTGTTCCTTTTTTATTCCTGCATGCATGTACGACACTTTTTTCTAAAACTTTAGGAATTTTAAGAATATTGTTACAAAACTTAATATATAAATAACTTTTTGTAAAAAATGATTAATTTACACAAATTACGTTGGTGCGGTAGTGACCGCACCCTACTTTTAAATTATTAAGAGATACGTTTTACTATTATTTATGTTAATGATATTATATAGTCTGATACATAATTGTCAGTCGATAAATAGTAAAAAATGTAATCATTTCGGTTACAATATTGATAAAAGGAGAACAAATATATGTGTGGAATAGTCGGATATATAGGTTACAGATCGGCAATAGATGTTTTGTTGAACGGTTTAACAAAACTTGAATACAGAGGTTATGATTCATCAGGGATTGCACTCCATAACGGAAAACACATTGACACCTACAAAGCTGTAGGGAAATTGAGCAACCTTAAAGATATTATTAACCCGATTAAATCCGAATTAGACAAATCAACCGTCGGTATCGGACATATACGCTGGGCTACACACGGGGCTCCGACAACAATAAACGCACATCCGCATACTTGCAATTGCGGAAAACTAGTTCTTGTTCATAACGGTATTATTGAAAACTATCAGGAACTTAAAGAAAAATTAGAAAAAGAAGGCTGCGTTTTCAAATCACAAACAGATACGGAAACAGTTGCACACCTTATTGCAAAAGAATATGGCAAACTCCATAATTTGACGGAAGCCGTAAGAGTAGCAACAGAAAAAATTGAAGGAGCTTATGCACTCTGCGTTATGCATCAGGATGAACCTGATACAATTGTCGCAACAAAGAGAAATGCTCCGCTTGTTGTAGGTATCGGAGAAAACGAATTTGTT
Organism: Cyanobacteria bacterium UBA7753; assembly: GCA_002481545.1. Lineage (GTDB taxonomy): Bacteria > Cyanobacteriota > Vampirovibrionia > Gastranaerophilales > Gastranaerophilaceae > UBA2883. The sequence continues at coordinate 35,118 of DLEF01000063.1, read as the reverse complement.
GTTGCATCTGATGTTCCTGCAATCATTGATTATACAAATAAGGCAATGTACCTCGAAGATAATCAAATAGTTACTTTGACAAAAAATTCAATGAAATTGATTGATAAAGACAATCACGAACTCAAAGGAAAAATTGAAGTATTACCGTGGGAGCCTGTAGCTTTGAGCAAAATGGGCTACAAACACTTTATGATGAAAGAAATCCACGAACAACCAAGTATTATACGTAACCTTTTGAGCGGTAAAATAACAGGACTCAATGAACCTTTGAATTTAAGCGAAGTTAAGCTTGATAAAGATGCGGTAAAAGACTTAAACCGCATACAGATTGTTGCTTGCGGGACTTCACTCCACGCAGCAATGGTTGCAAAATACATAATAGAAGATTTTTGTAACATAGCGGTAGACGTAGAACCTTCAAGCGAATACATCTACAGAAAAACCGTTACCGATAAAAACACATTAGTTATCGGGGTATCTCAATCAGGAGAAACTGCAGACACCATTACGGCTGTAAGACAATCAAAAGAAAAAGGTTCTCATATTTTGATTATCACTAACAGACCTGATTCAACAATGGCAAGATATGCAGACAGCTTAATCTCTGTTTGCGCGGGTATTGAAGTCAGTGTTGCAGCTACAAAATCTTATATGGCGCAATTGGTTGCATTTTACCTTTTGGCTATATACATTGCTGAAATTAAAAATTCGGCAGATAAAGAATTACTAAAACGCTTAAAGAAAGAACTTATCGTTCTGCCTGAAAAAGCGGAAGAAATATTATCACAGGAAACTCCGATAAAGAAAATTGCACATAAATATGCAAACTCTAAAAACTTTATCTATATTGCAAGAGGAATTAACTTCCCGACAGCATTAGAAGGAGCATTGAAGTTAAAAGAAATCAGTTATATAAACGCTACAGGCTACACGGCAGGGGAACTTAAACACGGACCTATTGCAATGTTAGATGAAACTTTACCTGTATTATCTATTATGATGAAAGGTAAGGTATACGACAAAATCTTGTCTAACAGTGAAGAAGCAAAAGCAAGAAACGCAAAAATGATTGCTTTGACCAACGTAACGGATGATAACCTCAAAGATTTGTTTGATGATATTATCACAATCCCTGAAACGGATGAGTATTTATCACCTATATTGGCAATTATACCTCTCCAGTTGATTGCATACTATATAGCGGAATTTTTGGGTAAAGACGTAGACCAACCGAGGAACCTTGCTAAATCCGTAACAGTAGAATAAAATAATAATATGAAAAAATTAGTCTTATTATTAACTGTAGTATTATGCGCACAATTTGCGCTCGCGGACAGCCTTATTTACGGCTATCGGAACGGGCATTATACACCTATATCCGCAGGCAGCGGCAGAAGTATAAACTACGGATACAGAAACGGAATTTATACACCTATATCCGTAAAACAAAGCGGGCATTACAGACAAAGTAATACAATACAGCCTCATTATCGTCCTAACACAGGCGGTATAAATTACGGCTACAGAAACGGACACTATGTCCCGATAAAAGTTAACTAATCTTTATTATTGGAACAATCGGAATTTCTCAGCGTCTTCCTTGTTCCATTCGTCCATTTGATCCCATTCTTCAAGGTTATATTCATATGAAAGCTCATCTTTTGCAATAGAAGTAACGCCTTTAGTATCTTTTTGACTAAGAGCTCTTAAATCAGCTTCGCTAGGTCCGCCCTCAGTAGAACGAATACGACTGAGGGACGAATGTTCGCCCGCGAATATGTTGTTGGCACTGCTATGTACACCTGATATGCTCATTTTTAAATATTGAACCTTTGTATATATTAACTCTCACATGTTTAAAGTATTTTTTTTATGCCTAATTTCAAGAATAAAAAAATATGTAACATGTTGTAATACATGCAATGTGTACGTTCTATATAGACTCTACAACATCAATATTTGTATCACAGGATAATTCTTCATGCGCAATTACGGTTAAATTATTAATAAATTCCGAGAATATTGAAAAAGTCATGTGTCTGATTTCCATAGGGACGACAAGAATTATCTCTTTCATCTCAAATTCATCCGCAGCCTTCATTATTCTTTTAGCGATTCTGCCTGCAGCCTTGCCGTCAACTTTTATGATTGCTTCCTCTTCGGATTCCGTAAGCTTAAACAATTCATCCAAAGTTTTACCCGTAAACTCAAGTACCTTTGTAGGCTCTTTTGTTTCAAATCTGTTTGATATATGTCTTGCCAAAGATAATCTTATTCTGTCCAACAAACCGTCTTTTGAGACTTCATCAGAAAAATCATTTATTTTTTCAAAAATGTAATCAATATCCTTGATAGATATTTTTTCTCTTATAAGGTTTACCAAAATATACTTTAACTCGGCAACCGAGAGAAAATCAGGAATAATATTATTGATTAAGAACGGATTTCTTTTCTCAACAAGAGTAACATAATGGTTAATATCGCCATAATCAAGAAGTTCCGAAACATATTTTACGGCTACAAATTCTATTGCTCTCGCTATATATTCTACCGGAGTAAGCCCCTCAACCCAAAAATCTTTTGTTTGAGCATCCTTTATCCACCACACATCTTTTCCTGTTATAGCATCTTTAACAGCGATTGTTCCTGCAGGTTTTCTGGACAATTTCAAATCATTTTTAAGATATGCAAGATGTTCAGGTACCGCTGTTGATTTGTATACAACAAGATTATGAACTTTTATACTAAACTCATACGGTTCCAAGTCATCATCATCCTTGAAAATAAGTTTCGGGATAACGTAACCCAACTCATCTGTGAGCTTTTGTCTTGATTTAACGGTTTCCGATAATAAATCATTTGTTCCCTCTGATGTAACGAAATCAAGAAGTTCTTCGCCCAAGCTTACAACAAATTTTTCTTCGCCTATTCTTGAGTACATACACCCCGGAGACAATTCTTTGACTAAATCCTGTCTTAAAACTTCTAATCTCTTTAACTCATCTGACATTTGGTCGTTAAGTTTACCTCTGTCAGACCAGTCTGCTTTATCTATTTGAGACTTAATTTCCGCAACTCTTTCTTTCTGTGCTCTTATCTTTGCGAGAATATCTTTGCAGGTTTCATACGGCGACATATTGTTTGTTAACATCTTTTCCATTTGAGATTTAAAGTTTTTGATATCAACGACCTTATCAAATTCTTCATCCTCATCCGTTCCCGGACGTTCTCTCATAAAGATACAGCTGTATGAATAATCTTCTTCGTTTTCAACTTCATGCAAGGTATACAAATCCCAACCGTCAAGGGACATTTGGTTTAGTAAATCCTCAAGAGCTTGTCTGTCATCGGTTTTAACCTCTTTTATAACATATTCCATATTTCTGTTAAACATATTGTCCCCTTCCGGATAATTAAATTAAAATAGTAGTACTTATAATATCATTATATATCTTATTTTGCAGTTTTTAATCGATTGATAAGAGTATCTGTTATATCAACACCGCCACAAAATACGGCTTTGTCGCTGATAACAGCATCAAGTTTTTGTTCAACCATTATTGCGTTTGCAACACCCTTAATTCTTCCAAAGATGTCTTGTTCAACTCTTGCTTGTTCTCTAAGAAAATCCGTTTGTTTATTCTTTAATTCAGCAGTTACCTTATCTTGGAAGTTTTGTTTTTGAACAGGAGATTGAATAGTTTCATATTCTTTTTCCTTATCAAACATATATTGTTTTATAGCCATAGCCTTGGTATCCAAGTTTTTCTTAGCTGCTTGCGCATACGGATAAGTTTCAACTACACGTTCATAATCTACATATCCGAGTCCGCCTGCAAAAGACAAACCGCCCGTCATTGAAAATATCAAAGCCATTAGTATAATTTTCTTTAAGTTATTCATATTTTTCTCCTTTATAATTATTGTTTTTATTAGTACATCATATCGCCAACACCGAATGTGAAGTAACCGTGTTTGCTACCGTAGTCACCGCAGTGAGTAAGCGGAATACCGTAATCAACTGACAGAGGACCTACACCAGGGATATAAAGTTTCAACCCGATACCTGCCGTGATTGCTTCCATTGGTCTGTCATACAATTTGTCTGATAAGTAGCTTCCGAATACCTTACCAGCATCAACAAAGAATGTTAAACGTAAGTTTTGGAAGAAGTTTATCTTCAAACGGTCTAAGAAGAATACAGGAGTAGCCAACTCTACGGAACCCATAGCGAATGCGTCACCCGTACCTACACCGTTGATTTTGTAACCTCTGATAGTGTAAGGACCGCCAAGTCTGAATGCCATAACTTCAGGCATTTTATCACCGTATAATTTACCGCCTGCCTTAGCAGTGAAGGATAATGAAGACTTGCTTGCAATCGGGAAGAAACGTTTAATCATACCTGACAATTTACCGTGAGTTTTATCAAACCCGTCTAACGCAAATGCCTGATCAAATCTTGCAGTAGCTAAGACACCGTTTCTCGGATTGAGAGCGGAATCTCTCGTATCATAACGTAACCCCGGAGACAATGTGAAGAACAACCCGTCTTCAAGTTGTTTATCACGATATTTAAAGTCAATGCCTTTAGCTCTGTACATATTTCTGATTCTATGTTCATCACCTTCTCTTACATCAACGTTTTCAACGCCGACAGAGAATGTTGCCATAAGATTAGGGTCGTTTTTGATTTTATGAGACATAGTAGCTTCAATACCGATTCTGTCTTCAACTGCTAACGGCACGTTGTAACTACCAAAATCTCTGAAGAATATTTTACTCATCAAGGATGTATCAGCATTAAACAAATACGGCTGGAAGAAACTTAACTCAGCCTGGAAGTTCATATGGTCTTTAACGGTGGTATCACTCATAATAACACCGGTACCAACCAAACCGCTCAATGATACTCTTTGGTTTAAGCCTCTAAAGTTGTTGTCGCTGATACCCAATGAACCGAACACACCTGTACTTGAATCCAAACCGCCACCTAATGAAATAGATGCTGTTCTTTGCTCGGTAATAAGGATTGTAATATCGTACTTGTCAGGATCATCAGGGCAAACATCAATACTTCTGTTTACATCCTTAAACGCCTGAGTTGAATAAAGTCTGACCAAATCTTCTTTCAATTGGTTTTCATTGTAGACCATGCCGGGCTCTGTCAAAATATTACGAGTGATGACATAATCTTTTGTTTTGGTGTTACCTGAAAGTAAGATTTTGTTGATTCTTCCTTCTTTAAGTCCGATATTAATCGTTCCGTCAGGATCATCATAGATGGTATCTACTCTTGCTAAAATATAGCCTTTTGAAGAATAATATTCGTTGATTTTTTGGATAGCATTATTAACGGCCTCAATATTTTGAGGTTTACCTATTAGCGGGGTAACAAGGGGCATAAGTTCATCAGTTGATATAACCGTATTGCCGTCAATAGTAACATCCTTAACAGGAATATTTTCTTCCAATAATATTTTTAGGGTAATTGTACCGTCAGCGTTTTCTACAGGGATGGCTTTCATTTTTTCCGTAAAAAAGCCCAGTTGATAAATACTTCTTAAATCACGTTGAATTGCATCCGCATCAAACGGATCGCCTTTTTTAGTTTCCAAGTTTGATAAAATCATGCTTGGTTTTATAACGTTAGTACCATATATTTGGATATCTTTAATTGTTTGCACTGCAGGCTTTATTTCCGGCTCCTCTGTTGCAGGAACATCATTCACATCCGGCAAGCCAAAGTCCGATTTCTGACCGTTTATATACGTATCCGCATAACATATTCCGGTCAGTGACAAAAATGCACAAATTAGTATTAAACCTTTTTTTATATCAACTGAGTTCAATGACTCTCTTCCCCAATCTAACGTTAATATCAGTTTATCATAAGAATATACATAGGGCAATTAAATTACATAGTTTTTTATGCCTTTTTTCGGCAAAATTTTAAAATATGTCATGCCGAAAAATAATATCGTAACATAACTAAAAAAGCCGTTATCGGTAAAGTTTAGCGATAACGTTTTATTAACCCTATAAATTAAATGATTATATATAGATTTTAAGGACTAATCCTCAACAATTTCGCCGTTTTTTATCTTATATATTTTTACATTTCTTAAAAATTCATCTTTAAACAAGAGCGTATCCACCGAAGTGATAATCGTCTGGGTATCATCCGAGATAGATTGCAATAAATAGGTTTGTCTTAAATCATCCAACTCTGCAAGTACATCATCCAACAGTAAGATTGGAGCATATCCGTATTTCTCTTTTATCAGTTCAATTTCGGCAAGTTTTAAAGATAAAACTACAGTTCTTTGCTGACCTTGCGACGCAAATTTTGTTGCGTCTTTTTTATCAAGATACAAATACACGTCATCCCTATGAGGGCCCACAACTGATTGATGCCTTGCAAGCTCCTCCGGCTTTCTCTCTTCTAATTCAAGCCTCAATTGGTTAGAGATTTCATCTATATCTTTATGCGAAAAACTGTATTCAAAATCGAACTCCTCCGCACCTGATATATCCGCATATTTTTTTATGGCATGCTTTTTTAACTCTGTTAAAAACTTCTGTCTTGTGAAAATGATATTAGCACCCGTTATAATAATCTGTTCATTAAAAACATCCAATAAATCCACATTAACATCAGGTTCTTTTAACAGGTTATTTTTTTGAGTTCTTATCTTGTTATATTTTGACAACCTTTCATCATGTGCAGGATAAATTTGTGCGATTGCACTATCAAGCCAGTTGCGTCTGTCCTGCGGAGTTCCTCTGAGAAGCAACAAATCCTGCGTCGAAAACAAAACTGTTGTCATAACCGATTTATAATTTTTCGGAGTTGTTTTAAGACCGTTTAATTTTTGGATTTTCGGCTTATTTAAGTTATATTCTATATCCAAATCTATATCCGTATCGGATTTATTGAGCGTCCCTTCTATTTTAAACCCGTCTTCTCCAAACATTACCAACTCTCTGACATTTGTTGTTCGCGGAGATTTTAAAGACGACAAATAATAGATACTCTCTAAAATATTGGTTTTACCTTGCGCATTTTTACCGATTATTATGGTCTTATTGTGATTCAGGTCCAATTCTATATCTTTACAATTACGATAATTATTTAACTTTAAATTTTTCAGTTTCATAATATGCTATTTAATCAACCCGATTACTTCATACAAATCGAGCGGTTTTTCTTTCCCCCTGATATGAACATTTGAAATTTTTATTGCATCAACAATGTTTTTTACATAATCATATGTTGAACTGCTTATTAAAAGATTTGTTTTATAAACCTTGTTATTACCTTCTATTCTGCTTGCGAGGTTAACCATATCACCGATAACGGTATATTCCATTCTTTTTTCGGAACCTATGTTCCCGACAAAGGCTTCTCCTGTATTTATACCAATTCCGATTTCGATTTTAGGTTTTCCTTCCGCAATCCATTTTTTCTGCAATTCTTTGACCTTATCCAACATCATACAAGCACAACGGACGGCATTTTTAGCGTGGTTTTCATCTTGAATAGGTTCCCCAAAAATTGCCATAACAGCATCACCTATAAACTTGTTTATTACGCCGTTATTCTCTGACACAATAGGTTCAATCTCCGTAAAGTACTCGTTCAGAATAGCGGAAACCTCATCTGCTGCCATTTTTTCACTCATTGATGTAAAACCTCTTATATCCGCGAATAAAACGGTTACATTGGCTTTTTTACCGCCAAGTTTTAATTCATCAATATTTTTTACAACATCCTTCATAATATCTTCGGATATGTATTTGCCCATTGCGGTTTTTATCTTTTCTTTGTTCTTATCTTCAAGGATGTATTTATACGAATAGGCAAAAATCATTGTTATAACGACCATAGAGACAGGAGTCAAAATGTTTATGGCATAACCTTGCCTGAACATAACGGCACATATAACAATATACGCCAACAACATTGTCGAAACCGATATAACCGCAGGAAACAGTGAGAATTTCCTGATTATTACAAATGATAAAATCATCAAAAGTACGGTCATAACAAAATTCAACCAAGCAGGAACCGTACGCATAAAATCATTATGTAAAATATTATCTAAACAAGTCGCCTGAACATCCAACCCAGATTGGTCGGAAGATATAGGAGTTTCTTTTACATCAGCCAATCCCGTTGCGGCAGCTTTTACGTTTGCACCTATAAGGATATATTTATTATCAAATTCTTTAGGATTTATAAGCGGTTTTTGACCTGCCTTCAATGCTGCATAAGAATCCATAATATCAATGGCTGAATAGGTTTTATGAGTATAACTGCTGCTGCCTTTTCTTAATTTATAAAATTTTATAAGTGTGTACATGCCTGAGTTGTCATTCATCAAAGGCATTTTTAAATGTCCGTGTTCACCTAAAATATAATTATCGGTAGCAATCAACTTTCTGTTATTATTAGCCATTGAATATGCTTTTAAAGACAGAGAAGGATATAAAACGCCTTTATATTTCAATGCAGGCATAGCAACTCTCATATACCCGTCAAGCCCCGGAAGGAACGTAATAAAACCAATATTCTTTACTGCTTTATAATATCCGTCAGGGAACATAGAGGCACTCTGATATTCATAATCCTCCGCATTTTCTCTTTCATCTATAATGCAGCTTTTATATTTATGTTGCAATTTTTTATCAAATATTTTTCCTGCTTTTGCATCGACATAAGGTCTTCCCTGAAAGGTTATCCCGACAACAAGATTATTTATTTTACTGATACAGTTAAAAAACTCGTTATCGGCTGCTTTATCATCATTTGATATTACAATGGAATCGGATAAAACGACTTTTGCTTTTGTATACTCATTGAAATACTTGTAAATCGGGCAATATAGATTTCTTTTCCATGGCCATCTGTAACGTCCGATAGATTTATCGTCTATAATAATTAAAGCAATCTCATCACTTCCTGTTTTATTGGCTGTAAAAGTATTTACCATTTGGTCATATGCTTTTGGCTCAAATAATGTATCCGTAACAAAATATGCCGCTAAAAAAAACAAAATCACGGAAATTGATATAAGTAAAAATTTTAAGAAACGCATACAGCCCCTTTTTATATATTCTGACGATATTTAAAGCGTCGATTTATTATTATTCCATTATTAACTTTTATCATGATATAATAAATTAAGAAAAAAGGACACATTATGAACAAAAACTTAATAAAACAATTATGCGATGACAAAATCTACCCGATAATCAGACAAAAAGATCCAAAGAGAGCTGAAGACATAGCTAACGCGCTGATTGAGGGCGGAATAAGAATTTTAGAAATAAACGTTGAAAACTCAGGTATCTATGATGTAATATCAAGAGTTTCAAAGAATGCGACAGTTTGCGCAGGCGGTATAATCACCACTTGGCAGGCTAATTTAGCTTTCGAATCAGGAGCAAAGATGTTTTCATCACCTATATTCCAAATGAATATGGTTAAGATATCAAAGAGCATCGGAGTTCCGTTTATTGCGGGTTCCACGACGGCAAACGAAGCATACAACGCTTGGAAAGCAAGAATGCCGTTGATTAAGATTTTCCCGACGGAAGCACTCGGCGGAGTAAGATACATAGAAGATATTTTAAGACAAATGCCGTTTTTGAATGTTCTACCTATGGGAAATATCAAATGTGATGAAGTTGTCGATTACTTAAAAGCAGGCGCTAAAGTAGTCGGTATCGGCAGAGATTTGTGCGAAAAAGATAAGTTATCCGATATTACGAAACAAGCTAAAAAGACTCTCGAAGATATAAAGGAAAGTCTATGAGAAAAATCTTAATATCGGGATATTACGGGTTTGGGAACTTCGGCGACGAATTAATCCTAAAGATTTTGCTTGATAAATTCAAGGATTGCGATGTTACCGTATTAACCTCTAATCCGAGAAAGACTTTTGATACTTACGGAGTGCATACGGTTTACTCGTTCTCTATGGAACATGTTATGAAAGAACTTATATACTGTGACGTTCTCGTATCCGGAGGCGGAAGTCTTCTGCAGAATGTAACAAGCAATAAGAGTCTGTTTTACTATTCAAGTATAATTATGATGGCACAAGCATTTGGCAAGGATGTACTGATATTTGCTCAAGGGATTGGACCGATAAAGGGATTTTTACCTAACCATGTTGTAAAATCAATAATGAAAAAAGCAAAATATATCTCCGTCAGAGACGAAAAAAGCCTTGCTTTATTAAACAAATGGAAAATAAAAAATGCAAACCTTGTCTGCGATCCTGCCTACAGCTTGGAAGTGGAGCAGCCGCAAAGGACGCAAAAGGTATGTATTCAATTAAGACGTTCCGATAACCTGACGGACGAATTGTTTGACAAGATTGTCCAACAGGTCAAATTAAGATATTACTCAAGAGAGATAGAGTTATTATCACTGCAGGATGAAATGGATGTCGGAATATCTCAGGTATTCATTAACAAGTTAAAAAAAGCAGATCCGAATATAAACGTAAAATTGGTATCAGGATTAAATATACAAGAGACAATAGACAGAATTTCGGAATACGATTGCATGATTGCAATGAGATTCCATGCCTGCCTTGTCGGTGTAAAATACGGAGTAAAGACATTAGCAATTGCATATGATCCGAAAGTTGAGATTTTGGCTAAAGAAAACAATCTGCCGATGCTATCCGTAAAAAGCAGTGAAAACGATTATGACAAAGCTTTTGACACAATGGAAAACCTCTCAAGATGGAACCTGATGGAAAAAGCAAAATCGAAAAAATTTGATTGGAATAAAACAGGAGTCTTTGACGCTAAAAAAGAAGTCAGAAAGAGCTTCTGGGGAAAGAAAAAAGACAATAATAAAGATAAGAAGAAAAATGGAAAACGAAAATAAATATTCAAAAACATGTAATTCAATAGAAGATACAAGAGAGCTCGCAAAGAGATTTGCAAACATAGTTAAAGATGACGGATGTTTTGTAAACCTGTTCGGAGATATCGGAGCGGGGAAAACGGCATTTGTAAGGCTTGTCGCAGAGGCTCTCGGCATCAAAGAAAAAGTAACAAGCCCGAGCTTTACAATTCTGAATGAGTACCACACAGGGGTTATTCCCGTATACCATTTTGATTTGTACAGATTGGAAAATGTCGGGATTAAAACAATCACTGACGAGCTCAGAGAGTATTCCGAGAGCGATTGTTTAACATTTGTTGAGTGGGCGGAATTTTCACAAGGAGAAGTTCCGTTTGACAGAATAGAGATAAATGTCACCTATGATGATGACGATAACAGATGTTATACGTTCACTGCTATCGGGGACAAAGAAAAGAATATAATTAGAAAATTGGCGGAAGAATAATTATGGACAAAAATTTGATATTAGCTTTTGATACTTGTTTGGATAAAACATATGTCGTATTGAGAACAGAGGACGATATAATATCGTCTGAGACAATATCCTCAACGGAGAGCAGTTATCACTCGGCATATTTGATATCCACGATAAAGAGCATCTTAAAAGCGAGCGGAAAGACACCGAAAGACATTACGGCAATAGCTATAAATGTAGGGCCGGGGAGCTTTACAGGAATAAGAGCCTGCACAACGGTTGCCCGTGTAATGGCGCAACAACTTAATTGCAAAGCATTCGGAATATCATCACTTGAAATATTATCAAGAGCAAAAAATGATGAATGGGTAGTTGCACTCGACGCAAGACGTAACAAAGCCTATTATTACGACAAAAAAATCTACGGAGCCGTGGAGCTTGAAAAAGTAGACGAAATGATAAAAGGTAAAAAGGTTATAACGGATAACAGAATGTACAGCAGATTCAGAGATATAGCGGATGAGGTTGTATCATATGAGAGCGAAGAATTTGAACTCGGCGAAATCTTATCCGATATAGCTGTAGAACGACTCAAAACAGATGACGGAAACTGGGCAAAAGTATTGCCACTGTACATTCAGCCACCTCCAGTTACGCTAAAATAGAGGAAGGGGTAAATGTAAATACCGTAGGTCAGCTTTACTAAGCCTGCTACATAAGTAAAGTAGGGTGCGATGTTTCGCACCAAATATCGTAATTGAACGAGTAGGGTGCGGTCACTACCGCACCAACACAATTTTACAAACAAAAGAGTGTAGGGTGCAATTTTTTGCACCAAAGTAAATAAGGAGTGAATTATGGATTTTTTAGAATTTGCAAAAGAAAGATATTCTTGCAGAAAGTTTAGCGATAAACCTGTAGAGCAAGAAAAGATAGACAAGATTGTTAAGGCTGCTATGTTGGCACCGACATCCGTAAACAAACAACCGTTCAAGGTATTTGAGATAAAGGGCGCAGGTAACATTGAAAAACTTAAAAAAGTTACTCCGTACACATTCGGAACATCAGTTGTATTAGCCGTCGGAGCGAAGAAAGAAGATGCTTTCACAAGACAATCGGATAACAAAAACTTTGCGGAAATCGATGCAACTATTGTTGCTACACATATTATGCTTGAAGTTCACGATTTGGGCTTAGGCACAACATGGGTAGGCTATTTTGACGAAGCTGAGATGAAGAAAGATTTTCCTCAGATGAAGGATTATGACTTTGTAGCATTGTTCCCTGTAGGATATCCTGCAGATGATGCTCAACCGAGCCCTAAACATGATGCAACAAGAGCAAAAGAAGAAATCTTTGAAGTAATAGAATAATCTGTCATTGCGAGAAGAAAAAAGGCTTTTTCTTCGTGGCAATCCAGCCAACTATTCTTTACTTATTAAATATGACTTTATATAGTCATAAATTAAAAATACCGATATGAAATTCATGTCGGTATTTTTGTTATTTTTGTATAATATCTATTATTTACCCAATGCGTGAGCTTTCTTAGCGGTTTTGTCGATTAGGTTATAGAAGATATCCGCTGTGTCAGCCTCTTCCATATAATCAACCCCGACTCTTGTGCATCCGCCTTTGGTTGCTACGCTTGCGATTAAGTCTTCCGCGGATTTGTCGCTGTTGAGTAACATCTTAGCGGAGCCGATAGCGGTTTGAATACTCAAAGTCAAAGCCTTTTCATATTCCATACCGAGCTTTTCGCCTGCTCTTGCAATATCATTTATAACCTTGTAATAGAAAGCAGGACCTGAACCTGAGATTGCTGTTACGATATCCATTTGGTCTTCTGTTACTTCGATAGCTTTTCCGATATTTGACAACATATCAACTACAAATTGAACATCGTCTTCTGTCGCGTTTTTTCCGCCTGTTACACCGCTCATACCTTCGAGAACGAGAGCAGGTGTGTTTGGCATTACTCTGACTATTCTTGCGCTGTCGCCGAGGATTGATTGGATAAACTTCGTTGTAACACCGGCGCAGATAGAAACGAGCAATTTATCAGGCGTAATCTCTGATTTTATTCCGTTCAAAACACCTTCCGCGTAATTTGGAGTAGTTGAGATGAATACAACATCAACGGATTTAACCAATTCGTTATTGTTTGTAATAACTTTGATTCCGAGTTCTTCACTTTTTTCTTTTGCTTTTTCTTCACTAATTTCAGATGCGATTACATTTTTGTTATCGACGAATTTTGCGGCTAAAATACCGCCTATGATTGCGCTTGCCATCTTTCCGCATCCGATAAAACCAATTTTTTTGTTCATAATATTTAACCTTATATTGACTATTAACCTTTTTTTACTTAACATATATAATTATAGCAGTAAAATACGAAATATAAATAAGGATTGGAAAAATGAAACGTACGTTAGAAGGAACAAAAGCAAAAAGACAAAAAGTCAGCGGTTTCAGAGCAAGAATGGCTACTCCGGGCGGACAAGAAGTTATTAACAGACGTCGTGCTAAAGGTAGACACAGCCTTGGTATCGTTGCTAAGAAAAAAGCCTAAGCTTTTGTAAAAGATTGAATTAGAAAGAGGATAACTTTAGGGTTATCCCCTTTTTTAGTATAAAAACCAACTATCAAAAGGAATAAAAATGAAAAAGATATTTACATTACTGTTTTTAATGGCATTTACAATGACTACGGCAAATGCTATTTGCTGGGTAGAAATTTGCGATAAGTATTATCTAGACACAGATTCAATACAATATTATGTAAACGACAGGGGCGAAACTGAATATGACAAATGTTCATATTGGACTAAAATTTTAAATGATAATAGTAGTTATTATAAAAGACTTGAAAAAAGATATCAGAAAAAAATTTGGTATACAATGTGTAAAGTAGTTTTAAACATTAAAAATAAGAGAAGTGCCACTAAATCAGAAATTGGTTATGACTTGCACAGAAATTATATTTACAATTTTGAATATAATGACTATTCTCTTGAATGGGATAGCCTCATCCCTGGTAGTAATGGTGAATACATTAATGATATTGTTATGAAAAGATTAGGCAGACGATAATTTTATCTTCTTACTCTCTCGTAGTCGTGGTAGTCGGCAGGGGTGGAGTATTCGGTTCTTCTTGAGATTACGAATCCGCCGTTGACGTTTGTGATGACACGCTTTGTTCCCTGTGGAAAATCAAGAATAGGCTGATTTCTGTAACTCATCAATACAGGCTTTATCGCTCTTACTGCCATACTTGTATAAGCAGGAGTTGTTGACCAAACCTTGACATTTGACATATTGCCGAATTTATCGACAGTGAATGAGAATTTAAACTGTGTGCCCAAAGGCGCCGCAATCTTGGTATCTCTCATAACCTGATTTTGGAGCCTGCTCCGCCATCTGTTCCAAGCGATTATTTCCTCTTGCTCCGTCAGAACATGTGTGCCCGAATTGCTTACAGGATTTCTCTGAGACATCCTAACCTGTTTCGGCTGTTGTTGTGTTTGAGCTTGCGGAGGCTTAGTTACCTGCGGTTTCTTTGTCTGTGGCTGTGTTATTGTTCTTCCCGCATTCTGCTTATTTGGTTTCGCCTGCGGTTGTTGAATAGTCTTAGGTTGAACCGTTTTTCTGCCGAATAACGGAGTCGGATTAGACTGTTTTTTTGTCTGATTGCCGTAATTTATCGGATTTATCCCGACTTGTGTTCCGCCTTGATTAGAAGTCGTTATTCCCTGACTTTGAGACGGAGTAGTAGAGACATTCACAGGCGTATTGGATGCCTGAATTTCCGCCGTTGGCATAGTGACCTCGGCGATAGAATTTTCCTCAGGTCCCGTCATGACCGATTGTTTCGGCATATCAGGTCTTGCAATAATAATGAATAAGGTTATTGCGACCATTATAATTAAATATATCAGTGTTTTAATGTTAAACATTATGTTTCCCGTTGTTTAAGATTTTTATTTTATTTATGTTCGGTGGCTTTATATTTCGTTGGTGCGGTAGTGACCGCACCCTACTCTTATGATGATAGTCCGTATTACCACCGACCGCATATTTGTGATTTTTCGGTGCAAAAAATTGCACCCTGCAAAGATTCAAAAGGATAATATATATTTACCCCTTTACCCCTTTACCCCCTAGTCGATTTGGGCAACGAGTTCGTCGCAAGCATACATATCAAACTTAGTTTGGCTCAACATATATGTTTCAGCAATCAACAGAGCGGTAGGAACGAGTGCTGCAATGACACTCAGGAATATACCCTGCAGGTCTCCTCCGATTTCGCCGAAGAAGTAGGATGTGTTCATTGTAAACTCGATTAAGATAATCGCACATCCGATTAGCAAGGATCTGTTCTTTTCGCTCTCTAGCTTTCTTATACCTTGTACCCCGTAGATATTTACACCGTGGGTTAAGAAGTTGCTGAACCCGTCTTGCTTTATCTCGTTAGAGCCTTGGATTTTTCTTATGGTAAAGAACGCGTTTACGAAAGCAAAGAATGCAAATATAATCATAAATGTTGCAAGAACAAGGAATACAGGGCTGAATCTCAATCCTGATACTCTTATCCAGCCTGCAGCTTCAGGGAAGCACATTGCTAAGGTATTAGATACACCGTAAGCCAAGAACGGCGCCGTAACAAACCCCAATATTGTTTCGCCGACCGATTTAAGCTGCAGATTGAATAATCTGTCTTTTATATTTGCAAGTTTTGTTGCACTCATTGAGTTAATATATTTTTCTATCCAGTGTCTGTAGTCGTTTAAGACAACTTCAAAATCTTCTCTGTATTCGTTTTGGTCAAGCGTGTATCTTGTCTGATGCCCTACGTATTTGAAATATCCGCAGGCAACGGAGCAAATAACCGCAAGCCCCACAAAGAATAACGATACCAATACCGCAAATACAGGGTTTATATTGATGTAATAAAGCAGGTTAATGACATAAATTCCTGCGAAGAATAATGTCGTTGAACCTATCATAAACTGTTGTGCGGATACTGATGTAGCCGTTGTTTTAACCTTGTTTTGGAAGTACAAATATACTCCTTGTTTCAATATCAGGCAAAGCCCGTATACAATAACCGTAAACGCAACCAAAATCTTAATATTGGTCGGGAGGTGAATAAAGTTCTTTGTTTCCTCTATCTTTAAGCCTGTGAGATAGTTAGAAACCCCGAATGCTGTAACAAGCGATGCCAATATTAGTGCTATGTGCAAGAATATGGATGTTCTCGAGTTTAACGTCAACTTTGTTTTTAAATCGTTAATTACATAGCCTGTTTTCTTGACGATTGCCACTCTTGCTTTTTCAAGCTCGGCTTTCTTTTGTTCCAAAGCTCCGACTTCATAAGTTTCGCTTGATTTATCCTCGGATATTTTTACGGAGATAAATTCATCGTTCTTAGCGGACATCAGCTTGCAAACCTTTTCTATCTCAAGTGTTTGTGCAAGAGGTTTGCCCTTGAACAAAATATTTTGGTTATTAAAACTGTTTAGAACAGTGATTTTTTTGTTTGCATTATCACATTGTAGAGTAAGCAAAAAATCGCTCCCCATATCAACAACGAAATCACAATTCGGGTTTGAGCCGACATTTATAATATCTTTATTTGTGAATGTCTTTTCGTTATTTTTAGAACTCAAAGTTATAATCATATATAATCCTTTCTTTAAAGAAATAAGTTTTTATCTTCCTATAGCGGTGATGAATTTTCTAAGAGCTTTATCAACCGTAGGTTCGGGAGCTACAATAAGTTTATCTTCTCCCAATATTCCGCCTAATTTTTCTTTTACGAAATCCAATTTTTGAGGATGCGCGTATAAGAACATCATCGACAGGTCAGGCGCATATTTTTGAACATTTTTAACATTCTGCGGGAATGTGTTCCAATCTATTTGTTTATCGGTTGCGCCTTCGTTTTCAAGGTCACCTATTACAACAACAGCAGGAACATATCCGTCTTTCTTCATAGTTAATGCATAAGAAAGTGCCTTCTTTAAACCTTCTCCGTATGCTGTTCCCATAGCCTCAGGTTCATATTTTGTGAAAGCTTCCATTGATTTCGTTATACCGCTTGCATTTTGCGGAGAGCCTTCATATATCAAATAAGCGTCTTGTGATACTTTAATAATTTTTATTTGGTCTTCCGGATCAAGCTGAGCGCAGATTTGTTTTAAGAACTTCTTTTGCTCGGGAAGTTGTGCCTGATTAGAGGCTGACGAATCAACTACAAACATAACTGCCGCAGGATGAAAGTCATCCACTTTTATGTTTTTTAACCCTGCCCAAATTAGTTTTATCACAATGCAGGATAATAATATTACTACACCTAAAGTTATTAATCTTTTATTCATTTTTCCCTCAATCAATTCTTATCTTCTTATATAATACCATAAATTAAATATATTATGGTTTATGAATTAATTTTATAACCGCGTTATGTCTATGTGTTGTTCCGTGCTCTTTTCTGTAT
The DNA here is from genome assembly GCA_002481545.1 of Cyanobacteria bacterium UBA7753. Classification (GTDB taxonomy): domain Bacteria; phylum Cyanobacteriota; class Vampirovibrionia; order Gastranaerophilales; family Gastranaerophilaceae; genus UBA2883. Next base: position 17,272 of record DLEF01000063.1, on the reverse strand, counting down.
GAGAAGAATTTGTCATTGTCGCAAGAGGTACAATAAGGGCAAATATCAATGTTTTCTTGAGGGACTCCGAACTCTGTCAGTTGTTTTGCATTCGCACGCTTTAAATCAACATGAGGTTTGCCGTTGTGCATTACAATAATATCTTTCGTATTCTTTACGGATTGCTTTATCCCGTCAACGACTTCATCCCCGACCTCATAACAGCACAGTCCTATCGCAGGTCCGACAACGGCATAAATATCAGACAAGTCAGATTTTGTATATTCAATCATTTTTTGAACGGTTTTAGGCACAATCTGCGCTACCGTTCCGCGCCAGCCCGCGTGCGCAATAGCCCCGATATTAGCTTTTTTATCATAAAGAATTACAGGGGTACAGTCCGCAAACCGCAAATATACAGCCTGTTCAAAATTTGTCAAAATAAGAGCATCCGTCTCCTTATATTCGGATTGCCCGACCTTAGCAAAATCAACATTTGAAGAGTGGGTTTGATTAGGATGTATAAGATTTTCAGGCGCAACACCTAAATATTTACATATAAGATCAAAGTTATCGTCAACATTGGTATCTCTGCCCGTAAAAAAATGCTCCAATTCAGGGATTAAATCAGAATAATATATCAACCCGTTCCCGACTTTTTTACTCTTAAACATCTTCTTGTCTCCGTTATTAAGCTATGTTGGTGCGGTAGTGACCGCACCCTACTTTACTTTCTTTCTCATTTATTTATTTTTATAATATTGTCAGATAAATTGTACTACAATTACTTTTGACTTTGAACTTAAAAATTTTTGTAAAGTTTCTTCATAAAATTGAACATTTTTTGTATTTTTTCGTTAAATAAATGTAATATATAAGTGTACATTATAAAAGGAAAAGCAGATGAAAAAATTTTTGTTGTTTATGAGTTTAATGTTGTTGGGCGCATCATTCGTATGTGCGGAAGATGCAAAACTGTTCCCGTATAAAGGAACGGCAATAAACGACGTAAGCAACGGAGTAAAAATAGACGGCTGTAACGAATATGTTTCAATCCCCGCCAAAAACCCGTTCACACTGACGGGTGCTTTTCTCGGAACAACTACAGCGTCAGCTATTTTGATACCTATGCTTTTAGATCCTTATGTAATAGAAATCGACGGCAACAAATATGTACTTGTAAAAGACAGAAAAGACAACAAATGGACGGAAAAAGACCTGCTCGGATATGAAGATCCGAAAACAAACAGGTTCCAATCACTCATCGGGTTGAACTCCGACGGTGACCACTCAAAAATCACCCCTGCAGAGCTCAGAAAAGCAAATATCCGTTTTGTCAGAATGGACAAAAAAGGCGCACTCCTTGTCAACGACCGTAAAAAAGACTATAACTTGAACAAAATTGACTATATTGATATAATTAATCTAAAGCGCACTGCTAATGCGGAAAGCACAGGTATATTCGGACACTTTACCGTATACTTAAAGACAAACAATGTCGCAAAACGCGCGGTTGTAGGATATGTAACATTTGAAACGAATGAAAAAATACAAATCCTGTTCAAATAATATATAATTGGTGACAAAATTTTGAAAAAAACTATCTGTTTAATATTCACACTATTGACTCTGTTTGTGCAAACAACGCCCGCACTGGCAGAGATTACAAGCTATGATTTCAGCGATGAAGCGCAGGCGGAATTTGACAGACAGGAAGCAAGAGAAAAAATAAAACTCCAAAACCAAAACGCAGAGCCGATAAAATCAGGGCCGCAACTTGAGAAAACAAAACGCAAGGATATGTCTAATCAAACATATTCCAGACAAAACGTATATCAGCCGAACCCTAAAACAATTACGGGAACGGTACTTGTAGTTCCGAGCGGAGAATCCTTTGAAGCTGTTTTACAATCCGCCATCAGCTCCGAAAGTTTGGCAGAACAAGACACAATCGCTGCCGTATTAAGTACGGATTGGTACTATAACGGTACCCTTATTGCTCCTCAAGGAAGTGTTATCTACGGCAGAGCGACTGACGTAAAAAAAGCGGGTTACGCTTATGCGAACGGGCGTCTTGCTATGACATTTGATGAAATACTGACACCGAACGGAGACAGAATAAAATTAACAACAAACAAGGTCTATGTCGTTATAAAAGATAAGAGAGTTGCGAAAATCGCCGCCAATGTTGTAATAGGCGCAATTGGCGGAGTTGTGACAGGTGCTTTATACTCGCTCATAACGGGCGGAGATGTCGCAGGGGGCTTGGCGGTAGGCTCCGCCATAGGTGCAGCAGGCGGTATGGTCTCAGCAGTAGCACACAAAGGGGAAGGCGCGGAAGTACCCGCAGGAACCTCCATAATAGTAAAACTCGTTCAGCCTATCGAGGTTGTACCGTATAATTAACTTTAGCTTTAATATCCGAATTTAACTTTCTTGATATTACTTGCTTGCATATTTTTTTTATCCTATAATTAGGGCGTTACAACTATTATAAACAAATAAAAGGAGAAAAATTATGTCAAGACGTCCTATTATGGCAGGAAACTGGAAAATGCACAATTTATTAAACGATTCCGCTGCATTAACATTAGGTATTTTAGACGGGGTTAAAGATTTAAACGAAGAGCAAATGCCTGAAGTAATCATTGCTCCTACTTTCACATCTTTGGCTATCGTATCAAGATTATTAAAAGACAGCACTAAGGTTAAATTAGCCGCTCAAAATTGCCACTGGGAAGAATCAGGGGCTTACACCGGCGAAGTTACAGTTGGTATGTTAAAAGATTTAAACTGCTCATACGTTATCATCGGTCACTCTGAAAGAAGACAATACTTCTCAGAAACAGATGAAATGATTAACAAGAAAGCAAAAGCAATCTTGGCTCACGGTTTATTGCCAATCATCTGCTGCGGTGAAACTCTTGAACAAAGAGAATCAGGCGTAACCGATGAACACATCGCAAGCCAAATCAGAGCAGCTTTAGCAGGTATTTCTAACGAAGATATCGCTAAATCAGTTATTGCTTACGAACCTATCTGGGCTATCGGAACAGGCAAAACTTGCGACGCTAAAGAAGCTAACAGAGTAATCGCTATGATTAGAAACGTTGTTAAAGAAATCTCTGACAGCAAGACTGCAGACTCTATCAGAATCCTTTACGGCGGTTCTGTTAAACCTGCAACAATCGAAAGCCAAATGGAAATGTCAGATATCGACGGCGCTTTAATCGGCGGTGCAAGCTTGAAGGCTGACAGCTTCAATGAAATTATTACTAATTCAATGAAAGTTGCCGTATAAGCGATTGACAGATTTTTCAAATATAAAAAAGGAAATGGGTTTCGGCTCATTTCCTTTTTGTTTTATAGAACTCTCATAATAAAATCTTATATTTTATCCCATTCACATTTTAAAAGGCATATGTCTTCGTTATCTGCATTGGTTATTCTGTGTAAAGTCGTATTCTCATCTGTAAAAGAAACTTGAGAAATAATGCGCTCTTTATATTTTGCCTCTTTTTTAAATATGATATCCAATGTTTTTATCTTATGCGAGGTTTTAAAATCAATATCCAGAGGCTCAAACGCCCAAACTATATAGTTTCCGTTGTTTGCATGCCCGTTTTTATCCAAATCATTGTAGCGGACAATAAAATCTTCTTCTTTTTCGACTTCTTGCATATGCGGGATTTTATCAAATGTCAAATCGTCCTCTCGAGCGGTATAAGGCGGCATACAAGGATTATCCTCAAGTGCGGAGCCGATATTTACCATAGAATGTTTGTTTAAATCAATTATTGCCCACTCACTGCGCACTCTTCCGATGTTTTCACCGTTATTTTCAAATTTAAAATCACGATAAGAAAATATCTTTCTGTACCCGCGAGGCTCGGTCGTCAGAGTCAATTCATGCGCATCTATAGGATAATCACTAAATTCCATTCTGTACTTGATTAAAAACCATGCGTAATTTTTTTTGGACAGATATGATACTCCAAAGCCCAAATCCTCCGCATTCTTATCCGCTATATCCTGCAAATAATTAAGCAAAGCGAACGGCTTTAGTGCCTTGTTTCTGTCTGATTCCGAATATTTTACCGTAATATTTTCCGAATATTTGTTTCCCATATCGATATTATAAAATAAACTATTGTATAATACTATGAGGAGGGTTCATGCCTGTCATTTTTGATACAAAAATTTTGATTACGGAAAAAGAATTGGGAAATATTCTTTCTGTCTCTGACGCGACGGTTAAGAATTGGATAAGACTGAATAAGATACATCCAACCCAAATACAGGGAAAGAGCGCATATTTCACAAAAGAATATGCAAATCAACTGCTGAAAATAATTAAATCCGAAAACTCGAATATCTTAAAATCTAGAAGAAACAAAAAATATAAAACGGGTGCATCTTTCTATAAAAATTACCTTTCGGATACATCTCAAAATTCAAAAATCATAACCGAATTATCGGATTATATAAAAGAAGCAAAAGCAGACTTAACGGAAAACAAAATAAATTACATTATTGCCGATTGTACAGTTCAATTATTTCTGCAAAGGAAGAACATCACAACCGATATAAAAACTAATTTTCTAAAAGAGTATTTAGACGGAAAAATTGAATTAGGGAAATACAACGAACTCATAGACAACCTTATTGATAATAAAGAAAAGGCGTTAACATTTATTGAAAATAATCCCGATATTTTTGCCCGTAAATACATATATGAGAAGAATGGGGATATATTAGGACTATTATATATATCCCTTTCCGACATAAAGAACAGAAAGGCTCGCGGAGCATACTATACCCCTACAAAAATAATAAAAAAGGCAATAAATAATGCTGATTTTAAGAATTTTGAGAATAAAACAGTTATTGATCCGTGCTGCGGAGCGGGGAATTTCTTGCTTCATATTCCCGACGGGATAAATATATTGCAGATATTCGGGAATGATATTGATGCTACGGCAATCAAAATAACAAGGATAAATATGGCTCTAAAATATTTGCCCGAGGATATCAATATATTGTACAAAAATTTTAGTGTTAAAAATTTTTTGACGACAGACAACAAAGATAAGTTTGATTACATTATAGGTAATCCGCCGTGGGGCGCAGAATTTACTCAAGATGAAATAAAAGGATTTAAGAACAAATACATTACGGCAAAGGGTAAGAATATTGAATCATATGACCTTTTTGTAGAAAAAGCATTGTCCTCATTAAAGCAGGATGGGCATTTGCTCTTTGTTCTGCCGGAGGCAATATTAACAGTCAAAAATCATAAAGAAATCCGAGACATTATCCTAAAAAACAACTCCGTCGAATATATCGATTATTTAGGCAACATTTTTGATAAAGTTCAATGCCCCGTTATAACTATTAAAATACATCATACAAACTTGCCTTTATTAACTATCGGGACAAAAGTCACAGATAAGAATAAAAGCTTTGTCATAAAAACGGAAAGACATCTCACAAAAGACGGGTTTAACTTTAATATGGACGATGAAGAATATTCAATCTTTAACAAACTGTTTGAAGGGGAAAAAGTATATCTTAAAAATAATGCCGTTTTTGCAATGGGAATAGTTACAGGGAATAACAAAAAGTTCATAACGGATAAAAAAAACAGTAAAAATGAAGTTATATTGAAAGGCTCGGATATTGAAAAATTTAAAATAAATGAACCTGACAGATACATAGAATACATCCCGAAAAACTTCCAACAGGCTGCACCTACAGAGATATACAGAACAAAAGAGAAGTTGTTATACAAGTTTGTAAGTTCTAAACTCGCCTTTGCTTATGACAATAAACAACGACTAACTCTTAACAGCTGTAATATCTTAATACCTAAAATCACTGGCTTGGATATAAAGTATATTATGGCAATCCTTAATTCAAGAATTGCACAATTTATTTTTGAAAAGAAATATAACTCCGTAAAAGTTTTGCGCTCTCACCTTGAGAGTATTCCAATCCCTGTTTGTGATGGGATTACACAAGATAAAATAATACAAACGGTTAATAAAATTATGAATAATAACAATTTATATGATGAATTAGACAGAGTAATATCAGAATTATACGGTTTGACGGAGCATGAATACTTAATATTGAAAAATGCAATAAAATAGTTTATAAAAAACGGTTGAGACTGGCTCCCCATTTGCAATACAGCATTATGTAAATGTTTAGTTACATAATAGCAAAATATTTTATTTCAGTGTATTAATTTAGTACGGACTAATTAGTGGAGTAAAATTATGACAATTCAAGCAATCGGACCGATACAATTCAGAGGTCAAAAGAAAACAGACAAAGGAAACGATTATCAAGCAACAAAAGCAGGAACAGCAATAGGAGCAGCAACGGGTGCAGTAATTGCAGCAGGATTGATGTACGGACAGCTCCACTCATTAAAGAGCATTAGAGGAAAAAGAAATTTAATTGCAGGGTTCCATGACAGAGGCATATCATTAAATAATATAATGAAAAAGGTCCCGACAAGAGATAAAGAAGGTAAAATCTTAGCTCCTGAAAAGGGCGTAACCGCAAGAACAAAAAAGATAGTAGGCGGATTTAAGAAAACATTAGCTTTATGGGGCGCAGGTATATTGGCAGCTACCACAGGAGCAGGAAAAGCCGTAGACACTCATATCAATAAAACAAACGCTAAAAGAGCTGATGAAGGTGCTAAAAAAGCATAATTACAAAAGCTTTTTCGCAAATTCTATATCATCAGGGTAAGTTATTTTAATATTACTCTCAGAGCCTTGTGTTGTCATAATTTTTGCTAATCCGTAACGCATCACAAGCCCGCAATCATCCGTAACAAGGCAATCTTTATCATTTTTTGCAAGCTCATGCGCTTTTCTTATAACAGACAGTTTAAAACACTGCGGAGTTTGCGCCCTACGAATAAATTTCCTGTTAGGAATATTTTTTATTATTCCGTTTTCATCCGTCTCAAATATTGTATCAGTTGAATCTATCGTTACACAAACGGCATCATGGGTTTTCATCTTATTTACACAATCGGTGATTATTTCATCAGTTACAAGCGGTCTTACGCCGTCATGGATTAAAATATTAGCCTCCGTCTCATCAATCGAGGTTATCCCGTTATAAGAGCTGCCCTTTCTGGTTTTACCGCCTGCTACAACCTTCTTAACCTTTGAATAATCTTTTGTTAATTCAACAACTTTTTCCACATATTCGGGATTAGTAACAAGGTAAATAGCGTCAATATATACGTTATTTTGGAATTTTTCTACCGTATACTGCAATATACATTTATCCTTAATTTTCGCAAATTGTTTCGGATAATCAAGTCCGCATCTCGAACCCGTACCCGATGCTAATATAAGTGCAACATTTCTCATATCTCTATATTATCATAAATAATTGGTATTAGTTTTGTAACAAAGTTTTAATCAAAATTTTGGAATTAATCAATTTTCATAGCAAAACATACTTTTATAATGTATGGAATTAAGATAAGGGTTTACTATATTATGCCACAAGCTTTCAATCGATTCGATCCGATGAGCAAATCTATGTACTTAGAAGCACTGATGCCTGCTATGACGGACGAAGTATTATCAACACCAACAACAAGTTTCCCCCCGCTCGGGACGGACACAATAAATCCAAACGGGCCAAAAATAAAACCGCAACCACAAAAGGACGGATTTTATAAAAACGACGGTGTTGATGACGGTAAAATAAGTTTTAAAGAAAAACTCAAAGCCTTTGTAAAGGGCGGAACATATAATATGGTAAGAGGTATGTTCTGTGACAAAGACGGATTTAGTATATCACGTACGCTTTTGACAGCAGGTGCTGCTGCCGCAATCGCTCTGACAGGTCCTATCGGTGCGGCTGTTGCAGGCGGTATCGGTTTAATCGCCGCAGGCGCAAACTTCGTAAAATCAGCAAATCTCGCCAAAACAGCAACTACAGACCAACAGGCAAGAGAGGCCTACGAAGGATTCGGCGAAGGAACAACAACGGCAGCTTTATCAGCCTTTGGCGGTTTCAAGGGATTAAAATCACTGAAAAATAATTTCTCATCAGGCACGGAAGGAAGTTTCATACAAAAACTAACAAAGTGGAAACCGCAGACAAATACACAGACTCCGCCAAAAGATAATCCGACTTCTGCTGAAAATCAAACAGGAAGTACGTCAACGGACGGCACTACAAAACCTCAACTTCTACTTGAGGATGAGGCTACAATAAATGCACGTCACATAAAGGACGGACAAATCCAACTTCCTGCAAAAACAAATAAACCTAATACAAAATATGATTTAGGTCCGATAGAGGATTATTTACCTCACGACAATAACCCTAAATTTCTTGAAGGGACGTTTAACAAAAAACCTCAACTTTTACTGGAAGATGAGGCAACAATAAATGCGCGTCATACTCAAGACGGTCAAATCCAACTTCCTGTAAAGAGTTCAGCTCCCAACACTGCTGAAACTGCAGGAAATACAAATAAAGCCGGTATCTTCGGACGTATCAAAAACTTCGGAAGTTATATTGCAGACAAAGCTAAAGGAGCCTTCAATCATGTTAAACAATTCGGAAATTATGTATTCGGAAAAATTAAAAATGCAAAAAATTGGGTAATAAATAAATTATTCGGAAAACCTCAACCTCAAAACGAAGATGTTGTGGAACTCAAGTTACTTGAATCAAAGCCGAATTACGAACCGATTGAACAATATCTTCCTCACGAAGAACCGCACTACAATATTCCGGAAGGAACATTCACAAAGAAACCTCAACTTTTACTGGAAGATGAGGCAACAATGACAGCCAGACATATAGCGGAAGGACACGGAACTGCAGGCACCGAGAATACATCTGCAACAACAGCAGATACAGGTTCAACGACCTCTAACCACGGAATACTGGGACATATAAAAGATGCAGGTTCATCTGTAATCAATTGGGTTAAAAACAAATTCTTCGGCTAGATACAAATAAACATATATAAAAAAGCCGTTTTCATTAAAGACGGCTTTTTTATTTCAATTTTTTCAACGATGATAAGAAGTTGTTACTTGCGACATCGCCATCAACACGGGTTAAAAATACCTGTGCATTCTCATCGTTATCTTTAAGTTTCGGGATTTCCGAAATTTCCGAAGAATAATAAACTACATCGTTTCTTGCGCCGATTGAGACACGAGATGCGATATTACTCAATGACAACTCCCTTAAAAATCCGTAAATACCTGTTGATTTACCCGACATTTTTGTATAAATTCTCATACTCGCATCGTTTTTCTTCATATCGTAACTGCCTGCAATATAAGAGCAAAGATTTGGTGCAAAAGATTTAATCTTAATATTTTCAATGACGTTATCATTCAAATCAAGTGTTCCCGCAATCAAATCGAATTTGCCGTCAGGGACATTCATCAAATCAAATATTGTAAGCGGACTAACCATAGCAAGCGGGTTTCTGAACACAGACGCAACATTCAATACATATTCTATAAGTCCGATTTTCCCGATTGTTCCGTCTTTTATTCTGAATTTTATGTTCCCGTTCAATTTCATTGAACTGTCGGTATTTATATCAATGAGCCCGTCAGCTTTTCCGATTATTTCTTCAGGCAGATTTAATAGCGCAGTCGCTATCAAATCAAAGTTTACATCCCTTATACCGAGTTTTGTATGGTATTTGTGTTTTTTTAGGTCACAACATACATGGCAAGATGTCGTACCCTCCGCAAAATCAAATTTATTGGAATTTAATTCCAAATCCCCCGTTTTATCCAACGTCATATTTGCTTTGACATTTGCAACGGACAATTCGCCGTAAGTACCTTTGTTGAGGTTAAAGTTTCCGTTTTTAATAATAAGATTTGTTATATCAAATGTCGGCGCATCATCCGATACACCCTTTGCAGTTGCTGATTTTGTCTCTCCGTTATCTTGCTGGTTGAAGGACTCAACCATCTTCTTTATATCCATACTGTCGAGCGTAAAATCAATATTATTAACTATAATCGGGAACGCTATGTTGTTAAACATATCCCCGTTCAATTGATAATGAGAGTGTCTGTATCCGCCCTTTGAGTCAATATAAATTTTATTAAAGTTTGTTGTTATCTTAGCGTAATCAATATATAGTCTTTGAGAAGGAACTCTGACTTTGTTCAATGACAGGTTCCCGAACAATTTTACACCCTTTTTGCCGTCAACAGCTATCATCTTCCCGACAACCGTTCCGTCTTTGAGTAAATTTTTTCTCGTAATGATATTCAAAAAAGCACTCGGAACAGGCTGTTCTATTTCAAATCCCATAGCCCTAAAATCGACTCCGTTTTTAAAATCAATCAAGCCATTCAAAGATATCAACTTACGCCTAAAGAATGCCGCAACACCCGGAACTGTTACATAATAATTCATATTTTTTATTTTCAAATAGTGGCTGTAAACCGACATATCTGATACAAGTACACGTTCTTCTTTAAACGGAGTAATCGGAGCACCGTCAACAAGCAAATCATCTTTTTCTGATATTCTGAACAACCATTTGAAATCGTAAACATTCTTTTTTGATTTTATTATCAATCTTGTATTGGCTTTCCCGATAATGCTCAACGGAACGCCGATAATCGGAGTCAGATAATATTTTGCGAAATCGTTTGTGACAACGCCGTCTGCGATAATATTCAGTTTCAAATCTTTTCTGTAATCTTTAACATCACCCGTAAATTTTATGCTGTTGACTTTCCTTGAACCGTAATAACCCGAAAAGCCCTGCAGGTGGATATTTTTCTTACCTATAAGCGCAACCCCGTTATGCAGGTTTATAGGCACCTTTTCCATTGGAATAAACAAGAACGCAAGTTTATGTAAATCTAATCTACCTTCAATTCCTTTAGGTACAATGTTTATCGCAAAATCAAAATTGCCGTGAATGTTTCCAAAATACGACAAAAGCGTAGAGCCGTTTTTGATTATGGTGTTTGACCTTATCAAAGAAATAATGTTTTCGAGGTTAAACCCTCTCGCAAACAGGGTAACGTCATAATGTTTGTTATCTTTTACGCTGCCTTTAATTCTGACCTTTGAGTCATTAACAGTCAGAGTCGAGGCGTCTATATACAGGTGCTTTTTTTTTATGTAAATCTTATTATTATCCCTCATTGCAAGTTTTACTTTGTAATTACCTTGCGTCACAAGCCCCGTAAAATCGAACTTAACGGGTATTTTATTTTTATCCTTGGAATTTATGTTGATATTTTTTGTGTCTATATCAAAGTTAACCCCGTTTGATTTATATAAAACCTTTAATCTGTCAATGTTCAAAACCGCACCAATTACATCAACAGACCATGCGGAAGGCTCTTTTTTCTTGTCGGATTTAGGCAGAATATCAAGTAATTTGTTTACATCAACAAAAATATACTTCGCATTCAAATGTTTTATAATAACGTTTTGGAATTTTATGCGGGAAAGCGATATTTTTCCGTCGATATTATTCAGTACTACTATATATTTGCCGTTCTTGCTCAATTCAAAATCATCAGCCGAAAAAGATATGTAAGGCACGTGTTTTGTATCAAGTTTGAAGTTTTTAACTTTTACATTAACGCCCGCTTTTTCGTAGATTTGTTTTGTAAAGAAGTTCTGTACATTCTCGGATGCAACCAGAGATGGCACAAACCAAAGATATGCAGCCACAATAAATACTGCAACAGCTAGCACAACTGCGGACAAAATAAATACTATTTTGAACTTTTTTATAAACTCAACCATATTACGATTATAGCATAGACAAGGTTATTATTCATATGTACAACAGTAGCATTTTTGACATTGTGATAATATCGTTGGTGCGGTAGTGACCGCACCCTACTTTCTCGCCTCCGCCTGTGGGAGAGCAACATATTACAATATTCTATAGCAAATCAATAATCTCTTTAATCGGAGGATACAGCCTTTCCTGCGCAATTTCTTCGTCCATCTCTAAGGTTATGGTAGGTATATGTCTCTCAACTCCAGCATAAGTGCCGAAACTCCCCGGGGTAGGGTAGCCGATACTAGCCTCGACGGGATAATTTATAATCTCTGATATCTTCTCTGCCAACTCTTTTGCAGGCCCGTCGTAATTGACGACCTTATACGGGGTATGAAGAGTTATTATTGATTTTGGTTCATATTTATCTATTATATTTATCAGAAATTTTGTCTCTATCTCCGATGCAGGACTGTTCCCTCCAAAGTAATTATCTTTCTCAGCCTTAACCCAATTTTTGGTAGGAAAATTTCTGTTTAAATCAACTCCGTTAGAATTAACCCTTGTATTATTCTGTTTTCCGTCAGGATTAAGGCACGGAATGAATAAAACGCCTTCTTTTAACTCTTCGTCTAAATATCTGTTTATAAGATATTCGCCCTGCGGTTCATCGCCGTGGACAACTCCAATTGCCAAATCCTGATTTTTTTCGGCAGAAAAACCGCACAGAAAAATTACATTCCCTAATGCGGTTTTTGTATTTTCAAATATTTTATATTCGTTTCTCATTATTTTGCTTTATTTGCCCCGACAGGTGTTTTTGATTGAGTCTGTGCTTGTTGTTTTTGCTGTTGGATAGCAGCTTTTCTTTCCGCAGCAAGCTTTTTCATCTTCAATTCGATTTGAACAGGGTTATATGACTCATCTACAAATTGGATAACAGCGTTAGCCTTCAATCCGTTCAAGTACAATTCCAAAGCCTTGATTTGTTCTTGAGCCGTCATATAAAGTTTTATCTGTTCTTTTACTTTTTCAAACGGTTGCTGTCCTGCAGCCATTCTGTCGGTAACCTTGATAATATGGAACCCGTAAGGAGTTTGTACAACATCGCTTATAGTGTTTGGTTTTTGTGCAAACGCAGTATCCGCAAAAGGTTTTACCATATCTTTTTGAGCAAAGAATCCGATATCTCCGCCGTTCTTAGCAGACATTGGATCGTCTGATTTGTTTCTTGCAACAGATTCAAATTCATCAGGATTATTTTTCAATTGTTTTTGAATTGCTACAGCCTTGTCATATCTTGCTCTCATTTCCTGTTGAACTTTCATGTTCAAGTCGTTTTCGGTCATATTAGGATTTTTCTTTCTCAATTGTTCCTTTATCTCAACAGGGTTAGCGGAAATCAAAATGTGAGATGCTCTAACCTTATCAGGATATTTGAATTGGTTAATATTCTTATTATAGAAATCTTTTGCTTGAGAATCTGAAACCTTAACAGGATGAATGTCATTAACTAACTTTTTCATCTTGATTTCCTGTTCCAAATCACTTTCAAACTGTGAATTTTTGATACCGTTTTGTTTCAAAATATCATTGAATTTATCTTTTGAACCGACTCTGTCAATCATTTTTTGACGTTCTTTTGCGATATCATCTTTAGAAACCGTGATGTTACGTTTTTCAAGTTCTTGTCTTAAAAGTTCTTTTACGATTAACTCGTTAACAACTCTGTCTTTAATCATCAAATACATCAGGTTGTTATCATCCTCGGGAATATCAATCCCCATTTGCGCAAGCTGTGAATTTTTAGCGGCGTTCTTGAACGCTTCTTCATACTGCGCTTTTGTAATATTCTGGTTATTAACCTTAATTACGGTATTACCCTTGAATCCGCATCCGGAAAACAATACGGCACTTGCCATTAATGTTAATAAAGCTCTTTTCATAAAATTTCCCCTTATTTTTATATTGTACTTTATTTATTATTTATCTCTTTTGAAAATCGGGCGTTTATATCATTAACCCCCTCGTCTATATCATAAAACAAATCTATCAGAATGTTAAATACTTTATCAAAATTCATAACCGAATTGTCAAGTAAAAGTATGGATTTTGCACCGTCGACCGATTTTGGCGCGATAGTGAACTTCAAATACCTCGTAATCTCACGAGGCAATTTTGTCTGCAAAATCTGCCATTCCGCCTTTGTAAACGGAGTATAAATTCTGATATTGTCCATGGTTTCCCTGATAGACGTAATACCTATCTTTGTGCCAGCAAGTCTGATTTGAACAAGTCTGATAAGGTTTTGAACCTCCTCCGGAATCTTTGAAAATCTGTCTTTCCACTCTGATTCAATATATCCGAGCTCTGTTTCATTGTGAACATCCGCGAGTCGTTTATACTCAATCATCTTCTGTTCTTTTGAGCCTACCCAATCATCAGGAATAAAGGCTGTTACATTGATATCAACAATCGTAGGCGGTTTCTTTTCGACTTTTTCGCCTTGAAGTTCCTTAACAGTCTCATCCAACAATTGGCAATACGTATCAAACCCTACAGTCACCATATGACCATGTTGTTTCGTTCCTAAGATATTTCCAACCCCACGGATTTCTACATCCCTCATGGCTATCTGATAACCGCTTCCGAGCGATGAAAATTCTTTTATCGCCATTAATCTTTGATAAGCTTCTTTTGTAAGGTTCTTGCCTGCCTTATAGAAGCAGTAGCAATAAGCCTGCCTGTTTGAACGACCTACACGACCTCTAAGTTGATACAACTGCGCAAGCCCGAATCTGTCCGCATCGTGGATAATAATAGTGTTTGCGTTCGGAATATCAAGCCCGTTTTCAATAATCGTCGTACATAATAAAATATCATACTCGTGCTCTTCAAACCCGACTATTACGTCCTCTAATTGGCTTTCCGAAAGCTGTCCATACCCGACCGCTATTCTTGCATTAGGAACAAGTGACTGCAATTTGAGTTTAAATTCGTCAATAGTTTCTACCCTGTTATACAGATAGAACACCTGCCCGTCACGGTCAAGCTCGTGAATAATCGCATTTTTGACCGATTTTTCATCGAACTGACCAACGAAAGTTTTGACCGGAAGTCTGTTCTTCGGCGGAGTCTCAATGACTGACATATCTTTTATCCCCGAAAGCGACATATATAATGTTCTGGGGATTGGAGTTGCGGACATTGAGATAATATCAATATTTTCTCTGAACTGTTTTAGTTTTTCCTTGTGTCTTACCCCGAATCTGTGTTCCTCGTCAATTACAAGCAACCCTAAATCTTTGAACGAGATTTTATCCTGCAACAGACGGTGCGTTCCGACTACAACATCACACTTTCCGAGTGCCATATTCTTTATGGTCTCTTTTTGCTGTTTAGGACTTCTGAAACGACAGAGCAACTCTACATCAATGTTATAAGGTTTAAACCTTTCAGATATTGTCTGATAATGCTGTAGTGCAAGAATCGTTGTAGGCGCGATAAGTGCGACCTGTTTGCCTGAGGCTACTGCCTTAAACATCGCACGCATAGCGACTTCGGTTTTACCAAACCCGACATCACCGCAGATTAGTCTGTCCATAGGGTTAGGGCTCTCCATATCAGCTTTTACATCGTTTATCGCCTTCATCTGGTCAGGAGTTTCGGTATATTCAAACGCCTCCTCCATCTCGACCTGCCAAGGCGTATCAGGGTCAAACTGTATACCCTGTTGCATTTTACGTTTTGCATAAAGTCTGAGAAGGTCATAAGCAACGGTCTCAACCTCTTTTTTGACACGGGTTTTTGTCTTCGTCCAATCGGCACCGCCCATTCTCGACAGCTTAGGTCTGACGGCTCCCGCTCCTCTGTATCTGCAGAGCATATTAATCTGATCTGCAGGAATATGGAGTTTGTCTTTGTTCGCGTATTCTATCGTGAGATAATCTTTTAACTGTCCGTCCAACTCCTGCTGAGTCAAGCCCTGATATATACCGATACCGTGGACAACGTGAACAACGTATTCACCCGGTTGGATATCGTTTATGTTCTCGATATATTCGGCTTTTTCCTTATGGTATGTCCGCTTTGTAGAGGTAATATTCTTACTGCGCTTGTTGAAGAGCTCCTTATCCGTCAACAGGATAAATTTTGCCTGCTCGACAATCGTGCCCGAGGCGGATATATTATCCAAATACTCGACATCAAATATCTCATAACAGGACAGAGTCTCCTTTACCCTATCAGGGTAATTTGTAGCAATAACTATCTCATAGTCTCTTCTTGCATCGAGATAATCCGCAACATCATCCATATTGGCATTAAAAGTTTTGACCGTCTGCCCGTCAAGGTCGATTATTAAATCAAATTCGCTGTCCAAGAAGTTGTTAAACCCAATCTTTAAGAAATTCGCAAGTTTTTGGGCAAACTCAACAAAAGTAAAATGGTTTTTATCCCTAAGCTCATATATAAGTTGAGTTTTCAGGTTCTCTTGGTATCTGTCATCCTCGTTTTTCTCAATAAATTGGTATTTTGTATAAATCTCTGATTTTTCATCAAATACAATGATATAATCTTCCAAGTAATCAAAAATACTGACTAAATCGTCATTAAAATAACTTTGATATATCTCTATCCCTTCAAAGTATTTTTCCTCCGTGAGTTGGTCGCGCAGTTCCTTAGGAAAATCTTTCGGAACGTCATCACCGACGACGAACTTATACATCGGGTAAATATCAATCTTTTTTATACCTTTATTTATAGAACGTTGGGTTTCGGGATCAAAGGTTCTTATATCAACGATTTCATCGCCCCAGAACTCGATTCTCACAGGGTTTTCTTCAGGCGGGTAAATATCCGTAATATCGCCTCTAATGCTAAATTCAGAGATATCATTAACCATGGTGGAGCGCTTAAACCCGAGTTTCATCAAGGTATTAAGCATATCTTTCTGGGTTATTTCATCCCCAATTTTAAGAGTCAATTTATTTTTCTTGAAAAATGACTCAGACGGAAATTTTTCTAACAGCACTCTTACGGGCGCGATAATCAAATAAGGTTTATTATGCAATATTTCTATTTGTTTGGCATAATCATATTTGTTAGTGTTTACGCCTTCATAAGCGGAGTTGTTCTGATACGGGAAAAGTTCCGAATCAAGGTCAAATACCGTCTTTAAGTCACTCTGATACCTCAAGGCATACTGCTCTGTTGAGGTTATAAAAAGTATTTTCTTTTTTGAAAAATCCTTTATTTTCTTTAACGACAGAATACGCAAAAAGCTCGTCAAACCCGTAACACAGAACGGGCGAGAGGTTTTTACGAAGGTTCGCATCTCATTAAAAATTTCGGAATTTTCTATTCTCATATACATAAATTATCACACGAATTATGGCTGTTGAAAAGGTTTTAATTAAATAAATTATATCTTGGTGCGGTGGTGACCGCACCCTACGTTTTAAACGGATGCGGATGGGGAGTAACTATATTTTTGTCAGGCAATGCCTG
>DLEF01000050.1 GCA_002481545.1 Cyanobacteria bacterium UBA7753 | reverse complement strand
AGTAAATCCGACCTACGTACTACACTCTCCCGCGGAGCGGAAAACCTCGCCCCCATTAGCGGGAGAGGTCACAGTTGTAGGCGACAACGGAGCCGTACAAATGTGGGTGAGGGGGTGCGATAATATTACAGTGAATGGTATTAACAAACGAGGTCGGAATAATTATTCCGACCTCGTTGTATTATCATTTTGTATCATCTTTGTTATCGGGTTTCTCCGACTCTTCGAGCTTTCAAGCGGCTAACACCAGCTTGTTATCGCGCAAACTCTTTTGAACATCGATAACCCTTTGATTTGATGAGCCTTTCCATTTTAATCTGAAATCGTGGAGGCAATCTATATATCTGCCGTCAACCAAGACATCGATATATTTCATTACTTCTTTGTCTTTCAAATCCTTGTCAAACTCATAGCCTGACCATACCCACAAATTCTTATCAGGGAATTTTTCCTTGAAAGCTTTTGCAAGCTTTGTCGTCCCTTCAATATTTTTCGGGTGCATAGGCTCTCCGCCTAAGATTGAAAGTCCTTTGATGTAATGCGGTTCACACAACTCCAATATTTCGTCTATTGTTGCTTGCGTAAATTCTTTGCCGAGTTCAAAAGCCCAAGTGTTTTTGTTAAAGCAATTCTCACAGTGGAAACTGCATCCTTGCATAAACACGGAAACTCTTACTCCCGGTCCGTTTGATATGTCCATTTTTCTGATTAAATTATATCTCATTATTCTGCTACCTTATTATCTAAATGTAATACTCTTTCTTTGATTTCCTGCGTTCTGCCCTTATTCCAGAAGTTCGTTCCGATATAACCGCATGTACGTCTTGCAACGTTCAGCGTGTTATGGTCTCGGTTTCCGCAGTTCGGGCAATACCATTCAAGATTTTCATCTATCAAAATCTCCCCTGTATAACCGCATTTTTGACAATAATCCGATTTAGTGTTCATTTCTGCGTACATTATATTGTCATATATAAATTGTATCACTTCAATAACAGCTTCGATATTATTTTGTAAATTTGGTGTTTCGATATATGAAACGGCTCCTCCCGGACTCAAGTTCTGAAATTCGCTCTCTAACTTGAGTTTAGAGAATGCATCTATTTCTTCAAATACCGGAACATGGTAAGAATTTGTTACATACAATTTATCCGTAATACCTTTGATTACACCGAAACGTTTTCTCAAACATTCCGCAAACTTATATGTCGTAGATTCAATCGGTGAGCCGTATACGGAGTAATCGATATCTTCCTCGTTTCTCCATTTTTTAGCTGCATCGTTCAAATGTTTCATGACTTGAAGACCAAATTCTTTCCCTACACCGTTATCGGTATGAGAATGTCCTGTCATGTATTTTACACATTCGTACAAGCCCGCATATCCTAATGATATTGTAGAATATCCGTGGTGTAACAGTTCGTGGATTGATTCGCCTTTTTCAAGTCTTGCCAAAGCTCCGTATTGCCATAAGATTGGTGCAACGTCACTTGTAACCTGACTCAATCTTTTGTGTCTTATCTGCAATGCTTTGTGGCAAAGTTCCAATCTTTCATCAAAGATTTGTTTGAATTTTTCCATGTCTCCGCCTGAAGATAATGCAACATCAGGAAGGTTTATTGTTACGACACCTTGGTTAAATCTGCCGTAATATTTGCCTTTGCCCTCTTTGTAGTTGCCTGCTTTTGCAATATTTCCGAGGCTCATCATTCTGTCCGGGGTTAAGAAACTTCTGCAGCCCATGCAAGGATAGCAATCGCCTTCGCCCTTTTCATTTATTTTGAGTTCCTTCATTATTTTTTCGGAAATATAGTCAGGAGTCATTCTCTTAGCCGTACATTTTGCGGCAAGCTCGGTTAAGTACCAATACTTGCTGCCTTCTCTTACGTTATCTTCTTCAAGAACATATAAGAGTTTCGGGAATGCAGGAGTGATATAAACTCCCTTTTCATTCTTGAACCCGAGTAATCTTTGGTTCAAAAATTCTTCTATTATCATGGCGAGTTCGTCTTTGTATTCTTCGGTTTCGCCCAAATACATACAAACGGAGAGGAACGGAGCCTGACCGTTAATGTTGGTCATTGAGTTAACCTGATAATTGAAGGTTTGAACCCCGCTTTCAATCTCTTTTTTAGTATCCATTTTAGCGAATTTCTTGCTCTCTTCGTCGTTCAAGCCGTAATCTTTATATTTTTTATAATATTTTTCATAACTGCTCTTTACGAATGGTGCAAGGTGCGTCAACGAAATCGTTGCTCCGCCGTAGCTTGAAGAGGTTACGGCGAGAATAATTTGTGTTGCGATTGTGCATGCAGTCAGGAACCTGTGAGGTTTTTCAATCATAACCCCGTTGATTACGGTTCCGTTTTGAAGTATATCTTCCAAGTTGATTAGTTCGCAGTTGTGCAATGCGTTCTGTGCGAAGTAATCTGCATCATGGAAGTGGATAATACCTTCGTCGTGTGCTTTTACGATATCTTTAGGAAGTAAAAACCTTCTTGTAATATCCGTGCTTGTAATCCCTGCAAGATAATCTCTCTGTGTCGTTACAACACGGGCATTTTTGTTTGAGTTTTCATTGTTCCAATATTCGTTGTTCCCGTCAATCAATTCTTTGATTGATTGGTCGGTTGTATTGGCTTTTCTGACCAATGCTCTTGTGTATCTGTACGTAATGTATTTTTTTGCCAAAACATATTTTTTGAAATCCATCAATTTTTCTTCGATGATATCTTGTATGTCTTCGACTAAAATTCTCTTTTTGTCCAAGCTCTCAATGTATTTAACGATTTCTTCGACTTGTTCGTCGGAAACCTGATCATCGGGGCTGACTTCAACGTTGGCTTTTTGTATTGCCGTTCTGACTTTTTGGGGGTCATAGTCGACGATATATCCGTCGCGTTTTACTACTTTCATTTAATTGTCTCTCCTCTAAGATTATGTTTATGTGTTCATTTCTTTTATGATTTTATACTATTATATTAACAAACTTTTTAAAACAAAAAAAGTCGCACTTGCGACATTTTAAAAATAATGATAAAATGATTTTTGTAAACTTTTTTATCATCTAAAACACAATTATATAAAGGTTTTTAAAGATATGACAACACCATTTGACAATTTGACGAATAATCAAAAAGAAAAATTATATAAGCGCTTAGGCACGCATATTTACTCATATACGAGGGATGAAGAAATCCTTTCTACATTAAAAGGAGGAAATATTATCGGGATAATTTTATCAGGTCATGCGCAGATTTGTAATATTGAATATAACGGCAACGTTATTATCCGCGAAGACCTGTACAAAGACGACATTTTCGGAACAAATATTTCCGCTACGCATTTTGAAGACCATATAATCATGGCGAAAGAAGCAACAACTATTTTGCTTATTGATTATAACAATTTGGTCAAACCTTCAAATCTTGTCTATAAGTATTACAACACGTTTTTATACAATCTGTTTGATATAATAAACGAGAAATTTTTGAAGGCGAACGAACGAATAAAAGTATTGGAGGAAAAACAAATCCGAAACAGGATAATAATGTATTTTAAAATTCTGTATTCAAAGACTAATAATAAGGTAATAACCCTTCCGTTCTCCCGCAAAAAATTTGCGGATTATCTTGCCGTGAACAGAACCGCGCTTTTAAGAGAATTAAAATCTCTCAAAGATGAACATTTGATAGAGATTAAGGGAAGAGAGATAACATTAATGTACATTTAATAATGCGTAATGCATAATTCATAATGTATAATTATCTGTGGAGCCACAACCCTCTAATTGTATGGTAGACTTTAGTCTACGTCTACCGGTATTATATAGATTAGGGCGCGTTCGCTAACGCACCAACAAACTTGTGAACGAAATGACCTTAATTTATATCAACTACACAAACTCCGTCACCGCCTTCGGCAGTTGTAGCGTGCAATTTTTACCCTGGAAAATTTCGTTAAATACAAACCCCTTCTAAGTGATTATGTTATAATTTATCTATGAAGAATTATCTTAAAAAACTCTCTGAATTATGGCAAAACTTGATTAAACGTTATAGTTTTATGGCATTTATTGTTTTGCCGTTTATTGAGGCTATTCCCACAGTTTTTTTATGGAAATGGTTCAATTATAGTCCAAGTATATTTTATCGTTTCCAAATCTTAATTTGTTTAATAAATATCGGAATAATTATATTTATATACAAAAAAGAAGAGG
>DLEF01000061.1 GCA_002481545.1 Cyanobacteria bacterium UBA7753 | reverse complement strand
GGGCGTCTCCTTTCATTGTTAATTTGTTAATTATATTAAGTTGTTATACCTTCATGGTTACTTTTAATGTTGCATTTTGACATGTCAATGCGACAAAAAAGGTGCGTAATATATCTTTACAATTCGGTCTAACGGTTGTTATAGTTATTTACTGTAATCGCTATGGCATAATTTCATACATATGGAGGATAAGAAATAAAAATGATTAAATTAAAAAAATTTAAACGTAGGATTATTTTATGCAGATAATTTTATAAAAAGATTATTAATATTTGCAAGGACAAACCTTCATCCTGCATTTGTACGGCTCCTATGTCGCCTACAACTGCTGTCCTTCCCCCAGAGGTGGAAGGGCTATAACCCCTCTACCTCTGGGAGAGGGGTATAATTTCTTAGTGAGTTTACGAACTTAGGAATTTAGGGTGAGGGTTTGTCCATTTGTTATAGGAGCTATTTTGCTATTATAAAAAATAATGCTTGAAATTTATCTAACGTTTTTATAAAACTCCTTTTTAAATACATTTCTATGAAATTATCAATAATCATTGTCTATATTGACTATTAATATAAGGGGTTATAAAATATACATATCTGATAGAAACAATAGGATGTTTTCAGACAAGAGAGTGCGTTCGTAGCTCAGTAGGATAGAGCGGTGGTTTCCTAAACCGCGTCTGCCGTGGGTTCGACTCCCACCGAGCGCAATAATTTAAAAATACGGATGAAAATATGACGGAGCGCAAATGTGTCGGGTGCGGTGAGATGAAACCGCGTAGCGAAATGATAAAAATAACCAAACGTTATAAAGACGGAAAGATAATCATAGAGCCTGATTCCAAGACATTTGGCAGATCTGCATATTTTTGTTATAATAAGAACTGTAAAGAGCTTGCGCTCAAAAAAAATAAATTGAACAAAGCTCTCAAAACCTCCGCGGATTTGAAAGGGTTATTGGATGGACGAGAATATAAGAGTAAGTGAATTAGCAAAGGAACTGGGTTTGACCAGCAAAGAAGTGCTGGAAAAATTCGCTCAAATTTCCATTCATATTAAATCACACTCTAACTCTGTTACCCCGCTCCAAGTTCAAAAATTAAAAGATTTTATTGCCGGCGGTTCAAAAGTACCAAGTAGAAAACCAAAGGCATTTATTGTAAAAAAGGCTAAAAAACCTCCTGTAGAAGAGAAAAAGCCTGAAACAGAAAAGAAAGAACCTGCTAAGGTTGAACGTGTAGAACGTGTTGAGAGAGTACATAAGGTTGAGAAAGTGGAAAAGGTTGAAAAACCAAAACCGCAAGCTGAAGCTCCGCAACGCAAAAAACCTGAAATCGTTAAGAAAGAGCCTAAAAGCAGAATAGAAATTGTTAAACGTGTTCCGTTGAAACGTGTTGAAATCGTACAACAGGGCAAAGGTAGAAAACCTATCCAAAAAGTTGTCGATACAACAAAACCAAAAGATAAAAACGGAAAACCAGAAAATAAAGAAAACAGACCTAAACGTCCTATAGAACGTCATATTATCCCGCAAGATATATATGAAAATAAAGGCTTTTCTAAGAAAAAAGGTTCTTCCGACAGAAAGAAAGACAAAGATTTCAATTCTAAAAAAGAAGCACAGGAAATGATTTCTTTGGAAAAAGCTGCAGCTCAACACCATAAGAAAAAAGTTGTTAAAGAAGAAGAGGTTGCAGAAGTAAAATCATTAGTCGTTGATAAGGCAATGACGGTAAACGAACTCGCAACCAAGATTAACAAAACTCCTGCGGATATTGTTAAATTCCTTATGTTCAACGGAGTTATGGCAACCGTTAACCAACTGATTGATGTTGACGTTATCAAAAAAGTTTGCGCTGAATATAATATTGAAGTACTTGATGAAGACGTAGATGCATTCATTGAGGAAGAGGAAAAGAAAGAAGAGCGCAAAAAACAATTTACCGAAGTTGATAAGAAATTATTGAAACGTCGTGCACCTGTTGTTAGTATAATGGGACACGTTGACCACGGTAAAACTACTTTGCTCGACAGTATCAGAGCATCGAAACACAAAATCGTTGCAACCGAGGCAGGCGGTATAACGCAGTCTATCGGTGCATATACTGTATATCTTGATAACAAGAAAGAAAAGAAGATTGTATTTATAGATACTCCGGGGCACGAGGCATTCACGGAAATGCGTGCAAGAGGAGCACAGGCAACCGATATTGTTATCCTTGTTGTAGCTGCGGATGACGGTATTATGCCACAGACGGTTGAGGCTATCAACCACGCAAGAGCTGCGGAAGTTCCGATTATAGTTGCGGTAAACAAGATTGATAAGCCGGGAGCCGATCCTGACAGAGTATTAACACAGTTAACGGAATATAACCTTGTCCCTGAAGAATGGGGCGGTGATACAATCACTGTTAAAGTTTCCGCATTGTTGGGAACAGGTATAGATACTTTACTTGATTATATCTGGCTGTTGGCTGATTTGAAAGATTTAAGAGCAAACCCTAAAGCTGAGGCTTCAGGTGTTGTAATTGAGGCTAACCTTGATAAAGGTAAAGGCCCTGTTGCAACCTTGCTTGTACAAAACGGTACTTTAAGAACGGGTAACTGCATTGTTGTTGGTACGGCATGCGGTCGTGTCAGAGCGCTGCTATCCGATTCGGGCGAACGTATCAAGGCGGCTGAACCTTCTACCCCTGTTGAGGTATTAGGTTTGTCAGAGGTACCTTCTCCTGGTGATTATTTTGAAGTAGTTAAGAACGAAAAAGAAATGAAAGCTATCGTTGAAGAACGTCAACAAAAAGCAAGAGAATCCAAGCTTGATGCAATGCTCCCTGCTCATATCAGAAAAGAAAGCGGAGCTGCAGGTTCGGGTGAAGAAGGAATACCGCAACTTAATCTTATTATCAAGGCTGATACATACGGTTCTGCGGAGGCTGTATCGCAGGCTATCGCTAACCTTGAATCTAAAGAGATTGATACAAAGATTATCCACGTCGGTGTAGGTGATATATCAGAAGCCGATGTTATGTTAGCGTCCGCATCAGGAGCTTTAATCCTCGGATTTGGGGTAAAAGAAGACAACAATGCACTCGCTGCGGCAGCTAAAGAAAATGTAACTATCAAGAAATATGATATTATTTATCAAATATTGGAAGATATCGAAAAGACTATGATATCACTTCTTACTCCTGAGACAAAAGAAGTCGTTGTCGGTACGGCAGAAGTCAGACAGGTATTCACAATCGGTAAGACTACAAGAATTGCGGGTTGTTATGTTACCGAAGGTAAGATTAACCGTAATAACAAGGCTGTCGTTAAACGTAACGGAGCCGAAATATTCTCGGGCAGCGTAGATCAGTTAAAACGTTTCAAAGACGATGTCAAAGAAGTTGCTCAAGGTTATGAATGCGGTGTATCATTAGTTAAGTTTAATGATATAGAAGTCGGCGATATTATCGAATTTGTTGCGACCGAAGAGATTGAACGTACAGAGTTGGAATAGTGAGTACCCCTTTTTAATTTTTTCAAATCCGTTCAATAGATTATTATGCAATAGAATAAAATATGTAGGTAGGATTTACCAATCCGACAATTCTGATACAGATTTAATTCTTTGTCGGCATAGTAATGCCGACCTACCGATTTTTTTTGCTACAAATAGACGTATAATTATTCCTTACATTCCTTGTAAAAAATGCATAAAAAAAGGGGTTGAAAAATTGAATCAACCCCAAAGTATCAACCAACAATCTGTTGTCTTACCCGACTATTTCCTTAACCTCGGCAGCCAGATTTCTGTTATCTAACTTAATACCAGGGCCCATAGTTGTGGTAATATATACTGACTTAACAAATGTACCTTTTGCTGATGATGGTTTAGCTTTCAAAATAGCGTCTGCCAAAGTTGCAAAGTTCTTTGTCAAATCTTCTGTTGAAAATTTAATCTTGCCTACAGGGCAGTGAATCATACCTTGTTTATCGGCACGAAATTCAACTTTACCTGCTTTAGCTGCCTTAACCGCTGCAGCAACATCTTGAGTAACTGTTCCGGTCTTAGGGTTTGGCATCAAGCCTTTAGGTCCTAATACTCTACCTAATTTACCTAACATACCCATACAATCAGGTGTTGCAATCAAGGTATCAAATTCAAACCAACCGCCTGCGATTTTGTCCAAGATATCTTCGGTACCTGCATAATCAGCACCTGCTGCCTTTGCATCGTCTACCTTAGAACCTTTTGCGATAACGCAAACACGAACTTCTTTACCAAGCCCTGCCGGTAATACGACAGTTGATCTGATTTGTTGATCGGCATGCTTTACATCGATACCTAATCTCATGTGGCATTCAACTGTTTCGTCGAATTTTGACACTGCTTTAGATACCTCCTGCAATTTTTCAATAGCAGGTTTTATGCTGGATGGTTGTTCAAAACCTTCCATTAATTCATTTACTTTTTTTTGTCTTTTTGTCAATTTTGCCATTTTATTTTCCTTTCATGGTGGTAACGGACGATAACGTCCTTCCATTTAAAATATATTCTATTCCTTTACCGTAACGCCCATAGATCTGCAAGAACCTTTAATCATTTCTACTGCAGCGTCTATATCTCTTGCGTTTAAGTCATCTTTCTTAATCTTAGCAATTTCTTCCAATTGCGCTCTTGTGATTTCTGCTACTTTTTCTTTCTTAGGGTTTGAAGAACCTTTAGATAAGTTAAGAGCCTTCTTAATCAAGATAGGTGCCGGAGGCGATTTGATAACAAAAGAGAAACTTCTGTCTTCATATACGTCTATAATTACCGGAATGATATAACCTGCTTTATCTTGAGTTTTTGCATTGAATTGTTTACAAAAATCCATGATGTTAACACCGTGTTGACCTAATGCAGGACCAACCGGAGGTGCAGGATTAGCTTTACCCGCTTCAATCTGAAGTTTAATTTTTCCTACTACTTTTTTTGCCATTTATTTTTCTCCTTTCGTGGTGCTGACGGGGAGAAACCCCCTTCCACTTTCTCTACAGATAATTGAAACATACACATGTTCAATTTTCAAGTAATATTTTAATAATTTTTAATAGTTTCGTTAGTGTTCCGTTTGTCGGCATGTCTCAGTCGATATGCGTATTTGGTGCGAAACATCGCACCCTACTTTTATAGCCAACATCTGTTTATATTCTGACTTCTTGAAATTACTTATCGCTCATGACTGTCGTTCGTTTCGGCTTGCGCCTGCCACTCACTTCGTCCTTCGCTCCTCGGACTAACTCACTATCATTCGTGTCGTCCGCCCGTAATTTCGCTATATCTTTTGGATTTGCTTATATTCCAATTCAACAGGTGTTTCACGACCGAAGATTGAAACATTAGCACGGAGTTTAGACTTGTCAGGGAATACTTCCGTAATATCCCCGATAAATTCAGAGAACGGACCTGATGTGATTCTGACTTTGTCGCCGACTTTGACATCAAGTTCAATTTTCTGAGTTTGTGAACCTGCACGGTTGATAATCTTTTTGATTTCACTGTCTTTTGCAGGGATAGGTCTTTTCGCGGAACCGACGAACTTAGTAACACCTGCGGTGTGTCTGACAACATACCAGCTGTCTTCGTCCATAATCATTTCAACGAGAACGTAACCGGGGAAAATCTTTTCGTCTTTTTCTTGTTTCTTTCCGCCTTTAATTTGAGTAACGGTCTTTTGAGGAACCTCTACTCTGAAAATCTTATCTGACATGTTCATGTATTCAATACGTTTTTCAAGGTTGCTTTTTACCTTGTTTTCATAACCTGAATATGTGTGAACAATGTACCATCTCTTTTCGTTCTTATGAGATTTTTTCTTATGTTCCACCGGTTGTTCAGCAGTTTCAGCTTTTGCTTCCGGTTTTGTTTCTTCAACTTCTTTTTCACGAACAACAGTGTTATCAGCACCTGTTGCATCTTTTATTGCATCCATTTCGCCTGTTGTTTCGTGTATATATTCTTCGGTTTTCTTTGCTGCCATTCTTTTTCCACCTATACTGAAGGGATTAACCCTAAGATTGCTCTAAATACAATATCAATCAAATAAACTGCTACCGTGAACAAAATGATGATTGCTAAAACCGCCAGCGTTTCGGCAATAACTTGACGTCTTTCCGGCCATGTTATCTTTGCCCATTCAAGTCGGACTGATTTTAAATATTTCATTATTCCGTTTAAAGTATCGTTCATTTGCTTCCTTTTTATATAATTCGCGCCCTGAAGGACTCGAACCCTCGACATCCGGTTTTGGAGACCGACGTTCTACCAACTGAACTAAGGACGCTCATTGTAGCGGCTCAGTTGTTAGGGACAAGGTATTTTACCCCGTGCCCTATCGCCTAATGCCTTGTTACTTGGTCTCTTTGTGTACTGTGTGCTTTTTGCAAGTCGGACAGTATTTGTTCAAGGATAATCTTTCCTTGTTAGTTTTTTTGTTTTTAGTTGTAGTGTAGTTTCTTTCCTTGCAATCTTCACAAGCCAAAACTACCATCTTGTCTGTTTTACCTTTGATACCCATTATTTTATCATCCTTTATATTTTTTTCTATTAAAAAAGAATGTGTTTTCACATTCTTCTATCGGCGTTATTATCTTAAGATAAACATGTTTTTTTTGCAAACACTTATTTTTTTATATTACGGTTTATTAACCGACTTGAATAATAAGTACAGTTATGAAAGTTCATTTGAAATGTGAAAGTGTTATTACAAAGCTATATAGCTATTTCATTTTAGACAATAAAACGCGAAAATTAAACCATGATGTCTTCCATTGTGTAGGATTAATATTATATTTTTGACTTGACTTTTACTATATCCATTGTTATAAGCGACTTTTCAAAAATTTTTAGAACTCAATTTCAGGGACATATGACAATCCATTTTTTAAATAACTGATAAGTTTTGCCTGTCTCTTTATTTTACGAATGTTTATATTCTATATTCCTCTAATTTTTTGCGACGGTTCGGTTCACGTAATTTTTGTAAAGCTTTAATTTCAATCTGTCTAATGCGTTCTCTGGTT
The DNA here is from genome assembly GCA_002481545.1 of Cyanobacteria bacterium UBA7753. Lineage (GTDB taxonomy): Bacteria > Cyanobacteriota > Vampirovibrionia > Gastranaerophilales > Gastranaerophilaceae > UBA2883. Next base: position 65 of record DLEF01000061.1, on the reverse strand, counting down.
ACACCAAACAAATTCCCAACCTCTTCTAATGTTCTTTCTTCACCGTCTTCCAAACCGAAACGTAA
>DLEF01000054.1:236-35974 GCA_002481545.1 Cyanobacteria bacterium UBA7753 | reverse complement strand
AACAAATCACCGAGTTATTCAACTCAATGTTGAGTGCTAACATTTTAGCAAAACCTTAGCGTGCCATTTCTGTCTTGGATATGCGGGTTTGCGCAAAAGCGTGGTTTTGCTTCAACTTATGGGCTTGCTCGCTATCGCTCAACATCGCCCTACCACATATCCGCTTTTTGGTTCCGTTTTTTTCTTTTTGGCTTCGCAACTCTGAAAAGAAAAAATGGAACATAAATTTCCTTCATGTTCAAATAATCATAAATATTTATGCTTTATTAATAGGTACATATATTTTATTCATAATCTTTACAAAATATTTACTCAAATCAAAATATATCTTGCAATTTCGGCTTAAATTATCTACAATATATCATATGGATTTGATTTCGGAAAGACAAAAGACAAAAATATTTTCAAGTTCGGGACTTGATGATATTGATTTGGATTGTTATATATCAAAAGTATCTTCTAACAAACTTTGCGTTGCTATTTCGCCAAGTATGTCGGAGGATTTCTCCGATGTTTCTAAGGGATTTGATTTAGAGGTGAAAGTATACACACCAAAAGGGATTGCTATATTTTTATCAAAGGTGCTTAAAATATGTTCCGAAAGAGAAATTGAGATTAGTTTCGACGCGAAAGACGTAAAATTAGAAAATACGAGACAAAATCCGAGATATCAAACTAATTCTCCGATTACTATATTCAGACCGTTACAGGGGAATATTGAAGGACACTTAATTGATATCAGCGTTAGAGGGCTAAGATTTTATTCCGAGGTTCCTTTGGATACGGGTTCAATATTTGAAATAATGTTGTCTTTGTCGGATACTATTGGTAAAATAATATTTAAAGGTAAAGTACTCGATAAAACAGGTTTGCCTGATGGTGTACACCGTATGTTGATAGAGGAAATATCTTATTCCGACAGACAGAAACTGACGGATTATTGTATGTCACTTGCCGGATAAATCGGATAAAGAATGGATGTAAAATGAATATGATTAAAAGAAAATCCTCAAACGAAGACGAAATAAATGATAAAAAGCAGGATAAAGTAAAAAAGGCGATAGAGCGTTGTCAGCTGGATTTACAAAAAAAACCTAATAATGAAAAGTTACACATCAGATTAGGTGATTTGTATTTGGCATGGCACCTTGATATCTTTAATTCCAGCCAATATATAGATGAGGCTATTACGGAATATCAATGCGCCTTGGAAATAGCTATAGATTCAAGCGAAATTTATTACAAAATAGGTCGAGCCCAATACTACAAAGGCGATTTGGACAAGGCTATAAATTACCTTAATATGGCTATCGAAAAAGATAACAAAAACGCTGATGCTTATTATGTTTTAGCCGAAACTTATACAAGAAAAGCTTATTTCTTTGAAGCTATACAGGCTGCAAAAGAATCCGTAAAATATAAGAAGTTTAGAAATTCAAGAGCGCATTTTCTTTTGTATAAACTTTATCAAGCATCTGCTTTTAAAAATTTCAAAGTAGGTTGTCAATCCAGATTTGAGCAATTGCTTTCAATCTTGACATTCCCGTTTGATAAAAAAGCTATCGAGACCGTTATTAGAACGCTTTCATATTTGCAGTTCATGCCTGTTTTGTTTATGTCGTTCTATTACATCCAAATCAGAAGATTAGACAAGGCAATAGACTTATATATAAAGACAATAGATAAGGCTCCGGGGTTTGTACCGTTATACTGTTTGCTCGGTGATGCGTACCTTGCAATGGGGCATTTTGAAGATGCAATCACGGAATATAAGATGGCTATATGGTTGGATAGTTTGAATATCCCTGCATTCAGACATCTTGCACAAGCATACGAAGAACAGGGTGACTATGACAGAGCAATCGAAACATACAGAACTTTGATACAGATTATGCCGACGGTTCCTGATTTTCATTCTAACCTCGCTAATTTGTACTACATAAAAGGTGAGTTTAAGTTGGCTGTTGCACAATATCAAACAGCAATCACACTGAACCCTAACAAACGTTGGACAAGTATTATTGCGCAAACATTAGGTTTTGTTTATCAAGAAAACCAAAACGATTTGGATGCCGCAATTTGTGCATATCAGAACGCTTATACAATGACACCTGAAGATATTGATATCTATATCAATTTAGGCAGTGCATTCTATGATAAAGAAGATTATGATAACGCGCTTTCAGTATACAGAAAGGCACTTGAGCTTGATCCTACAAACGCTAAAATCCATTGTAACTTAGCGTTCTTACATTGGGGCAAAGGCAATACAAATGAAGCTATCAAAGAGTATGAACTCGCTATAAAATATGATGAAAACTATGATATAGCTTATAACAACTTAGGCGTAATATACCTTGATGATTTGGGCAGAGTACAGAAAGCAATCGAATTGTTCAAAAAATCCGCTCAATGTAACCCGAATTATGCGCTTGCACATTTTAACCTCGCAAGAGCAATAACTATTGTCGGTGATAAGGTTGAGGCTGCTAAGTTGTATCAGATAGCGCAGGATATAAACAAAGTTACAAATGAAATAGATCCGCAGGATATTACGGATAAGATAAACGCTCTGTTCTCCTAGGGGAGGGTAAATATATATATGTGTTAGCCCTTTATACGTAAGGACAGGCTTGGAATAAGAGAGATAAAAGGATTTTAAAATGGACACAAACGACAAAATAATCATAACGGTATCGGGAGCGGATAAAGTAGGAATTGTTGCAACGGTTGCAACTTTGCTTGCCGATTGCAAGGTCAATATAGAAGATATTAAACAAACCTTGATGCAAGGTCATTTTGTAATGTTCATGCTCTGCAGTATAGCAGCTTCAAATAAGAGCCTGAAAGAGTTGCAATCAGTTTTGAAAGAAGAATGCAACAAGATGAACATGGAAGTTTGGGTTCAAAGAAAAGAAATCTTTGATAATATGCACACGGTTGAATAACTTGGGTATGCATAAATTTTAAAAATTTACACTAAAAAGGCTTGCTCATTGGCAAGTCTTTAGTTTTCTTATTTTTAGTCTAGTTTTGAACATCTCATCGGTTTTGTCATCTCTTTCATTATCTTGGATATATAATCCCTTTTCTTTATCATTTCCGAAAGATGTTAGGGTCTCCCATCAGGTTGGTTGACCTTTGGCGGTCATATTAACATAATTCATCATCAATATAACAATACTCGACTTGGATACAGTTTCCATACACTCCACTAACAAAACCTTTAAGAACAAGTACGAATACTGATAATTTTAAACCTATGTTATCAAATAAATCCTTAATCATATAAGAATTCCCCAATTCCATATATTATCTGTTTCACTGTGCGTTAACATGATTATACGCTTTTTTCAGACTTTGTCAAATCGCGCTTTACGTTACTTAACAAATAATAAATAGTTATAATTTCGTCCAGTTAATACGGTCTGTTTTGAGGTGTTCATCACAGTCTTTGAAGTATTCTGGTGCCATCTCCAAAAAGTCTCCGCCACGGTTTACGGAAAGTGGGGAAGGATGTGCACATTGCAAAATCATTGTTTGGGTATCAGGTATAATGAATGCTCCTCTTTCGTGCAAATGTGATTTAAAGTCTTTGTTCTTTATCTCGCTGAATACAATGTTATGAGCGTCGTTTCCCCATAACATATAAACGGTCGGTCTGTCTTTGATTGAGAGGATTTTCTTTATAATCAGTTTGATAAACGGACGCCATATCTTCATATGACGGTTTTGGGTTTTGTTCTGTGCCGATAGCTTTTCTTTTTTGTCCATCCCGTCTGAGTCAATCTTTTGATAAGTTAATCCCGTATTAAGAAGCAATACCCCCTGTTTCGCCCAGCTTGTGAGGTCATTGTCGGCTTTTTCAAACAGGTTACTGCCATATGTTTTATCAAGTGACTTAAAGATGTTTTTCAAAGAATCGGGAGTCGATTTATCCATACTCGAAAACGCTAACCCTTGCGCATCTTTAGGGTTAGGATAAGGATCTTTGCCCAATATAAGAACCTTAAACGAGTTTAAAGGAACAAGGTTTAAGGCATTAAAGATATTTGATTTGACAGGGCTTGTACTCTTTTCCATACATTCGATTATGTCAGGATTGTCGTAGAAGTTTTGTGCCTCTTCTTTTGTGAGCCACCCGTTTCCTATTAGTTTATCAAATAATTCCTTCATCTTTTATCCGCCTATTTCTGCAAACTCTTTGCATCTTCCACTTTTAGAGCAAAATAAGGTTTACTCTTTTCCTGCAGGAAGATAATATATCTGTCGTTAAAATAGAAATATCTTGGCTCAGGTCTGTAGCCCGGGGCACAGGTGAGTTCAACCATCATGCCTGCCTCTGATTTCAGTTTTACTCCTGTTTCGTTCATCTTAAATTGAACCGTCTCAATAGCCTTTGATATCATATAATCAGAATATTTTATCGGCTTGTTGCAAAGTTCCGGAAATTCTCTCTCAGCTTTAAGTTCTATGAGCGGAGCCTTAAACTCGTCATCTTTTCCGAAATTGTGACTGCCTGTGTAAGTTTTTGCCTTAGATTGCATATTTTTATATAAAACATCAAAGGTCTTTTCGTCGTCAGTTCCGTATAAAAATACGGTGTCACCTTGTTTTGATTTTAGAGATATTGCGTAATCATTTTTGCCGTTGTAGAACAAAACATTAACAGTTGAACGAAGACTTCTGTTCGAGTCGTCATTTATACCGAAGTATTTAACCTTGCCTTGACTTCCTTTAAATTCCCCGTCCTCAAGTTTGTCGAACGGTTTTATATACTCAAAATCCTTTTTTAACATTGCATAAAGAATGTATTTGCCCTGAGCGGGTGTCCAGTCAAATTTGTCCAAAATATCGCTGGTTTCATTGAATTTTTCTTTTATTGCTTTTTCAATCTCTTTTTTTACCTTTGGAGATGCAAGAGCCAGTTTTTTATAATAAGAAGACTCCTCCAAATCGTCAACTGTGAAGGCTTTTTTATTCAAGCTGTCAGCCATCGGAGATGCAACGCCAAATTCGACAGGGCGTTTTATTATTTCATCAATCAAATCGTTCCAAATAAGTTGGAATGTTCCTACCCAGACTGTATTTTTTGAGTTAGAAACTGTGTCCATTGTAGGGATTATTTCAAGTCCGTCTTTTTTTGTAACGGTTACGGTTTTTTCGGTTGTAACGGCTGCGGATTGTCTTCCCCATGCCCAAAACTTCCAATTAAATGCATAAGCCGATGTTGTACAAATAACCGCACTAAACAATAATAATACCCAAAATTTCTTCATACCTTCTCCTTTTTAAAGCACTTATAATTGCTATAATAAATCAATTGTGTCATGCTGAATTTATTTCAGCATCTTTAAACTTTTTTATAAGATCCTGAAACGAGTTCAGGATGACAGGTTTTATAACATATATTGTAACTTTGTATATAGAAACCTTTTTAAATATTTTACTATAAAAAGAGTTGTTTTTCTCTAATATTATTTGAAATAACAAAGCCTTGAAATATTATTTCAAGGCTTTGTTTTATATTCTTCTATACTTACTCTACTTACTTTTCTTTACTCTTGGTTGTTTAGGGAGTTCGCCGTATTCTGATTTTAAGTTTTTGAGAACTCCGTCATACATAGCTTTTTCATCTTTTGCGGTGAATTTTGCACCTGATGCATTGTGTTTAGCTTTGTATGCGTCTTTGTGAACGTTATCAAGAGTATTGATAATATCTTTAATATTGAATGCTCTTACAGTCTTGCCTGCTTCATCAGTCTTAGTTTGTTTGAGCATATAGTTTACAAGTTTTTTGTTCTTGCCGTTTATTTTTGTGTACAATTCAAGAGCATCTTCATTCTTAGCAAACCCTTTCGGTAATTTACCGCCGTTTGCTGCTTTTGCTTCGGCTCTTGTAGCCTTGATTGATTCAAATATATCAGGCAACATGTTTGCACGCATCTTGGTTGCATTGGTTGCATAGATGTATTCTTGTTCGTTCAAGACTCTTTCGCTCTTGATATTTTTCTTCAATATAGGTGATACACTGTCTTGAGTGATTTTCAATTTCTTACTCATTGTGTTAGACGGAGAGTTTGTCATAATTGAGAGTAATTTTTGTTTATTTGCTTCCGCCAATGAGAATTGAACTTTTTCGCCTTTAACGATTTCAGGTTTTACTCTTTTAGCCTTTGTTTCTTTTACTGCAGGAGCGGTAACTTCTTCTGCCTGTATTTCCGTAGGATATGGTTTGCCTGAAGGTTTAGCCGTTTCTACAGATTGTTTAGAAGAGAATAAGCCTTTCAATCTTTCGCCTACGGTTTCAGGAGTATCTAAATATCCTGCTGCAATTTCATATTGATTAGAATATGGATGTTTATTCATCTTGCTGATTAAGTTAGCAGAACGATTTGCAACCGTTGCTGTTCCGTATGTATCAAACAGACTGTTTACTTCGTGTGCATTAAGAGCATTATATTGAGTAACATTGCTCTTTAGATATTTATCAACAAAGTTAAATGCATTTTTATCTTTGTCTATTGTATTGAACAATTTATTAACTTCTCTGAGTTCTTCTACAGGTTGTCTTTTTTCTCCAAAGTTTGTTACATATGCAAAATCAAGGAATGCACTTCTGACAGCTACGTTATTTTTATTAGTTGATTTATATATATCGCCTAAAACTTTTTCGCCGTCTTGACTGAGATTGTCTGTATTAAATCTGCTTGTTAAAGAATTAAGAAGACTGTTTCTTTCGTCTGTGGCATATTTTTTAAGATCTTGATTTATAACTAACTGAGTATGTTCTTTGAATGTATCAGTTAATTTTCGTGCTTCTTCGTGATTTTCTGCTCTTGAATCACTATAGAAGAATTTATTGATAGCTCTTTTGATTATTTTTCTGTTTTCATCACGATCATTGGATTTTTTAACAGCTTTTTCCGTATGGTTAGCATATTGTTCCAAATCGCTCTTCAAAGTAGGTCTTTCAATGATTTTAGGGAAATCTTCTTTTGGTGCGAAGGTTTCAACTTCTCCTAAAGCCCCTAACAATCTTGGATCGTCGTCACATTTATCAAAACATTTTTTGATGTCATTCATTGATAAATTACTGTTATCAATAAACTCATTATGACCTTCCTGAGGATTTTTTACACGTTTAAACAGTTCCATAATACTGTCTTTTGCTGATGCCCATCCGTCTTCTATATTTTTGTTTTGAGAAAAATTATAGTCATTTTGTCTGTGCATCATATTAATCAAAAAGCCTTTGCTTTTTTGTTTAAGTTTATTTTCTTTTGCAATTTTTGTTAAATCACTTATTTCAACAGGGAATGCAGCTTTTAAGTTGCCGTATGCATACTCAAATTCTTCGTCAGGCTTGAATGCTCTGCTTTCCGAGATACTGTTTTTTATTGCGCCTAAAGACAATTTTCTGATACTCATATTTCTCAATCCGGTAAAGTTAAGGTTCTTACCGTATTCTTGAGATTGTTCGGTTTGTTCTGTCTGGGGTTCTTCTTTTGCTTTTTTTGCAACTGATTTTGCATTTATTTCGTTGTTTGCTTGGAGTCTTAATTGTTGGTCGTTAATTTCCATATCATTGTCCTTAAATTTCTTACTACATCTACTATGAAAACTTGAACAAAATAATTTTTGCTAAATTTGTCGTTAAAATTGTAACATGTTTTTATATTTTAATCTATAAAAAAATGCCCGACGAATCGGACATTTTTGATTTATAAGAATTTATAATGATGATTTATCTTATTTTTACCTTCGGAACGACTGACATCCCAGGAACTATGATGTATTTGCTTGTATCATATTTTTCCGTGAAGACAATCTTTACAGGGATTCTTTGTACAATCTTTACGAATGAACCGACTGCGTTTTCAGGCGGGAACATACTTGATTTAGCACCTGAACTTCTCTGTATACTGTCTACTTTTCCGATAAATTTGTGTTTCGGGTAAGTATCAATCTTCATTGTTACAGGCATGCCCGGTTTCATATGTTCCAATTGATTTTCTTTGAAGTTAGCTACAACCCAAACATTGTTAGGAACAAGAGTGAACAATGGTGAGCCCGCAGCTACCATCATACCTTTTTCAACTCTTTTTGAAGCTACTGTTCCGTCTTGAGGTGCATAAACCGTTGTATATGAAAGGTTCAAAGCTGCTTGGTCTCTTTGTGCCTTTAATGATTTCAAATCAGCATCGGCGACACTCTTACCGCCTGCGAACAAGTTTTCTTGAGCCTCTGTATGTCCTGCTTTTGCGGAATCATATTTTGTTTTTGCATTATCCAATATTTGTTTTGAAACAGCCCCTGCTGCATACAATTTTGTGTATCTGTCCAAATCTCTTTTCGCAAGAGCTACTTCCGAATTAGATGCGACCATGTTTGCTTGTGCGTTCTTTTGGTCAACAATTTTTTTTCTGTAAGCTGCATCAGCTTGGTCTAATCTTACCTGATAATCTCTCGGGTCAATCTTACAGATAGGATCGCCGGCTTTAACCTGTTGGTTATCTTTTACGTATACTTCAATGATTTCCCCTGATATACGAGGAGCAACACTTACTGTTGTTGTTTCTACATAAGCATCATCCGTAGAGACATAACCCAGCATGTCGTATACGTATAACCCGCCAATTATCAAAGCGATTGCCAAGACTATAAGTAATATTCTTCTTTTCTTTTTCTTTTTAGTTTCATCTTCCTTAATTTCGGGAGTTTGTTGATTTTCGTTCTTTTCTTCCATTTTTACCTCTTTATTCCTTTTCTTATTATATATCTATATCTAAAATTTCTTTCATGACTTTTCTTACACCCATCAGTCCCGTTTTTATGCTTTCCATTTTTTCTTTCGGAAACCTTTGACTGATACGGTTAAATACCGGCTTGATGATTTTATCCAAAGTATTAATCATTGATAAACCTTTATCGGTAATGGTCAGAACAAATACCTGACGTTTATTTTTTGTTTGTTCTTCTCTGCTTATGAGTTCTTGCTGTTCCAAGTGTTTTAGCATCCTGCCCGTGTTTGCTCGGTCTTTCAAGATTATTTGGGCGAGTTTACGTTGATGAATTTCACCGTTGTGCTGACTCACTATTGACAGTGCAGTCAATTCCTCCAGTGTGATAGGCAGGTTATATTTTTCCTCTAATTGCTTAGAAAAAACTTTCGCATATTTTTCCGTAAGCATTATCTGATAATAGAGGGAGTTAACAAAACCTTCCACCATTTCATTATTCGTACTTACTAAAACTTCACTCATTACTTACTTTTAAACCTTTTTTATAATTGTTAAGTTTTATGTGTTGCAAATGCAACATTATTATGTTATCATCTTATAAAAAATAATTCAAGTATTTGGAGATATGAAAATGAAAAGATTTATAAGTTTATTATTATTATTACTGGCTTTCGTAGGCGTAGATATTGCTCCGGCTCAAGCTTTTATCAGAAGCGGAGTATCTAAAAGCGAAAAAACAAAGATAGAACAGCAAAAGAAGGCGGATAAAGCTAAAATCGCCGAACAAAAGAAAGCCGATAAAGAAATTTATAAGCGTATTCAAAAAACAAAAGACGTACCTTATAAAAAATTAAGAGTAACAAATAAATATGATTTTATTAATATGCCATGGTGGGAAGGTTTTAATGACCCATATTTGACAGAATATATTAATAGGGCAATGGAACATAACTATGACCTTAAAATAGCTACATTGACCGTTGATGAATATTTCCAAGGCGTAAAAGCACAGATGGCAAACGAAATGCCACAAATCCAAGGCGGTTATAACGCAGGAGATATGGGGCTCCCTAACTTCGGTTACGGACGTGATACAGTTCACGGTATGGGTATTCCCTTCATAGCAAACTATGAAGCTGATATTTTCTTAAAGAACCATGACAAAACAAAATCTCAAAAGAAATTGTTTGAAGCATCAATCAGTGATGAAAGATCAACTTATATTTCAATCGTTTCTTCTGTCGGAACGACATATTATAATATAGTAAAACTTGATAAGATTATATCTTTACAGCAAGAGATTGTATCACTCAGAAAAACAATCTATGAATTGATGGCATTAAGCCACCAAGAAGGTGTTACATCTACAAGTGATATGATTAAGGCTAACAAATCTTATATTGCAGGACAATCTGATTTGGTTGACTATCAACGTCAAAGACAGACTTTGTTGAACCAGTTGGCAGTCTTAATCGGTGACAGCCCTGCAAATACAGGAAGTTATAAAAGAATTGCGTATGACTCAATAAAATACAAAAGTAATGTTCCGGATGTGGTTGTATCAGATATTATTATGCAAAGACCTGATTACCACAGAGCAGAAGTTATGCTTAAGAAAGCAGGTATTGATGTAAGAGTAGCTAAGAAAGAATTTTTACCAACTATAAATATATCAGGCTTGGCTCTCTTTAATTCAAAATACTTAGGCAGTATCTTTACAACCGAAAATATGCTTTGGTCAGTAGGTGGTGCGGCAATGTTACCTATCTTCACGGGCGGAGCAAGAATTGCTAACCTCAGAATTAACAAAGTAAGACTTGAAAAGGCTTTGAGAAATTACCAAAAGACTAATTTAACGGCTATCCAAGAAGTAAATGATTCTCTTTATACCGCAAAAATGGATAACCAAAAATTAAACCAAAATAAAGAACACTTGAGATTGGAAACCCAAGATTTCGGCATGACTAATCAAAGATTACAACAAGGTGTTATCTCTAAATTAGATTGGTGCCAAATGAAAGAAAACTTGCTCACAATCCAAAGATTGGTAGCATCTGATACATTGGATTGTATGGTAGATGAAATCAATATCTACAAGGCAACAGGTACTAAATACTAATATTTAGTATTGAAAAATAACACTAATTTTAAGGGGTGCAAAAATTGCACCCCTTAACTAATTATGAGTAGTGTGCGTTAGCAAACGCACCAATAAAGCTAAGTACTAATTACATCATTTATTGAGAATTGTTATTTAAAATATCCCGACATTGACTGTATTAGATTTATTCTCAAATACCGCTTTGCCTATTTTTTTATCCATTTTTTCAGGGATAAAACAGTTTGGTTTAAGGTTAAATATCCATTTTTGCATATGGAATTTTTTATTCAATTCGTCTTTGTAACTGTCGGATAGTTTTGTCGGATCTGCCTCTGCCGTAACGGATTTTAGTTCCCATCTTTTTGTCATTCCGTAATGTCTGTGAAAATCCGAGAATATTCCGCCATTTTGCAACTCTTTATCCCATTTCTTACCGTGCATCAATTTTAAATAATTCCACTGTAAATTATTTTTTATGTTTATTAAAGGATTAGGGGAAGGATATCTTGCGAAATCGTTGATATGTTGGATTTCGTGTCTTAAAGTAGCACCGGAAACCTTGGGGTTCCCGTCATATTCCAAAAGTTCTTTTGTATATACATAATTGTACGGCTGTATTGCGTAACCTGCGAGGCTGTTCTTCCAAACATTTTCATCAAGCTTATTGACAGATATCATTTTAGGCAATACCGCCTTATCTTTTCCTGCTTCTTTCCATAACCGCAATTCTTCTTTAATATATTTGATATCATCCGGAGTTGCATTATGATTTGAATCTATTACATATGTTCCGTATTTATTCTGTATTTCCTTGCATTCTTTTGAAATTTCAGGAGGCAATGTCTTTAGGTATTCGTCGTTGTATAACGTTTTAACAGCCTCAGGTCTAGCATCAATATAATCCTCAAAGAATAGTTTCATTGAATCCTGTTTAAGGTTATTCTGATATGTTTCTTTATATCCTTCTGAAGTGTATTTATCAAAACTTGAAAGATAATCTTTATACTTTATTGTTTTCTCAGGTTGTTGTACATATTTATTTCTGTATTTATCTTCTGATTTTTTTGTTCCGTCAAGAACATCGGCAAGCCACATATTATTTTTATCCATTTCTTTGTAGAAATTATGTGCGTGGTTATCTATGTTCAGATATTTACCTCTCAGAGAGTTCGCGGCATCAGCATAATCTTCCGCATAGCTCATTACGGAATCGTAATATCTGTCAAATTTTTTCGGTGTATCTTTGCTTAAATAATCCAGACTGAAAAGTATTTGATCTTTTATTTTCGGATTATCAAGAATTTCGACTGATTTCATCAAAGACGTCATTCTTTCCGAGTCTTTAGGTATATTTGTACTGCGCTCTAAAATTCTCGGATAAAGTTTCCCAAACACATCTTTTACTTTTTCATCTTTGACTTGTTTTATTATATGTTTTGCACTGTTGACGGCAGCTTTTTCTTTGTTTATAGCAGGTGACAGTCCGAATAAATCAGGATGTACAAGCCTGTCGGCAAACGGTGCAACCGTTGCGTCTTCTGCTACAGTTGTTACTACCTGTTCAATATCAGGCGCAAACTCTTCCGTCGGGACATCGGACGGCTTAAAATATATCCTGTTAGGATGCTTAAACCCTTCAACTCCATGTTTGAGAGTCGGGGTTATTCTGTTGGTTAAAGACTTTAAACTATAGTTAAAATTCATACACTAATTACCTGTATATATAAAGAGCTAAAGAAAAAAATAATTGTCATTTTTATTAAGTATATTAAGCAACATAAGTTTTGATATTAATTTTTTATGCATAATTTGAACAATATATTCAGATATTCGTTATAATAATGTACGTATGAAAAAGATATTTTTAGCAGTTATAACAGTATTGGCAATATGTCTCATGCCTGAAATATGTATGGCGAAGTGTTCCTCTTCGTCATGTCATTGCGGTGGTTCGCACTCGCACAGCAGTTGTCATTCTCACGGTGGCGGAGGATACCGTTCTCACGGGGGCAGTGATTCTCGTCCCGTTTATTTGATTAATCAAACTTATTCAAAGGAAGAGCACAAATTCCCGAATTGTACAAAACATTACGCCATAACGGAAGTTACGACAAGTATATATTCCGACGGTTCAAAACGGATTTATTCAACGAGTACTGTCTATAACTCGGACGGCTCCGTACTTATTGACGGATGTTTCTACGTTAAACATTTTATGAATAACAATGCTCACTACTTCCTTGCAAGAACAAATAAAGGGTTTCAAATATTCAATTCTAACGGGGAAGTCATAAACAACAGGATTTATTCTTATATGGAGCTATTAACTCCTGACAGGTTTTTGGTTAGATATAACAAAATGTATGGGATTATTGACCTAAAAGAAAACGTTATTGTTCCGATAAAATATCAAAAATTTAATTCAATCGGGAAAGACTTATTTATTACCAAGTTAAACGGTTACTACGGAATGATTGATATGAACAATAAAATTTATCTTGAGAATGATTGCAGCAGTATAAAACCGCTATATGATACCTATGTTGTAAAAAGCAGGGGTAAATACGGGCTTGTGTCACAAAAAGGCGAAATACTTTTGCCTCCTATCTATGATAAGGTTAAAAAACTCGGCGGATACATATTAGTTAAAAGCAACAAAAAATATGGTGTTCTTGATGTGTCAGGTCAGCCTTTAAGCAGAATAGAGTTCACAAAAGTAAAACTCAACAAAAACAGACTTGAGTGTTACACACAGGATAAAGGTTTAAAATATATAAGCGACTGATTATTCTTTTCTCAAGAACCATTCACACATCGGTTTAATTTCCCCAAAATCTAAGCCGATTGCTTTTGTCATCTCGTTATGTGTGAGATAATCCACCCCAACATTATGCGCAAGAGGTTCCTGTTTTATCCCTGATTTATAATATTTTTCATCGGATATGGTCTGATGTTCAAAGTCGTAGACGTTTGAATAGTTCAGCCCTTCATCAACGCAGGCGGGAACCATCAGTTTTTTACCTTTAGTGAAGAATGCAACTCCGTGGCTTCTGCAAATAATTCCTCTGTACTGATATAGCGAGCATCTTTTATTTATCAGGAAAGGGCAAGCGTAAAGGAATTTTTTATCCTTACATTTTTCTTTTGCTACTCGGATATTTTCCATATTATTCTCGATTTTTTTCATAGTATCTCTGTCAAGAGTCTGCACCCCAATCATTAGGTAGGCAAATTCAATCTCGGAAAAAGGATATTCTCCCTTTTCACAACAGGAAGAACATCCTTCTTTACAAAATATATATGGAGCCTGTTCCTTAAATATCTCTCCCAATTTTTTGTCGAGATATTTAAGGTAAGCTCTGTATTTTTGAATTTCTTCAATCGTTATCATTTTACTTTGAGCACTCTGCTGTTTTAAGAGTCTTTTCTATATCTTTGACGATTAATTCAGGTGTTAAGTGATAACGTTCGTACAAGGTGTTCAAAGGAACTCTGTCAGGGAAGTCCTTTTCAGCCCCGAAGTTAAGTACTCTCATATCCGAATTACCGTAGAAACTTGCGACTTTTTCGCCGAATCCGCCGTCTAAGATATTATCTTCAAGCGTGATAACAAGGTCGTGGTTATCCTTCAATCCGTTTAGCATATCTTTATCCAAGCCTGTCATATAGATAGGGTTGATTAAAGTTGCGTCAATGTTGAGTTTTGATTTCAACAGGTCTTGTACTTTTTCTCCGAGGAAGAAGAAGTTGCCAAGCCCTAAGATAGCTACTTTAGAGCCTTCGTGTATCATCTTGAATTTGTTCAGGATTGAATAATCCGTTGTATCTTTTACTCCTGTTGATACCATTTCACAGGTAGGGACACGGATTGCAACAGGATGTTCTGTTTGATTAACCGACCAATCCAAGATTGCAAGGTATTCTTCCTTGTTAGTCGGTGCCATATAGACAATGTTCGGAATGTTTGATATCAAGGAAACATCGAATGTGCAAAGGTGAGTGCAATCTGCTGCAGATATTCCGCCCCAGTATACCAACATTGTCATAGGGGAGTTATTCAAAGCCAAATCCTGTGACAATTGGTCATAAGTTCTTTGGATAAATGAACTCATAACATGGAACACAGGTTTTGCACCTTGTTTTGCCAATGCTGATGAATAAGCCACAGCGTGTTCTTCCGCAATACCTACATCGGTATATTGTTTGCCGAGTTTTTCTCTGTATGCTTTATCAAACCCGAATACCCCCGGAGTTGCAGCCGTTACAACGATATAGTTTTTATCTTCTTTAACTTTTTGAAGATGATAATCTTTTGTGATTGAGTTCCAATCTTCTTTTTGTGGTTGCGGAGCAGCCTCTTTTTTATCCAATATTCCCGGCATTGACCAGTGATAAGTTTCCTTGTCGGCTACAGCTGCCGCGAAACCGTGACCTTTTTCCGTATACATATGGATAACGGTCGGATGGTCGGTATCTTTTACTTTCTTGAAGGTATTGATTACATCTTCTACGTTGTTGCCGTCTTTGATGAAGTAATAATCATAACCTAATGAAGTGAAGAAGTTGTTTTCATACTTGCCGTCGGTTTCTCTCAATTTTTTGAGGTTGGCATAGATACTTCCGTGGTTTTCCGCAATAGACATATCGTTATCGTTTACGAGGATAATGATATTGGAATTTAAGGTTGCGGCGTTATCTAAACCTTCAAGAGCTTCTCCGCCTGAGAGTGAGCCGTCACCAATCAGGGCAATAACGTTATATTTTTCACCTTTCAGGTCTCTTGCTTTTGCAACCCCTGTTGCAAGTGAAACAGATGTCGAAGTGTGCCCAACCTTGAATAAATCGTGTTTGCTTTCTTCAGGCGCAGTGTAGCCCGTATATTTCATATAGTTGCCTTCAACGAATCCGTCTTTTCTGCCCGTTAGCATTTTGTGAGCATAGCACTGGTGTGATACGTCAAAAACAATCTTATCTACAGGCGAATTGAATACATAATGCAGAGCGATTGTTGCCTCTACAATACCCAAATTAGGACCTGCATGTCCGCCGATAGTGTTGACTTTGTTTAATATTCTTTCTCTGAGTTCTCCTGCCAAGGTGTGCATTTCATCAATGCTTAATTTTTTAACGTCAGCAGGTGAGTTAATTCTTTCTAAAACCATAACTTAAACTCCTTATAATTTAATTGTCATGTGTAACTGACGGTATTATACAATAAAAATATTTTGCGCAAAACAGCACAAAAATTCCCTTATAAGAACAGGAATAAACGTGAATATTATGTGTCTAAAAAACTCTAAACGCCCGTTTCACGAATAATTTTTTCAATCTTAACGGCGGATGTTCCGTCGCCGTACGGGTTTTTGACTTTTAATCTTGTATCGGCAATAGGCTTGGATAATATATCGGAGCTTAGGTTTACAATCTTGTCGTAATCTGCGCCGACAAGGACTGATACGCCCGCTTCAATACCTTCCTGACGTTCAGTTTCGTATCTCATTACGAGAGTAGGACAATTGAAGGTTGGAGCCTCCTCCTGTATTCCGCCCGAATCCGTAAGGATAAGTTTTGCATGTTTCATCAAATATACAAGGTAAGGATAATCTAACGGAGTCAACAACTTGATGTTAGAATATTTTTCCAATCTGTTATGTATTTTGATTTTAACATTAGGGTTCGGATGAACAGGAATAACAAACGTATGGTCTGCAAATGTTGTTGCAAGATGTTCTATAGCATCCAATATTCTGTCAATACGTTCGCCGTGGTTTTCACGTCTGTGAACAGTTATTAAAACCAGTTTATCATTTATTGTTATACCCTTATCAATGAAAAATTGTTTTGATTGTTCAATGACATCATCAGAGAGGCAGAACAGTGCGTCAGTTACCGTGTTTCCTACAACATGGATTTTGTCCTCGTCAATGTTTTCTTTCAAAAGTGCTTGTCTGTTCTTTTCGGTCGGCGCAAAGTGAATACTTGCGACACGGCTTGTCATCTGTCTCATGACCTCTTCAGGGAACGGTTCGTATATATCATAAGATCTTAACCCCGCCTCAACGTGGTATACGGGGATTTTATGATAAAAGCTGATTAACGCACCGCAAAGTACGGTCATTGTGTCACCCTGGACAATAGTTGCGTCAATCTTATTGTTGTTAAATACTTCGTCAAGAGAACTCAAAATTTTTGTCTGAACTCCTGCGAGTGATTGGTTCTCTCTCATACAATCAAGGTTGATGTCAGCCTTTAGCCCGAAATAAGCCAAAGTCTGATTTGAAAGCTCTTTTTGCTGCTCCGTATTACAGATGATTACGTTGTAATCCTTAGGATATTTGCGTAATTCCAATATTACGGGAGCCAATTTTATTATCTCGGGACGTGTCCCGAATACAAAAATAATGTTCTTCATAATTTTATTATATGACAAAGCGGGTAAATGTAAAATGTATAAAATCAGTTCTCATCCGAACAAATGAAATTTGTTGATATGTCCTACATTATTAATATTATTTGCCGTCATCCGTAGTGTATAAGAACATCACATACAATTGACTTTTCGCAAAAAAACAGTAATAAACATGGTAATTAGTGAGAAGTTATAACCCCAAAATCAAGTAATATAGGAGAAACATACCAATGGGTATGGCAGCATCACAAGCAAGGTATCTTGCCCTGACGGCAAGAAAAACCAATACAGAATACGAAGGGCAGCAGCTCAACCAAGAGCGTGTTGTACTTGCCAATCGTACTGCTGATTTGTTTAACCAAATGCTTACCATGCAAGTTCCTACATGCCCTGACAGCAACGATTTTACAAAGGTACAATACTCATGGACAGACGGTTATAATAATGCGGTATTATCGGATTATTACCAGTTGAGTACCGCTGATGAAGATTATAACTATGTCGTTACAAGTTATCACTATGAAGATGTTTATACAGGTACCCGTAAACAAATGCGTGATCCTAAAATCCAGTCCGACAGAGACTTGATTTACAGATATTCGGAACTTTTGAACAAGAACAAAACGTTCTATGTTACGGGCATGCAATATGATTTGAAGGACGATAAATATACACTTGAACAGGATAAAGACGGAAGACGTATAACAAAAGAATTTACAAGAGTAGATGACGGCGGCGATCCGAGAAAAGAAATAGATGCTATCTATGGCAGAACTTATGCTGCATATGTTTCGGATTTCAAACAGGATGAAAACGGAAACTATATATATACCGTAAAAGATACCGAAGGTAATACGGAGAATATTACATATGAACCTGTAGACACAGAGGATGAAAGCAACCCTGTTACACAGCTTGCGAAAAAGACT
The DNA here is from genome assembly GCA_002481545.1 of Cyanobacteria bacterium UBA7753. Taxonomy (GTDB): domain Bacteria; phylum Cyanobacteriota; class Vampirovibrionia; order Gastranaerophilales; family Gastranaerophilaceae; genus UBA2883. Next base: position 17,791 of record DLEF01000054.1, on the reverse strand, counting down.
TACAAAACATATTACGATAAGAATAAACATTATTATTACGATAAAGAGTATGGTACTTTTATCGTAAGTGAAGATTTCCAAAACAAAAAAGATGTACTTCAACCTGCCCCTGAAGTTGAAATCAGAAAACAGGATGACGGTACCGTATATTATACGGACGGTGAAAAATACGTAACGGAAGCCGATTTGAAAGCAATTACACCTGAAAATAATGAGCTTGTTATGAAACAAGCTTTTGAAGAAATGAATTTCAGCAACTTTACGGCAGTCGGTAACTGCCAGTTGACTCCGTTAACACAGGAAGGGTATCAGGATAAAGATGTACAAACCGAACTGCGTCAAATCATACTTGATATGAAAGATGAGGACAAAGGTAATAAGACTGCTTATGCAAATTTGTCGGCATGCTTTGATCAGACAACCGGTGAATATTTAGGCGGTATTTATTCCTTCAAATTAAACGGCGTTAAATACTATACAACATATAACGATTTGGAAACCTCCGCAAAAAGTGCGTTTGAAGATAATGCGCAGGAAGAAATTGCAGATAACAACATCGATCCTCAGCTTAAAAAATTGGCATATTATAAAGCAATATACCAAAATACAAAAATTGAAGATACTCAAAAAGCCTTGTTGGAAACAGACGGCAAAGGCAGATTTTCATCCGTTAAATTTGAAGATGATTCTACCGTTTACACTTTGAATTGTGAGACCGTAACGGATGAAGATGCGTACAGAAACGCAATGAACCAGTACTACTACAAACAGGAACAGTACGATAAAGCGGTAAGAGATATCAATGCCAAAACGGAATTGATACAACAACAGGACAGAACCTTGGAATTAAGATTAAAACAACTTGATACCGAGCAAAATGCACTGCAAACTGAAATGGAAGCGGTTAAGAAGGTAATCAGCAAGAACGTTGAATCCTCCTTCAAGACATTCTCTGGCGGCTAGGGCATGAAATAGTTGATATTTGAGAAATAATCATTATAAAGAATAGAGAAGAGAAGATGCAAGAGATTATTTCCGAATAAAGAAGAAAATAAAGTTTACAAAATAAAAAGAGGAAAAATTAAATGGCTTACAAAAATGACGGATTATTGGTAATCGCGAACAGATACGGAGCGGCGTCGGCGGATGCTAAATGTATGCTGTACGAAACTTATGACCGATTAAGAGATTTGACCGTTTCAGGTTCTGCAAGTTCAGGTACCGGTTTTGAAGCAACGGGCGGTTTCTTATACCAACTTGCAAGTTTATTTGCACCATCTGCCTTCATGAACACTTTGGGCGGAACTTCCTCTTTTAACATCCCTGGTACATCTTATTGGTCGCCATATGCAGGCGGGACAGGGACAATGAATGCGGGTTATTCCTCATTCGGTTTAAGCGGTTTAGGTAACTATTCGGGTTTCCCGAGCGGTGCGGCTAATGTCAACTGGGGATTAGGCGGATCCGCCACCGGTGGAGCATCATCAATTGACGGAATGATTACAGGTTTAGGCTCGGCCGGAGGTACTGCTACCGGATATGCGTCAAGTATCGGCAGCGTCGCAGATGTAGCAAGTGCCGCAGCATATGGCTTGGGAACTGCGAATGGTTATGGTATTGGTAAACAGGGTATCCTGATGCCTATTGCCGGATTGATTTCAGGTTGGGGTGGTATTATGACAGCAGCCGCTCCATATTTGGGCGAGTTCGGCTTGCCGGCAGTAGTCATGGGTAACTTGATGCAAGGTACTTCATCTGCCGCTTTGGCTTCTTACGAATCAGTCGCTAACAACGTTTTGAGTAACGCTGATACAATCCTTTCTCAAAAAGTAGCTAACATTGAAACAGTATGTAAAATGTTGGATACCCAAGGTGAAGTCGTAAGAAAAATGCTTAAAGAATCTATCGAAAGCGACAGTAAGGAAATACAAAACTTGTAGTATTATATTTGGTTTTATAGGACGAAAGGCATGCAAATCAGAACTTTTTTACGTATAATGTTTAATAAATTTCAAGACAATCCTTTAGTAAATACCGTAAAGGCGTTTGTAAATTTTTGTTGCGAAATGGATACGTTTGATAATAAATCTCTAAAGTATAACAAAAAAATGCCGTTAACTTTAGAGGATACTAAGAAGGAATTTTTCTTCCAAAGTATCGGTGGTGACAGAATTGACTGTAAATAATATTAAGACATGTTACAAATATCCTAAAAATTAAGCAATAATTGCGACGTACATGTTTTTATATATATGGAAGTCTAAAGATTGGGAATTAATAATAATGAATATGTTAGACTCAGTAAAGGCCTCCCTCAAAAAAATGAAAAACTTTATAAACTTTACCCGCGCGTTCTTTCGCCGGAACAACCCTATAAAGTTGCTCATTAATGAGATAGTGACATCCTTAAAGGATATGTTCAGTATCAGACAAAAATTGAAAATGGCTCAGTACAGAGTAAACTATCACAAGCATCAGCTGTTGAAAATGGAAAGTCTGATAGCGGAAAGCAATGAACATACCTTCCTGAAAGGAAAGAACTTAAACGAAACAAGGTAAGTAATTTAAGGAAAAGGTATCATCATGGGCGTTCTAGCTTCACAAATGAGACTGATGACATTGATCTCTACTAAAAATTACATAGAGTACAAAAGTATGGGCATTACAGAACAGATGTCCAACCTGTCAGCTCAAATAGCAAACAAAGATGAATTTGCCGTTAACTTAAATTCTGAAAGTCCTGAAGCAAAAGCTTTGGAAGCAGAAAAAGAAAGACTGCAAGTTCAGGAAAAGAAATTAGAACAACAACAAACCGCCCTGCAAACACAATTGCAAGAAGTCATGAATGAAATTCAGGCATGCAGACAGATGTTACAAGGCGATATTAATGGCAGCGGACTGTTTAGTTACGGTATGCAAGGTCGATAATAAACAAGATTTCCCCTCGATTTTCAACTATAAAAAAGGCTTAAGGTATATCTTAAGCCTTTTTTAATTGTAGGATTAATTTAAGTGCATTTTTTTGCATAATATATTTTTCATTTGTTATGACGAACCCTCATCCTGCATTTGTACAGCTCCTTTGTCGCCTACAACTGCTGTCCTTCCCCCAGAGGTGGAAGGGCATAACACCCTCTACCTTTGGGAGAGGGTAGCAGTCGTTTTGTTTCGTTAGAAACAATTACGAATGCGGGTGAGGGTTTGTCCGTTAGTCACAAACTTTATTTGGATATTTAAAATAAAATTTTTGTTTGAATTAATCCTAACTTTACTTGCTAATCAACAATAACGGTGGTATCATAACCGTGTACAGTTTCGGGGATCCACCCGAGGGTAAATGTATGATTTTCATACGACGAGAGAGTATGCGTTTATACTTTCGGGAAAATTTACCCGTGAATGAAAGGATAAAATAATGGAAAAGAATGAAGAAACACTACGCACCTTGAGACACTCAACCTCTCACGTTATGGCACAGGCGGTACAAAAACTGTTTCCGAAGGCAAAGTTAGCCATAGGACCTGCGACAGATGAGGGGTTTTACTACGATTTTGATATGACAAACGGTCATACCTTCACTCACGAAGATTTTGAAAAAATCGAAGCCGAGATGAAGAACATCATCAAACAAAACCTGACCTTTGAAAAGGTTTATGTTGAAGATGTAGACAAACAAATCGAAGAATTTAAGTCCGAAGGTGAAATTTATAAAGCGGAACTTCTTGAAGAACACAGAAACGACAAACCGACTTTATATCTTACAAAAGATAAAGACGGCAATGTTTTATTCTCAGACCTTTGTGCAGGACCTCACGTTCCTAACACATCTTATATCAAGACTAACGCTTTCAAACTCTTGAAGGTCGCAGGCGCATACTGGAGAGGGAATGAAAAGAACAAAATGTTACAACGTATCTACGCAACGGCATTCTGGAATAAGGAAGATTTACAGGCATATTTGACTATGCTTGAAGAGGCTGAAAAACGTGACCACAGAAAACTCGGCAAACAACTTGATTTATTCTCAGTAAGAGAAGAAATCGGACCGGGGCTTGTTCTTTGGCATCCGAATTTGGCAACAGTCAGAGAACAAATCGAAAACTACTGGAGAGAAGAACACAGAAAAAGAGGTTATGTTATCGTAAACACTCCTCAAATTGCTAAGTCTACTCTTTGGGAAATCTCGGGTCATATGGATCACTATAAAGAAAACATGTTCTTTATTCAAAAAGAAGATGATTCTGACGACCAATTCGTTGTAAAACCGATGAACTGTCCGTTCCATATCTTGATTTATCAAGCAAACAGACATTCATATCGTTCATTGCCGTTGAGAATGGCTGAACTCGGTACGGTTTACAGAAAAGAAAAATCCGGGGCTTTGTCAGGTTTGACTCGTGTACAAGGGTTCACGCAGGACGATGCTCACATCTTCTGTACTCCTGAACAATTGGTTGACGAAATCAACGGAGTTATCGATTTTGTAGCAGATACAATGAAAATCTTTAATATGACTTTTGAGGTTGAATTATCTACAAGACCTGAAAGCTACGTTGGTGAAATCGAGGATTGGGACAGAGCTGAGGCAGGTTTGAAGGCTGCTATGGACAGACGCGGAATGAAATACGACATCAACGAAGGTGACGGCGCATTCTACGGACCTAAAATCGACTTCAAGATTAGAGATGCAATCGGCAGAATGTGGCAATGTGCTACAATCCAGTTAGACTTTAACTTGCCTAGAAGATTTGATATCAAATATCAGGACAAAGACGGTCAGTTGAAGACTCCTCTTATGTTGCACAGAGTAATCTTCGGTTCTATGGAAAGATTTCACGGTATATTGATTGAACACTATGCAGGCGCATTCCCTACATGGTTGGCTCCTACACAGGTTAATATCGTTCCTATTTCAAACGATAAGCATACCGACTATGCGGAACAAGTCTACAAAAAGATGAGAGCTGCAGGCATTAGAGCCGAACTCGACGACAGATCCGAATCTATGAACTACAAGATTAGAGAATCTTTGCACGACAAGAAAATCCCTTATGTATGTATCGTAGGTGATAAGGAAATCGAAAACAATACGGTTTCCGTACGTGCAAGAGGAATCGGACAAGTCGGAACATTTGGTGTTGATGAGTTTATGGACAAGATTCTTGAAGAAGCGAAATCAAGATCAAATGACTCTTTCGCAAAAGAATTGAAGAAAGACTAATAAGATAAATATTTATCAAACAAAAGCGGGCTAAGTAATTAGTCCGCTTTTTATCTTTTTGATTTTATACATAATAAACGATTTTTATAAGAACCGTTAGACTTCGTACAGGATACCTGACAGCTCGAGAAACTGTCACCCTGTTATTTATATTATAAACTATATTCCCTTATTTTCAAGTGTCATAACAGATTTTGTTACATTCTCCGTCGGTTGAAACTCAACAAAACCGTAGAAAGTAGGGTGCGGTCACTACCGCACCAACATTATCTGTAAAAATTATTTAAGATTCTTCGCACTTGCCTGTATCGCATGTGCTCAGAATGACAGTAACACAAGGACTTACGGTGTAGTAACTTGAGAAATCGCACGTTAATTGTCATCCTGAGCGATAAACCGTATGACAGAACTAATCCGTTTGAATATTGGCGAAGGATCTTTAAATCTCAGCCGTAGGGTAGAATGTAGGTCAGGCACTGCCTGACAATAATAATTCATAATTTAATTTTCTTCCGCAGGGATTTTGAATTTTATCGCGGTTCCTATGTTCGGTTTGCTCTCAATTTCAATCTTACCTTTATGGGCTCCGATTATTTTTTTACAAATATTGAGTCCCAGTCCGAATCCGATTTTCTTTTGTTCTTTTGAAAGAGTTATATATTCATCAAATATACGGTTATGTTTATTCAGGTCTATTCCTATTCCGTGGTCGCGGATAGTAAAGATTAAATCCCCCTTTGATTTTTCAAGATTTATTTCTATTGTTCCGTCTTGGTGAGAATACTCGATTGCATTAGATAAAAGGTTATTGATTACCCGCTTTATTTCTATGACATCAACATTTGCGAAAATGTTATCGGACTCGGAGGAGTATTCAATTGTTATATTCTTTTCATCTGCCATGTACTTTAGTTCGTTTATACAGGATAAAACTATGTTATTAAAACATGCCCTCTCAGGTGACAAGTTTATTTTTGCGTGCTTTTGTCTGTAGTGACAGATTATTCTGTCCGTTATGAGTTTCATATACTTTGCGGAATTGAGAAGTTCCGAGAGAATTTCATTTCTCAGGCTTTTATTGGAAACTTTGTTATCCGTTAATATTTTAAGAGCATTTATCTCTGCATTTATAGGACTTTTCAGGTCATGGGTAAGAGTCGCTATAAAAGTTTCTTTGTTGTGTTCCTCCTGTTTTTTGTCACTTTCAAGCTTTAACAGGTTATATATCTGGGCTTTTACGATATTCGGGTAGAACGGTTTTTCTATATATGAGCATGCTCCGAGGTTATAGCCGTTCATAACGTTTTGTGTGCCTGATATTGCACTCACAAATATAACAGGGGAGGTTGAATTAACGGTCTTTTTTATTTCTTCCGCAAGTTCAAACCCTGACATTTCAGGCATGAGAATATCCAGAAGGAATAAGTCAAATTTCTCGTTGTTTGCGAGGGTTAGAGCCTCGACAGGGTTGTTACAGGTGACTATTTTTATTCCTAAATTACATAAGATATCGGAGAGAAGTTTTATGTTGAGTTCGTTATCGTCAACAATCATAATGTTTGCATTGTTGAGTGGGATATATTGAATATCATCTTGTTGTTCTGTCGAGTCGGAGCCTTTAAAAAACTTGGCTATAAGCTCAGTTTTTATTGGAGTTGCGATAACGTTTGATATTCCGAGTTTGCCCGCTGTCTGGACATAAGTTTTTGAAAAATCCTCCGTTGCGCACCAGAAGGCGGTTTGCGGATTTTCCGCTATCAGGGCTCTTGTTGCATCTGTGTTTGTTAAAATATTGAAATTTAATATGCATAAAGGTGTTATTAATTTTGTATTTTGTGGAATATAATCTAATATAGTGTATTGTTCGTCAGTAATCATAGTTTGAATATACACTTTTGAACACGAAAATATAACTCCCCTTCTCGGCAATTTTATCGTATTGGTATCGTGATAATCAATAAAATTTTGTAAAGTACTTGAAATTATTTATGATTAGATGTATTATATGTTATAGTTATCCGATTAGGAGAGAGACATATTAGAACTAATATTTTAACCAGAGGCTTGTATTATGTATGTAAATAAATGCATTAAGTGTGGTTCGGAATTTGAAACCAAAAACCCCAAACGTGTAATTTGCCCAAATTGTTTATACGCGGAAAAGGGTGCTGAGGATAAGTCACAAGATTCTCAACAAATGAAGAGTTACAGCTCATATTCGGCAGGCGATGACAGACCGCAACGCCAATATGACAATAACAGAGGTTATAACAGAAACAATAACCGTTCTTATAACAATAACAGAAGTTATAATAACAACAGAGGTGATTATAACAATAATCGCGGTTATAACAACAATAATAATGACGGCGGTGATTATCAACCTCGCAGAAGTTTTAACAACAATTATAACAACAATCGCGGCGGATATAATAACAACCGTGGCGGTTACAATAACAATAATCGCGGCGGGTATAACAATAACCGCAGACCGAATAACAGATTTCAACAAGGCGGAAACAGACGCCCGAGCAGACCGCAACCTAAGAGACAATCTAAACCGTTGCTTATCAGTAAGGATCAGTTAGAAAAGATTGAGGCATTATATAAGACAATGCTCCCTCTTCCAAACCCTGATGCTCACGAAGTAATCGGTGCTCACTTAGGTATTGAACCGAGAAAAGTATTCTTCGGTATTAACCTTGTAAGACAAAAGTTAATGTTGCCGAAATTGCCGTTCCCTAAACGTAAATTGGCGGTAACACCTGATCAGATGACGGCTATTAAGAGCCTTTATACTCCTTTGTTGCCGTTGCCTCCGATAGGATGTCACAAGATTATTGCCGCACAATTAAGAATTGATGAATGGCGTGTTCACGTAGCTATTAAGCTTATCCGTGCACAAATGGGCTTAGACAGATGGAACGAAGACAGACCTGATAAACCGGCTGACTATATGGTTCCTAAATATCCTAAGCAGGAAGAGGCTTTAAAGAAAGCTAAAGAAAAAGAAGAGGCAGAAAAGGCTGAAAAATCTTCCGAAGATAATGAAGAAAAAGCAGAGTCTAAAGCTGAAAAACCTGCAGAAGAAAAAGCTGAAGAGGCTCCAAATGAAGAGGCTCCTAAAAAACGCGGACGCAAAAAGAAAGAAGAAACTGCTGAAACAACCGAAGAAGTAAAAGCCGAAGAAACAGAAGAAAAACCAAAAAAACGAGGCAGAAAGCCAAAGAAAACAGAAGATGAATAAGTATGTTTCGGTAGGTAAAATCCTTAATTTTCACGGAGTACGAGGAGAGGCAAAAGTCGGATATTCAAAAAGTCAACGTGACTTTATGGAAAGACTTTCTGATGTTTATGTTTTGAAGGATAACGAGTATATTCCTCTTTCGGTTAAGAGTATCAAGTTTAATAACAAGTTCGCAATTATAAAGTTTGACGGGATAGATTCCGTTAATGATATTGTGGAATATAAAAACTGTCTTATTTTTGTTGCGGAAGACGAGATAAGGGAAAAGCTAGATGAAGATGAGTTTTTGATAGATGAACTCGTCGGGATGAATGTAATGTGTGAGGGCAAAAAGCTCGGAGTCGTTATCGGTGTTTCCAATAACGGCGCAAATGACTTATTAACGGTTAAATCCAACTCTCATAAAGTTTGCCTTGTTCCTTTCGTAAAAGCTATTGTTCCAAAGGTAGATATTAAAACAAAAGAAGTAACGGTTGAAAACATACAGGGGTTAATCGAATGAGATTTGATGTTTTGACACTGTTTCCCGAAATGATAAACGAGGCATGTTCTCATAGTATTATGAAACGTGCACTGGATTCTGACGTCATTGAAGTTAATGCAATAACCCCGAGAGATTATACTCTCGATAAACATAAAAAAGTTGATGATACTCCATATGGTGGCGGAGCAGGCATGGTATTGATGGCGCAACCGTATGTTGACGCTTATGAAAGCATTGAAAAACAGGATAACTCTATCACTCTTATGATGACTCCGCAGGGCGAAACTTTTGATAATAATATGGGCAGAAAACTTGCCAAGTATGACCAGATAATCATATTATGCGGGCATTATGAAGGGTTTGACGAGAGAATAAGAGATATAATACAACCGAAAGAAGTTTCAATCGGCGACTTCGTTTTGACGGGCGGAGAATTACCTGCACTGTGTGTCATAGACAGTGTATCAAGAAAATTGGACGGAACACTCGGCAAACAGGAATCCATGGAGTACGACAGTTTTGAAGACGGACTCCTTGAATATCCCCAATATACAAAACCACGTGAATACAGAGGATTAGAAGTGCCGGAAGTGCTTTTAAACGGAAATCACGCACTTATAAACGAATACAGAAAAGAACAACAACTAATCAGAACAAAGCAAAGACGCCCCGATTTGTATGAGAAATACATTAAAGATACTAAGGACTAGGGCTCTAAGGCACTAAGAGGGGTAAATAAATACATAAATAGTGTATGTAGTGGTCACTACCACATCAAAACAATATTTATAAAAGAGTTTTGTAAATTTGCCTTCACATATGTTTAAATTGTAGCAAATTTTTATCATACGCGTACTTATAAAAGTATGTAAGTGAAAAAAGGATTTTTTTATGTCACTTGGTATCAATAATTATAATAACAGCTATGCGTTCAAAGGCGGAACGGTAAAAACTAATGTAAACAGTAATCAAGACAGGACTTCAACTAATCCTGCCGGTAAAAAAGTTGCAGTTGCGGGAGTAATCGCAACAGGGATTTTAGCCGCAGGAATCTCTTTGAGAGGTAAAGGCGGACAAAAAATAGTATCCGGATTGAAAAAGTTTTATGGTAAAATATCGGGTTCAACCAAAAAAGCTGAAGAACTAAAGAAAACAGAAGAAACAGCCAAAGCGGAAGCTCAAAAGAGGGCTGAACAAGAGGCATTCCTGAAACAATATAATGCTGAAATAGAGGCTCGAAAAGCCGCTAGTGAAGCAAAGAAGGCAGAAGAAGCCCGCATCGCTCAACAAAAAGCACAAGAGACAGAAACTGTTGAAAGAGCACAAACAACCACAAACCCTATACAACCTGCAAAAGTTACTTTAACGCCTGAATTGGGAGAAGGCATAAAGAAATTCTGGGGAAAAATAACGGGCTCGACAAAAAGAGCTGAGGCAGCACGCCAAGAAAAACTGCAGGCAGAATGGAGAGCGCAAGAAAAGGCTGTTGAATTTGAAGAGAAACAGGCGAAATTAAGAGCTGAGAGAGAAGCTAAAATAAGAGCAAAAGAAGCTCGCGAAACTGAACTTAAAGCGAAACAAGAGGCTCAAATAAAAGCTGAACAGGCTGCAAAATTAAGAGCGCGAGAGGAATTTCAACAAAATTTGATAGCAGATTTCGGTAAAAATTTTGATTTATCAATCGGTGAGAGAGCGTTTCAAAATTATCCGAGAGAATTGGATAAGGCTGACGCGTTTGAAAACGGCATTGTCAGCACTCTTAAAAAAGCCGAAAATGAAGGTATAGAAGAGGACAAAGTAAAGACTTTATACAAGACAATAACTGAAAAACATATTATAAGTGATGAAAAGATTGAGGAACGTGCTAAGAATGCCACTCATTTTCACGGGAATGAAGTAATATTAACACGCCATGATTTAAAAGACAGAAAAAGCCTTATTATAGACCTTGATAAAATGCAGAAAACGGAACCGCAAAAAGACGGTGAAAAATACAGTGATTATATAGGGCGTTTAATCGATACCAGAAAAACAAAACAGCAAGAACAAGCAAAAAAGCATATAAAAGACATTCGAGCAAATATCCGTTATGATGATACGGCAACGGTACCGCAAGAGCTGACTGATGAGGATATGAAAGCCTTAATGGAATGGCGTCCGGGGGTATACGACCATTTATCAAAAAGAGACGCCTTAAGCAGATTATCGGTTGCTAATTACAACTGGGTAAAAAAATATACGGACGATGGCGGCAGCGGCGGCGTTCCCGAGAATATTGAAACTATTATGCTTTCAAAATCATTTAAAAGATATAATCCCGCAAAATCGTACAATAATGAAAACTTTATTCATAAACCTGTCGCAAGATGGATAGATGTTGCTGGCGGGAAAAATTGCGCTGATTATGATACTGACAGGTATGTTGATGAAACCTTCAAAGTGGGTGAAAAATATGTCGCTCCCGCAAAACAAAGCTGTGCAATGGATTTAGATTCCGCATATGATGCAGATTTTTGTGATGAAGGCTATAAACAAGTTAAATTCATAATTCATCCTTTGGCACAAGAGACAAGAGCTGCGGATTTATCGGGCTATGCGGATGCTTTATGTACTCAATACGGGCACTACGAAGTTGTCTACCCAAAAGGTACGGAATTTAACGTTCTTGATAAAAGACTTGAAAAAGTTGTACATAAAGACGGAAAATATCTTTACAGATGGATAATTGAGATGCAGGAAGCTCCAATCAAAAAATAGAACGTTTAGCCATATTGTATACTGACGATGTATTCACTCTATCTATATTTACCCCTAGCCTCGGAGTTGGAATACGCACTTTGAGCAGTGAGCTTTTGGAGAGAGGACAAGGTTGTCTTCCAAGTCGTACATTTTTTCTATTCTTACAACGAGCGGTTCCCCGCAGCGAGGGCATGCAATAGATTTTTCGTGGTTTAAGATACGTGCGCGGATTTCCATAAGTTTATCTTCACTCACAACAATATCCTGATAACCGCGCTCTAACACTAAAATATCTTGAGGCGAGCACTTTAGTGCTTTTGCGAGTTTTTGACGAATAGTTACGGGGAGGAATAATTCCTTCCCCGACTCTATATCTTCTATCATTGATAATTCTATTGCCGACTTTTTGGCTAAGCCTTTAGCCGACATGCCTAAATTATCTCTTGTCTTTTGTACAAATTCCGCTAAAGTATCCATTTTTTTATTTATACCTGTTCCATTAAATATAATTTGTATTCGGCAGGCATGAGTCTGTTCATTGTTATTTCGCCCATTGGCTCTAACAGCCTGTCTTCAACGTAATCTTCCCCGTTGAACTTGTATTCCGCCGTCAATTTATAATCTCCCGGGATAACAAGAGTCTTGTCGTATACTTCACGACCTTCTTTTATTTCTGTATAAGAGTTTCCGTTATCAACGGTTGTGAATTTTTCGGTCGGGTTGCAGTAGTTTGCCATTACCATAAACGCTTTCTTTGATTCTGTTTTGGTAATCTGCCATGCAACAAATCCGTCATCATCTTGTCTGATTACGTGAGCTTCTCCGCCTGTTATTACATCGCTGTTTTTAACAAATCTGTCGAGAGCATCGAATTTTTTGTAGAAATCTTCATCCGCATTACGTTTCATAGCGACTTCGTTATCGATAGTTTCTTCTATTCCGCGTTCGGTGTATGATTCATCTCCGTCAACATACATAACAGGTCTTTGCGCATTCTTTCCGCCCGGTAAGAATTTATACTTGAACCATTTGAACAGTGCGCCGTCTCTGCCCAGTTGCGCAGGATATCTGTCTATTGCGTCAAATTCACCGTCTTGGTTGTTATAGGTTTTTAAGATTGATAACGGAGTCTTGTTAGAATCCAATTCAACGTTATAATTTGATAACATTGTGTTATCTTCCGCAATCTTTTCAGGAGTTTTTTCGCTTTGTGATACGATATCGTTACCCCAAAGAAGGTCAAATCCCATATCTTTGTGATATTCTTTCAGGTAATTATCCCAAAGCATATATTCTGCAAGTGTTGCGAAGTATAAAACGTGTTCTTTGAGTTCGGAGTTTAATTTGCCGAGGACGTGTCTCGGAGCACGATAGCTTATAGGAACTCCGTCTTTTTCCGATACGTTATCTACAATATGGTCTACGTGGTCAACTCTGAATCCGTCGAAGTTGAAGTATGATTGTAATTTTTTCATGTAGTTAATGAAGTATACAATTACATCGTGGTTTTCTTTTCCGTTTTCGAGTTGAACGAAATAATATGGTGTTTGGCAATCGAGGTTTGCAAACTCCGTAACATCCATCCCTTTGTAGTCATAGTGTTTGAACATAGGGTATGATGCACATTCGCTCATTCTGTCAAAGACAGGTACACCTGCGGAGCACCAAGCTCCGCCCGGAGCAGGCCACATACCTTCGTGTATTAAAGCTTCTACCATTACGCCTTGGTTTGTAATTTCGTCTTCCGTCAATTTTTTATGGGTTCCTGCTACTTCCGCAATGATACCTCTTACTTTTTTGACGAGTTTGTCTTGAATACTTTTTTCCATCATTTTTTCGGATAAGTATTTCTTATCTTCAACAAGTTTTTCATCCAATTTGTCAAAGATTTCTCTATAGTAATCGGTTAATGTAGCGGAACCTGTTCTGATAGAGGTTTTATACATTTCCTTTACAAGCTGCATATCGTCGTGGTTTACTTCTTCTTCCATTTCTTTTGCAGCTTTATCGATTGATTTATCCAATTCATTTGTTAAAGCATTGATATCATACCATCTTGCTATGAACGGATTAGCCAATACGGCTTTTGAAAATCTGCCCGTTTGAGGTAATACATCATATATAACAGGATGTCCCGCAAGCTGGGCGAAGTTGATAAATGTTCTGACCTGTTCCGTTGCGTCCGCACCTGTCAATTCTTTAAGCTTTGCATCTTCAAGAGCAGGGCTCGCATCTGATGATGTCGGCAAATATGCACATCCGAAATCACGAGGGTGGAACGGTATCAAATAAACGGTTGTATTAAAGATACCTGCTTTAACATTTCCTGTAGGAAGGATTGCTATTTGTCTCAGCCAATTTATCATTTTGCCTGTATCTTGAGCAAGGTTGTCGCCGAGAGCGGCAAGGTTAATCAATTTGATATCATGCCCTTCTTTTTGTATCCATTTTGAATTGGTTACGTTGTTACGAGCGAGTACGCTGGAGTTGCCGAATTTTAAATTACCGTTAATTAAAACTCCGTTTTGTTTCCATTTTTCTTCAAGAACAAATAAAACTTCCGCATCCGACAATTCAGAGCATGCTCTGTTATATGAATACGGAATGTAACCGTATTTTTCCATTAATTCGGAAAGATATTTTTTTCTGTCTTCCGATACGGAATCAGGATTATACAAGTCTCTGAGTTGTTTATAAAACTCATTTACTGCTTGTTGACGGTGCAAATCATTTTTCTTCTTGAATAAAAAATCTAACATAATAACGTAACTCCTTTTTTATTGTAATGGTAGCATACAAACAGTATATACACAAGACAGAGATGTTTTATTAAAGTCTTTTATTTTGGAATGTAAAAAAAACTTAATATAATCAAAATTTTCCTAAAGTTTTACTTCAAATGTGACGTATAGATTAATGTAAGCTTATTAGAAGGAATATTTATGCCACATAGTTTGAGTGCTGTAGATAAATTTAATCGTTATGTCACCATGCATCCGAAGGAATGCAAAGGCAAAAGCGCGTATGAAATATGTACGTCCATATTAAATATGTCCCAAAAAGAGCTGCAGGAAATAGAAAACAACCACTTTCTAATTCCTCTTCAATATTCTTCGAAACAGGCTCCTGCTCCGTATGCAGGTTTTAAATCTCCTGTGGAGAAAATGGTACATAAGCCTCAGAAAGCAAAATAACCTGTAAAAAGTACGGGCAAAAAGTATCATCCACAAGCGACTTTTGCGGAAGTTGATGACAAAGGTAAGATAAAGCCTCAACAATTTTCAATAGAGGCAATAAAACAAAAATATAACAGTAAAAATTATAAAGTTACACAAAATCCGAAAACGGGTGCTATAGATGTAAAAAATAAAAAAGGAGATTTGGTTCTAAAGGTAAAAAACACTTCAAATAAATCGATGTATTTGGTCTTATATGCAAAAGATGCAAATACGCATGACAAATTAATGTTTGACAGAACAGGTCAAGTCAGAAGGTTCCAGCACGGAACAAAAGATTCAAACGGCAATATGACGTTTGTAACGTACGATAACGGCTCAAAGAAACCAAGCAGTGTACAGTATGGCATTAAATAATGAACCGAATAACCCTGACAGAATGGTTTACGGTCTGGCAAAAACATCAAAAGGTGAAGATTATGATTTTTGTTCTCACCATGCGTTGGCTATAACAGGCAGTGACAAGAACAATATTTACCTTTCTGATCCGCAGGATACATCATCCAAAATCATAATATCAAGAGCTAATTTCAAAAAATTAAATGCAAATCTCAGTTGTTACACTATGCAATAAAATAGGGTAATTGCATATTTTGCTGATTAATAATATATTTAGGATATGAAGAAAGAACAAATACTAAACGGATTAACCATTTTAGGGCTTTTATGCTGTGTTGAACTCGGGGTTGTTTATTATCAAGCTAATTACAACCCGTACGCAGAACCCAGTTTTTGTAATATAAACGAGTTCGTGGATTGTGACGCGGTGGCGCAGACTTCCAAGGCTGTGTTTACGGGTATTCCTCTCACTTATTGGGGAATGTTTCTTTATCTGTTTATCCTGATGCTTTTGCATGTTGATAAACTGAAAGAGATAAAATGGCTTTGGTTCCTTAAGGTATTTAAAAACCCGATGTCTTATATATCCGTCCTCGGGATTGTCTCGTTTTTGATATCAATATGTCTTGCGGTTGTCAGTATTTTTCAGATAGATAAAATCTGTATACTTTGCTTTGTTACGTATTTTATAAATCTTGCAATAGGATTAGTTGCAACCGATTTTAAAAACGGAGGTTTAGTAAAAAGCGTAAAAGACAGTTACTTTGATTTTATTGACGGGGTGAAAGAATGCACAAAACCGTTTATTATTGCAATGGTTATTATAGGCACATTTTTATCGTGGGCATATGTTGAAATGCCTTTTGCATCAAGAAAACAGTCCATAAAACATTATATGTTTATGAAACACAACCCGTATAAGGTTAGCGGGAATGTTTTGGGTAATCCTGAGGGTAAAATCAGGGTGGAATTTTTCTCTGATTTTGAATGTCCCGTTTGTTATTCATATAATATAATGCTACATAAGATAGCGAAGAGAAACAAAGATGTTTTGATTATTCACCATAATTTGCCTCTTGATAAGAAGATAAACCCTTATTTGGATAAAGATTATCATAAAAGAGCGGGGCAGTTGGCTGTTTATGCGGTTGCTGCCGAAAATCAGGGTAAGTATTGGGATATGGCGGACAAATTATATGAAAATCCTCCCGAAAATGACGGTGATGCTGTAGAGCTCGCAAAGAAAATGGGGCTTGATACGGAAAAGTTCAGAAGTGATATAACGTCCGACGAAACACGCGAGAAGATACAAAAAGACATCTCTTATGCGGTCGCTAAGGGTGTTGACGGAACTCCGACGATAATTGTAAACGGTAACAATTACCACGGAGCAAAGGCTTATTTTGAACTGGAAAGGGCAATCCTTGGAAAATAAAGAAAACAGAGTTTTGTTGCACGCGTGCTGTGCTATATGTTCGGGATATCCGATTACCTTGTTACACGATATGGGTTATGATGTCACGGTATATTTCAGCAACAACAATTTTGACACAGAGGAAGAATATAACAGAAGATTAGAGGCTGAAAAGACTTTATGTAAACATTTTGATACGGAGCTTTTGGTTGAGCCTTACACTCCTCAAAAGTATTTGGATTATGTAAAAGGGTATGAAGATGAGCCCGAGGGCGGTGCAAGGTGTATCAAGTGTTTTGAGCTTAGGTTGACCGATACGGCAAAGAAGGCGAAGGAGCTCGGAATAAATAAGTTTACTACCTCTATGATAATCAGCCCGCACAAGAATTTTAAGAACCTTTCCATGGTTGGGGAAAAGATTGCGCAGAAATACGGACTGGAGTTTCTTGCCATAGATTTTAAGAAAAAAGACGGGTTTTTAAAAACGAATAAAATATCAAAGAGCTTGAATTTATACAGACAGAACTATTGCGGATGTATATTCGCGAAGAGACAAATGCCTATGTATAATTAGTAATTCGTACTTATTCCATCCTGCGGATGCACCCCTCACCCGCCTTCGTCACCCTGTCTTGAAATTCGTTTGTGCTCAAGATTGTCATTCGGGTGGCTGTCGCCAGCCCTCATTTCATCTTTCGCTTACCGGTCGTTGCCGTCCCGAATTTCGCTCTCCCACAGAGGAGCGAGGGTTAGAACCGTTGCGTAGCAACGGTATAGATTTTGCGATAGCAAAATCTAAAGTCTCGCCCCTGTCTGTGGGAGAGACCGACATTGTTTTTGAGAGATAGCGAAAATTACAAGGTCGAGTGAGGGGG
>DLEF01000054.1:0-146 GCA_002481545.1 Cyanobacteria bacterium UBA7753 | reverse complement strand
GTGCGGTCACTACCGCACCGACATCATTATACAAAATATATAACCTAAACCCCACTCCCCGCAAGGGTTCCAATAATATTAATTAATATATAAAATTTTCTCAAGTTACCTATTGATTAATAAATTTTTTTCATTAAGAATTATTC
>DLEF01000013.1 GCA_002481545.1 Cyanobacteria bacterium UBA7753 | reverse complement strand
AAGAACCCTTTGTCGGATTGGTAAATCCGACCTACTTACTTGCAACAAAGGCAGTTAGTTTTTCAGGTGGGGAGCAAAAAGAAATCTTAATTCGTAATCCACAATTCACGATTATTCTTTAGCTAAACGTCAATTGTAACAAATTGTAAAGAACATAAAACAAAAAAGTCAATTTTCTAATCTTAAAAAACTTTATATAAGAGTAAGCGGGATTTAAGATAATTTAAAGTTGGGAAAAATAAGTAAGATTAAATAAGATTAAATTCAAGGTTTACAAGTTAAGTCAAACACTAAACTAAGTTAAAAAATTAAGTTGAAACTTCTTTGATATTCATATTCACATTTACGAAAGGCAGTTGTACCAGCAGCTGCCTTTTCGTATGTTATAATTACACACCAACTGAAAAATAATCCGACACAGCAAAATGAATTATCCATAAAATTTGCTCTTTTCTGTCATTCTGAGCACATGGATAAAAGCAAGTGCGAAGAATCTTTTATTCTGCTTATAAATCCTTCCCCATTTTATAAACAAATATATTTTGTTAATACGATTTGTCGCTCATGATGACAAATAACGCATTATTAATTTCGAAATATTACCACTCCCCACCTGCGCTTGTACGGCTCGTTCTCTCGCCTACAATCACTATCCTCCCCAAGTCGGGGATGATAATCGATCCGCGCAGAACAAAAGAAGGCAGGCTGAATAAACAGTCCGCCTTCTTTTAAATTTATAAACCATTCACTATTGAGGGTTATTTTGTTCTACAGGTTTATCTTCTGCAGGTTTTTCCTCGATAGCTTTTGTTTCTTCCTTAGCCTCTTCTTGCTTTTTGGAGCCCGGTTTTTTCTCAAATACGATATCATCATCTTTGAGCTTCAATACAATCGTATCGCCCGGCTCGTAAGCATTCGTCAAGATTTCCTCCGCGAGTTTATCTTCAATCTTACGTTGAATCAATCTTCTCAAAGGTCTTGCACCGTATGCCTCGGAGTAACCGTCTTTAGCAAGATAATCTTTAACCTCATCGGTGACTTCGATAGACAAATCACGTTCCGATAATCTCTTGAACAAGTCTTTCATCATCAAATCAACAATTTGTCTGATTTCGTCTTTCTGCAAGTGGTTAAATACGATGATATCATCAATACGGTTCAAAAATTCAGGTCTGAATGCCTTCTTCAATTCTTCATTAACCGTATCTTTGAGTTTTTCATATTTATCCTTACGAGCATCTTCGCCTGTTGTGAAACCAAGCTTACCTTGGTGAGTAATCATACTTGCACCAACGTTTGATGTCATAATGATAACCGTGTTTTTGAAACTTACGTGACGTCCTTTTGCATCCGTCAAACGACCGTCATCAAGTATCTGCAACATGATATTAAAGATATCAGGGTGAGCTTTTTCGATTTCATCAAAGAGGATAACCGAATAAGGTTTCTTTCTGATAATCTCTGTCAAATGTCCGCCGTCATCATAACCGATATATCCCGGAGGAGAACCGATTAACTTAGCTGTAGAGTGTTTCTCCATAAACTCTGACATATCGACACGAACCATGTTATCTTCAGAGCCGAACAAAGCCTCTGCAAGAGCTTTTGCCAACTCGGTTTTACCGACACCGGTAGGACCTGAGAAGATGAAACTTCCGATTGGTCTGTTTGGTGATTTTAAACCGACTCTGGCACGTCTGATAGCCTTAGCTACAGCCGTAACAGCCTCTTTCTGACCGATTACACGAGCGTGAAGAGTGTCCTCAAGTTTAAGTAATCTTTCGCTTTCGCCTTCCGTCAACTTGGTAACAGGAACACCTGTCATAGTTGAGATAACTTCCGCAACATCATCTTCAGTCACGACAGGTTTGTTAGCCTCGTTATCCTTCTTCCACTGTTCGTTAACTTCTCTGATTTTGTCCTTCATATTGGATTCATCATCTCTAAGGTTTGAAGCTTTTTCGAAATCTTGATTTCTGATAGCCTCTTCTTTTTCCTTAACGATTTCTTTTAATTGTTTATCCAACTTTTTGCCTTCAGGACAAAGTGAACTGTATTTCAATCTGACTTTTGAACTTGCCTCATCAATAACGTCAATAGCCTTATCAGGCAAGAATCTGTCGTTTATGTATTTTGCCGAAAGCTTAGTTGCAGCAATAACGGCATCATCCGAGATGTTTAAACCGTGGTGTTCTTCATATTTGAATTTCAACCCTCTTAAAATCTCTATCGTTTCATCAATTGAAGGTTCTTCAATGATAACAGGTTGGAAACGTCTTTCCAGTGCGGAGTCTTTTTCGATATACTTTCTGTATTCGTCCAAAGTAGTCGCACCGATAACCTGAATTTCGCCTCTTGAAAGTGCAGGTTTAAGAATGTTTGCCGCGTCGATTGCGCCTTCCGCAGCACCCGCACCAATCAAGGTATGCATTTCATCAATAACAAGGATTACGTTTCCTGCTTGTCTGATTTCGTCCATAATCTTTTTCAGACGTTCCTCAAACTCACCTCTGTATTTTGTACCTGCAATCAACAAGCCCATATCCAATTGGATAACCTTCTTGCCGTCCAAAATATCAGGGACTTCGCCTGCAACTATTCTTGCAGCTAAGCCTTCCGCAACAGCGGTTTTACCGACACCAGGTTCACCTAACAATACAGGGTTGTTTTTGGTTCTTCTTGCAAGGATTTGGATAACCCTTTCAATCTCTTTATCACGACCGACGACAGGATCCAATCTTTGCTCTGCCGCAGCCAATGTTAAATCAGTACCGTATTCATCAAGGCTCGGGGTTTTAACCTTTGATGCGCTTGATGATGAAGATGATGAACCACCGCCTGCGCCTGAAGTCGTCTTAGATTCTCCAAGCATTTTGATTACGTTGGTTCTGACTTTGTTAAGGTCAACGCCAAGGTTTTCCAAAACTCTTGCGGCTACGCCTTCACCCTCACGGATAAGACCTAATAACAAGTGTTCGGTACCTATGAAGTTGTGACCTAACTGTCTTGCTTCATCCCATGATAATTCCAAAACTCTCTTTGCTCTCGGGGTAAAAGGTATTTCTACCGCTACAAAGCCTGAGCCTCTGCCAATAATTTTTTCGACTTCAACACGAGCATCTTTAAGGTTTACACCCATAGATTTCAATGTTTTGGCTGCTACACCGGTGCCTTCACCGATAAGCCCCAGCAATATTTGCTCCGTGCCTACGAAATTATGACCGAGTCGGCGTGCTTCCTCTTGAGCAAGCATTATGACTTTAATAGCCTTCTCTGTAAAACGTTCGAACATGAATATCTCCTATTTATATATATAAATTCGTGTACCCCTATCATACACAAAATCGCATAATTTATCAAGTCAATTTATAATGAAAATTTAAAGTATTAAGCCCCAAAAAGGCAATAAGATACTAAGACCGAAGTAAATATATTCCCGTTCTGAGAATGACATTTGCCCATCACAGCGTTGAAATTGTATAATGCTAGACAGTTTTTAGAAAATATGTTAATATAAATCTGCAGGGTTAACGTAGACCACTACTATCCGCTTGGCTACAATCTCAAAAATTGACAGACCAAGAAAGGAGGTAGAAAATGCTAGACAAAATAATAATGCTATTGCTCACAATAGCGATTTGTGCAATAGCATTACATTTATTAACTGTTTAGCGGAGCTATTCGGCACTTGACTAAGGTGCCACCCTGCATTTTTATTATTTACTATATTCCACTTTTTGTCAAGAAAATAACACCTAAAACCATTACTCTTTTTATGCTATAATTCTTATCAAAAAGATTATTCGGGGGAAGATAAATAAAATGATTACAAGAAGAAAATCAAAACAAATAAAAATACGTGACGTAAAAATCGGAGGCGGAGCTCCTATCTCGGTACAGACAATGTGCAACACGGATACACGCGATATAGATGCAACACTTGCGCAAATAAACGAATTTTATGAGGCAGGCTGTGAGATAGTAAGAATCGCCGTACTAAACAAAGACGCAGCAGCTGCGGTAAAAACGCTAATCAAAAAATCACCGCTCCCTTTGGTCGCAGATATCCATTTTGATTACAGACTCGCAATCCAATGTATTGAAAACGGGATTGATGCATTGCGTATTAACCCGGGCAACATCGGCAAAAGAGAACATACAGAAAAAGTCGTTTCTCTTGCAAAAACGAATAATGTTCCTATCAGAATAGGTATAAACGCAGGTTCTTTGGAAAAATCACTCAAAGAACGTACAGACTTAACCCTTGCCGAAAAAATGGTTGAAAGTGCAATGGGGCACATAAAAATCCTTGAGGATTTAGACTATGACAACATAAAAATCTCTTTGAAATCGTCTGATGTTCCGACAACAATAGACGCATACAGATTAATGGCAAAAAGAGTTGATTATCCGCTCCACGTCGGCGTAACCGAGGCAGGAACACTCAAAGGCGGGCTCATCAAATCAGCAGTCGGGATAGGTACTCTGCTTGCTGAAGGTATCGGAGATACAATCCGTGTATCGCTCACCGAAAACCCTGTTGAAGAAGTCCATGCAGGATGGGGAATACTAAAAGCCCTCGGATTGAGACAAAGAGGAGTAAACTTTATCTCTTGCCCTACCTGCGGAAGAACACAAATAAAACTGATAGAGCTTGCAAAACAGGTTGAAGAAAGATTTAAGAACCTTGATTTGCCTATCACAATCGCGACAATGGGATGTCCCGTAAACGGGCCGGGGGAAGCATCTCACGCTGATTATGGTATCGCAGGGGCCATAGGCGAAGGTTACATCTTCAAGAAAGGTGAAATTATACTCTCAAGAGTACCCGAAAACGAGCTTTTGGACAAACTTGAAGCCGTAATTAAAGAAGATTATAACTTAAAATAAAAACACAAAAAGGGAATCGGTGCGTTCGCTAACGTACCCAGCATTTCTGAGATCCTTCGCTTATATTTGAACGGATTATGTGTTCCCGAACAGAAATTCGCTCAGGATGACAATTAACATACAATTTCATAAGTTAAACCCAAGTAAACTCTTGCGCTACTGTCATTCTGAGCACATGTAATACAGGCAAGTGCGAAGAATCTCCGTTCACGTTAGTTCGGCAGTGTTTCGCCCTAATTTACACTCTCTCGGGAGAGAAAAAATTATACATTATATTTACCCCTATCCCTAGCAGACATCCAGTTTGCACAAATGCGCGTATGAGCAATGTTCGCACGCCTTCTCATCATCGCAAGGTTTGAAGTTCAGAGCTTTAATCTCTCTGTAAGCATTCATTATCTTTTCTTTGATTATTTTGTTGTCCTCATCGGTCAATTTGATATAGAAATTTCCCTCAAATGCTTCAGGGAACAATAACCCTGTCTGCGATACATAGGAGCCTTCATGCACTGTCTCAAATGCCAGCTTGTAAAATCTCAACTGGTTTAAATAGTTTTCATAGTTCCCGCCGTCAGAGATTTGTTTATGAGGCTTAGAGGAGCCTGTTTTAAAGTCATACAGCCTGAAAGTTCCGTCAGAATTTTTCTCAATACGGTCAATTTTACCTTTTATAATTTCGCCGTCTATCGGAATAGCATCAAAAGTCGCCTCTACCTCGAACAATCTGTCCGCACTCGTCTCTATAAAATGCGGATAATATTTTTTCAAAGACGCAGCTCCGCGTTTCAAAAACTCATTGCGTTTGTCCGCATCTTCAAACTCAAACTCGCCCAGATTCTTCTTAAAATCTTCAACCATTTCTTCCGCGGTAGGATAACTGCCCGTTTCCATAGCCGTTTTTTCGGCGTGTTCAAGAGCCGCGTGAACAGAACTGCCGTAATTAGCATTATCCCAATCCAACTCGTATATAGGAATCCTTAAAATATACGTATACAAAAAGTTTCTCGGGCACGCTGTATACTGGTTTAACGAGCTCGGACTCAAGATGAATTTCTCAACCCGTTTTTCAAGTTCATCTTTGAATGCGCCTTCATAATCATAATTGTTTTGTCTGAACGATTTTAAAAGCTCTGTTGCATAACCGTCTTTTGTAAGTTCATATGTTGCGGTCTCACACAAATCAGGACTGCTGTTTATCACATCGGACAAATATGTCGTAAGTTCCTGCGTTCTGCCCAAAATATTATTGGCATAAGATAGCGTCAAGTCGTACTTCGTCCTCGTCAAACCTACGAACAACAACCTCAACTGTTCGGATTTTTTCGCGACATCGTCATCCACCAATTTATCTTCATCTATAATCGGAAGAGAAACATTATTCCTTGTATTCTTGCGCTCCCAATTGGATGCAACAAGATTTGGCATATAAACATAATCAAACTGTCTGCCCTTACTGCTGTGCAACGTTACAAGCTGAACAGCGTTTTGAGTGTATTCGTCTTTATCAATATTCAGCGGAATATTTCTTTCAAGTGCCATATCAATATACTTGATAAAATCGCCAAGCCCTGCCCCTCGGTTGTTCCTTCTGACATCTCCCGCAAGGTCGATTATTTTCTTTATAGCAAGTATATTATCCGTTTTATTCACATCAGATTCAACATAATACTTTAACAATCCTGTCTTATTGCAAACAGACACAATTAAGTTTTTTAAATTCTCTTTTGCCTGCAATTTTTTCAATTCGTCATAAGTGTCCAAAAATCCCAAAACTTTTTCTTTGTCTTTCCAATCGTGGTCTTTGTTTAATCTGATATTTTCGACAAAATCTTTATGGTTTAATCTGTTTTGAGACAATAAATAACTGTAATCCTCCGCCTCAAACGCGAACGGTTCCGAGCCCAAAAGCCCGAACAACTGTTCCGAATAATAAGAATGATTAAACAATGCCTTTAAGTAAAAATATAGCAATAACGAAGGTTTCAACTCAAAAATACTTCTTGTGGTTTTTATCTGAAACTTGATATTTTTTGATTTAAGTAAATCCGCAAAACTTTCCAACTCACTGTTCTGTCTCGTCAATATAGCGATAGTCGACAAATCCGGTTCCCCTTTTTCCGTCTTAGGAAAATCTGTCTTTTTAATCAATTTTTCAATATCTTCAACAATATAGTTTTGCTCCTGCGTTATTTCCGCAAAAGAATTAACCTTTATTTTTCTGTCTTTTGCACAAACATCAGGATTTTTCGCAGTTAGTTTTTTGTTTATTTTATATTTTTTAAACTCTGGGTTAAACTCAAGTCTTGTTTCATCCTGCGATATAACCTTGTAACTGAAATCAAGTATCGTTTGGGTAGAACGGTTATTTTCCTCAAGACAAATTACCTCAACATTGTCATTTTCATATCTTTTTAGGAATTTTTCCAATGTATCGGTTTTTGCACCTTGGAACTCATATATAATCTGGTCGTCATCCCCTACTACAAAGATATTTTTGTTTCCTGCGCCTTCCGCGAGCTTAAACACAATATTATTTTGCGCATAGTTTGTATCTTGATATTCGTCTACAAGAAAATATTTATATTTCTTTGATACTCTGTCCAACAACTCCTCATTGGAGTTTAAGGTATTTAATACCATTAAAATCATATCGTCGAAATCAATAAGGTTATGTTCTTTTAACTTTCTGTTATAAACCTCAAAAATATCCCACGCCTCGCGCGCCTTCGCTATTTTACGTTTATGGTTTTCATACTTTTGGTTAAATGTTTTCATAGCCTTGCCGTTGGTTTCGCGGTCTTTCTTTTCTTCTTCCAGTTCATCCATTTTCCCCTGCCACAGAGGATGATGCTCAAGGTTATACATATACTTTTCTTTGGTAATCTGACTTTTCTTTATTTCGGCAACATTTTTCAAATGCTCCGTGATAAAATATTCGGCATTTCCCCATTGGGTAACATAAGCAACGGGCTTACATTCTTTTATGCTTTCCGCCATAATGTCCTGTTTTTGCATATCGTCTGCAAGAGCCAAACCCTCCATAAGTTCGAAATCCGCAGGGTTATTTTTTATTATTTCATTACAGAACGCATGGTATGTATGGATTGATACGGCAGAGGCTATTGTCCCGACCTCTTTAACCAGTCGGACTTTCATCTCACTTGCGGCAGCCTCGGAATATGTAAGACAAAGTATACTCTCAGGCTCGATTCCTTGTTTAAGCATATATTTAATACGTTCAATAAGAGTAAATGTTTTTCCTGTTCCGGGACCGGCAAGCACCATAACAGGGCCATCCAGTTTTTCAATACATTTTTGTTGTTGTTTGTTCGGTTTTATCATTCTTTTTGTCTTTTCCGCTTCCGCCGTTACCATAAAATTCCTTCCTTATTCGTTTTTAACAGTTTAACATAATTTTATTATATCAGGCAATTACGTCAAAAACGGACAGACTTAAATAAACAAAATCATATTGGCAAATGGTGCGCGATGTGAGATAATATTATTATGAAAAAACGTGTAATAGCATTA
The DNA here is from genome assembly GCA_002481545.1 of Cyanobacteria bacterium UBA7753. Classification (GTDB taxonomy): domain Bacteria; phylum Cyanobacteriota; class Vampirovibrionia; order Gastranaerophilales; family Gastranaerophilaceae; genus UBA2883. The sequence continues at coordinate 10,642 of DLEF01000013.1, read as the reverse complement.
GTGGATTGCGACTCCTTTTTCGTATCGTGCGAACAGGCAGACGATAAAGGCTACAAAGGTACCCCGACCTGTGTTGTTTCGGGCAGAAACGGCTGCGTTTTGTCACGCTCCAGAGAGGCAAAACAACTCGGCGTCAGAATGGGTATGCCACTGTTTATGGCGAAAAAAGAGTTTCCCGAGGCTAATTACATAATCGCTGACCACGGAAAATATCACGAATATTCAAAGCGGGTTATAGCGTGTCTCGCAGACTTTAGCCCCGACGTCGAAGTCGTATCCGTAGATGAAGCATATGTTGATTTGACGGGCACACGCAAACTCTTCAAAAAAAACTATCAGGATATTTGCTGGCTTATAAGAGAGACCATTCTTGAAAAAACGGATATCCCCGTATCAATCGGATTGAGTTATTCAAAACTGCTTGCAAAGCTCGCAAGCGACAAGGCAAAGAAAACGGGCGGACTCTTTGTAATAGGTAAAAACGATATCATGCCTGTCCTTGAAAAAACATATATAGAAGAAGTTTGCGGAATAGGGAGAGCAAACTCACTTACAATGAAACGGAACGGGATATTGCTTGCGTCCGAATTTGTAGCAAAAGACGATGCTTGGCTCAAAACAAAGCTCGGAATAAACGGAGTGGAACTACGCCACGAGCTGTTGGGCGAGAGTGTTTCCAAGGTAAGCAACAAATTTGAATATCCTAAATCAATTCAAGATACGTCCACTATATGTGACGGAAGTTTTTCCGACGATTTAAAAGTAATAAAACCGGAGATTTCCAGACATTTGCACAATGCCTGCTCAAGACTCAGATACTATAAAGGCAAATGCGCCTCAATAGGCGTGATGTTAAGGACAAAAGATTTTGCCACTCTTTATGATAAAAGAAATTTATTGAAACCGACGGATTTGGAGATAACACTTCAAAAAACCGTAAACGAGATTTTGCCTAATATATACAGACAAGGTATCACCTACAGAAGTACAGGGATTGTTCTGGAAAATCTGACCTTCGGGAACGAACAGTTATCACTGTTTCATCAGGAGGATGAAAAAGAAAAAACATTGAGTCAATGTATTGATAATATAGAAAAAAGATTTGGCAGAAACGCCATAAGAACAGGGTTTTAGCAAAAATTTAACACAAAAAACCGACCGAACACATTTTGTGTGTACGGTCAGTTTCTATAAAAATTTTTCTACCATTTTTTGATATCGCCGACAGCCTCAGCCCCGAGAATATCAGCGTTATTTTTACCTACAGGGTTATTGAAAACACTGTTAGGCTGATTGTCGGATTTTTGCTTTACATGCTCTTTTTTCCGCATAGCATTTCCGCTGTCAATCACGGCATTGTTGCTTTTTAAAAATGCGCTTTGAGATATTTGCTGTCCTTTTTGGTCATAGAATGTTCTGTAATAATTTCCGTTTTTGCCTTTGTTCCATTTATAGTAACCGCAATTATCCCGAACGGTAAATTTCACATTTGTTTTAGGTACGCCCATTAGATGTTCTTTCCTTTTTCGGTTAACACAACTCAACATAAATATATGCTTACATTGTATTTTTACGGCATATTTTTAAGAAACTTTAGGCATAATCCATGTCTTTGAAATAAATCTTTACAAATCTTTGTGATGGAACTGCTTTTTACCCGAAACGTAATCTTGTACAATCTGCCCCGAACCTATCAATTTATATTTGTATATAACCAGTCCGTCGAGCCCTACAGGGCCTCTTGCATGGGTTTTGTTGGTAGATATACCCACCTCGGCTCCAAAACCGTAACGATAACCGTCTGCGAACCTTGTAGAAACATTATGATATACTCCCGCCGAATCAACAAGATTCATAAACTTTTGCGCGTTATCTTCGTTCTCGGTCAGGATAGATTCTGTATGCCCCGAGCCAAAGGTATTTATATGGTCTATAGCCTCATCAACATTAGCTACATATTTAACTGCCAATTTTAGATCAGAATACTCTTTGTGCCAACTTTCAGGCTCAAATATCAACTCTACTCCCGCAGCTTTTATTGTATTGAGTAATTCCTCGGCACCTTTGAAGTTTTTGTTTATTAAAAGTGTTTCGACCGTATTACATGCACTCGGATACTGTGTTTTCGCATCGATAACAACACGTTTTGCAAGCTCTAAATCGGCACTTTCATCAACATAGATATGACAAATTCCGTCAGCGTGACCTAATACAGGTATTTTTGTATTTCCTTTGATGAATTGAACGAGTTTGTTCCCGCCTCTCGGGATAATCAAATCAATGTATTTGTCCGCTTGTAACATCAGCGCAACATCATCTCGTGAATATACCTGATTTAACAACCCTTCAGGGAACCCGTCAACGGATGCCAGAGCCTTATTTATAACATCAAGAATAACGGTATTTGTGTTTTTAGACTCTTTTCCGCCCTTTAAGATAACCGCATTTGATGATTTTATCGCAAGCGAAGATATCTGAGATATTACGTCAGGTCTTGCCTCAAAAATTATTCCTAAAACACCTATCGGGCAGGATATTTTGTACAAAATCAAGCCTTCGTCAAGTTGACGTTTCAAAAGGGTTTTATTTACGGGATCATCAAGTTTAACTATATCATAGATACCTTGCACCATATCGCGCATCTTGTTTTCATCAAGTTTTAGACGGTTGAAGGTTGCCTTTGTGAGTTTTCCCTCTGCTACAAGCTCTTTTGCAAACTCTAAATCTTTTTTGTTTGCTTCAAAGATTTTATCTTTGTTTTCCTCCAATGCTTTCGCAACAGCTGTCAAACCTTTGTTTTTAGTTTCCGTTGAAAGTCCTTGCGCTTTTATTGATGCGGATTTTGCACGTTTACAAATGTTTTCAAATTCTTTAGTATCCATAATTTCCCCTTTTATAGCTTAATTATAGCACATTATCTTTTATAAATGAGAGCATTTTCTCTAACGCTTTTCCTCTGTGAGAGATAGAGTTTTTGCCCTCTTCGCTCATCTCGGCAATCGTTATATCATAGCCGTCAGGCATAAAAATAGGATCATAACCGAACCCGTGAGTGCCTTTGCGCTCATACACGATATGTCCTTTGCATTCGCCTTTTGTAACATGTATCACATTGCCGTCTTTATCAACAAGCGTCATACAACATACAAATTTTGCAGTTCTGTCCTCTTTGCCTTTCAGTTCTCTCAAAACCCGCTCAATCTTTGCATCCTGTGTTCCTGCATAACGGGCGGAATACAACCCCGGAGCTCCGTTCAGGGCATCTATACATAAGCCGGAATCATCCGCGAGGCTTATCATGCCGGACAACTTAGCCCCCTCTCTTGCCTTTATCAGAGAATTTTCCTCAAATGTTGTGCCGTTCTCTATTGGGTTGAAACCTTTTGGCGCTTGAACGAATTTTATATTGTCATATCCGAGACTTTTTACAATTGTATTAATCTCAAAAACCTTATGTTCATTCCCCGTTCCAAGCGTTATTTCTATATTTGCCATGGTTTTATCTCCTCTTTTATATTATTTATTATTATTAATTGTAACATTTTTATTAATATTTTAACAAAAAATGTATTCATGCTCGTTTAATCTGGTATAATAAAAAAAATTTAACTAATAAAAGTTGAAAAGGATTTTATCAAACAATGACTAAATTAATGGAAAATAAGACTATTACAGCTGAAAACCAACTCGAAAAGAATTATGTAACCGCCCCAACAATAAACAGAGCGGACAGAATAGAACAAGATTTGTATTATATATTTGAAACTGAGATGAAATCTCCCGATTCAATAATAATCAGTTATAAACCTTCGGTTATCAGAAAAATAGCTGAGTTTATGGCACAAAAGATTAACCGATCAATGTCAATCGGTATCGCAGGCGAAACGGCAAGCGGAAAATCAACAATTACGCTTGATATCATTGAAACAATCAATGCTTTCGCAACGGAATACGATTCCGAAGATATCATCACCAGAGTAAATACGGATGATTATTACTATGACAGATCAGATATGGTCAAAAAAGCAGGAAGCTTTGCGGAATTTGCAAAACATTACGATTTAGACGTTCCGCAAGCATTGGAATTGGAACTTATGTGTGAACACATTAAACAATTGCTTTCAGGCAAAAGTATTTATCTTCCAAAATATGACATGAGCGGTACTGCTATCAGATATGACAATTATACACTTGCTAAACCTTCCAAAATTATTATTTCGGAAGGTTTATTTACGCTTACGGATAAGATTAAAAACGCGTTTGATATCTCTATCTACGTAGATATCAGAGAACATATTCAAAAAGAAAGATTTTATACAAGAGCGGTAGAAAGAGGCTTAGACTCCTCCGCTGATTCTATTTACAAAAACGCAAACGAAAAAGCAAAAATCTATATAAGACCTTGCAAGGCTCACGCTGATATTATTATGTCAGGAGAATCAGACCGCGCAAGATATAAACATTTCCTCAACAAGATGATGTCTATTATTCAAAGAGAATATTTTGAATAATAATTGTAATTCGGTAGACTAAAGCCTACCCTACGTTAATTATTTTTTTGTTTGACATATTACGAAGTGTTGCAAACAAAAAACGCCCGCGGAGCGGCTATTGCCCCAGCTTGGGGAAATCCCGCAGGGAAAGGGGAGTTTCCGCGGAGCGGTAACTATACATTATGAATTATTATTGCTCCCCACCTGTGCTTGTACGGCTCATTACTTCGCCTACAATCACTATCCTCCCACAAGTCGGGGCGGATAACCGCTCCGCGGAAGAAAAGGAAGTAGGAAGTAGGGTGCGGTCACTACCGCACCAGTCATATTCCAATATTTATACAACATTTAACATGCTTTTCGTTCGTGCTACAATAGGGTTATGTACTAACGAAATGGGGCGAAATTATGACAGAAGAAAAAATGTATACCAAACAAGAATTATTAGACCTTTATGACAAACCGTTAAAGGAACTTATCGAGATGTCACACAAGGTAACAGGCGAAAACTTTGATAACAACGTTGAAGCTTGCAGTATTATCAGTGCTAAGACAGGTGCTTGCAACGAAAACTGTAAATATTGTGCACAAAGTAAACACAACCACGCAGAAATTGAAGCACATCCGCTTTTAGACGTTGAAACCGTTAAGAAAGCTGCTTTGAGTGCTAAAGAAAATGGTGCGACAAGATTTTGTATCGTTACATCAGGCCGTGTTCCTACAGGGAAAGACTTTGAAAAAATCTTAGAGATGATTAGAGCTGTTGCTGCAATTCCGGGACTTCACTGCTGTGCATCTTTAGGTTTGTTATCCGAAGATCAGATTAAACAAATCAAAGAAGCTGGGGTTGAAAGATACAACCACAACATCAACACTTCTAAGAATTATCATAAGAACATCTGCACAACTCATAACTTTGAAGACAGAGTTAATACCGTTAAGATGATTGAAAAACACGGTATCGAAGCTTGCTGCGGTGTTATTATCGGTATGGGCGAATCAAGAGAGGACAGAGTCGATATGGCAATGTCTTTGAGAGAACTTAACCCGAAGACAGTTCCGATAAACTTCCTTAACCCAATCAAAGGAACTCCGCTGGAAGGTTATGAAGATAAAATTGATGAAGAAGAAATATTAAAAACTATCTGTATTTTCAGACTTGCACTCCCTCATTCTATGTTGAGATATGCAGGCGGAAGAACTTGCAGATTGAGCAAGGAACACCAAAAATTAGGTATCGTTGCAGGTATCAATTCATTGCTCGTAGGCAACTACTTAACTACAACGGGTTCTAAATCCGAAGAAGATAAGAAAATGCTTGAAAGCCTTGATATGGTGATGACTTAATAAGGCACTAAGATACTAAGGCTCTAAGGGGCTAAGTATTTTAGACATAATAATATAAATTTTTAGGTGCGGTGGAAGTCGCACCTAAAGTTTTAGAACGGAACAAAATAATATGTATGATGAATTATTTAACCGACTGGCAAAATCTGAGTTTCGGAGTCGGTTTAAGTTAAAAGAAAAAGATTTAAAATATATACAAGATAAGGGGCTCGATACAATCCGCTCCCATGCGGAGGATTTTATAAGAACACGTATCGCACCTGCAGTAATCCCGAACGACGGGAAACAAACCCCGATGAGAAACCACCCTGTCTTTATTGCCCAGCACGCGACCGCTACCTGTTGCCGTAAATGTATCAGCAAATGGCACCATATTCCCAAAGGGGTTGAACTCACCAAGGAACAACAGGAATATATTGTCAATGTCATTATGGAATGGATTACCCGTCAGATGGGTAAATAGTAAGTATCACAATGTAATCGTGGAGTCATCCTGAACTTGTTTCAGGATCTTTTACAATATTACCGGAAGTCGCAGATGCTGAAATAAATTCAGCATGATTTCGCGATAATGTTATTATTCTAGTGGAGACATCCTCACACTGCATTTGTATGGCTCCACCGGCTCTTAGTGCTCTTATATTATGAGATTCTTCGCACTTGCTTGTGGAACACGTGCTCAGAATGACAGTATCGCTTGGATTTTCGGGGTTTCAATTTGTGAAATTGTACGTCAATTGTCATCCTGAGCGATAAACCGTATAAACAAGGCTAAACCGTTTATATAACAGCGAAGGATCTCGGGGATAAATAAACAGCATGACAAAATGTAGGTCGGATTTACCAATCCGACAATATAATTTACTTTATTTTTATACTTTTAACTTTGTGTTTTCTTAGTGCCTTAGTGCCATAGTATCTTAGTGCCTTTTTAAATATCCTTCCAAATTTTATGTAACAAAATATTAAGCTAAGTATAAAATTACTAAAGATTTTCATGAATTAATCCGTAAATAATAATGTGAAGACAATCATTATTTTTTTGAGGAGTGTTTATGATTAACCAATTGAAAATGAAAATGAATTTGATATGCGGAAATGAGATTTTCCAATTGTTATTAATGGTATTGTTGGTATCGTTGATGATGGTACTGGCTGATGCGTACTATACTGGTTTTTGATACTATTAAAAAATACTAAGGCAGGGGTAAATGTGACTCTATAGCACTAAGAAAGGAGTAAAGAAGCTATACTGTTAAGCCACCAAAATTGTAAGGTGGGAAATATTTAAATCGTTTTATATTGCCTATAATTTGAGATATATTCCCACCGAATATAATTTATTTTCATCACTATACTGTTTCAGGCATAAGGTAATTTTTGCACCGACAATAGCGTATACGGGATCGACTTTTGTCTGCCGATATATCAGCAATTTGTGTCGTACAATATTTTGCACTTATAATAACACATATAAAAAGAGGTACACTTGTTGTGCATACCTCTTTTTGATGTTTTATATTTTCAGACAAAGCCCGATATAATTTCTATTTAACTTTGGACGCCATATCCTGAATTACGGAAAGTATTACGTTGAAATCGGTCGGATCAGCCGTTTTACCGTTCATATGGAGACTTGATGCAGTTGCACATTGTAAATCATGTATATCCAAATCTTTCGCATATTCCTGCAACTTTAGCAAATCTTGCTGAGCAGGAGTTAATTCAGAGTTTGGCGATAACAATCTGATTCTGTTTACACTTGTGCTTTCGCCTGTTACATCTTTTTTTAAACTTCCATACTCAATTGTCACTGTAGGTTTTCCGTTTATCGTTTTTTGTGTTATCTTTGCCCCTTTACGAATTGTATATATTTCTTGACCTTCATTAATACTAACAAGATTTTTAGAATTTTCTTCAGGGACTATTCTGTTATCTGATGTTATAGTAACATTTTTGTACCCGCCCATATTTTGTGTTGTTGCGATTCTGTCAGCCTCTTTAGAAAGGTCATAAGTATGAGGTTTAACCTTGGAATCTTTACCTAAAACACTTGCTATAGCTTCTTCAACAGGCTTATCTTTAAAAGTTGCAGGTTCAAATAAATTATCACAATATTTGATATATTCTTGTCCTGCTTTTAATTGGTCTTTTGATGCTATTGCATCTTGTACTTCTTTCGGGAATGTTTTTCTTGTTACGGGGTTAATGTCTTCTAAATCAAGAAATCTTGGATCAGACATAGTCGCATACATATTTTCAAATGCTTTTACCTGTTCTTCTTTAGGAAGTTTTGATATTTCATCAAAATGTCCCTGTAACAAATCGGAATCGAACATTTCAGATTCTTTTTGTCTGATATCACCAATCTTTTGGGTTAATTCATTTTTTATTTTAGACATGTTATCCGCAACATCTTTTACCTCTTTGCTACCGCCTTTGCCTCGGGTAACCGCATATATTCCTAATGCGGCAAGAGCTGCCAGACCCGTACCGACTGCGACTTTAACGGCAGTAGATTTACTTTTCTTTTCCTCAGCCTTCGGTTGAGTTTGTTGTGTTGTTGTCGTTTGTATAGGCAACGGCGCTTTTGGCGCATTTGGTTGAATACCTGTCATATTACCTCCTTAAAATTATTTTTTAGCTACAATACACCGGTAGCGACATCAAGTAAAATATCTAAAACATCTGTTTTATCCAAAAGGTTGCCGTCTTTGTCTTTGACAGCTTGTGCAGTTTCACCTGCTTTATTTTTTACAGCCTGTGCGACATCACCCGCTTTATCTTTGACTGATTGCACAGCATCACCTGCTTTTTTACCTAAATCTTGTGCAACATTTTTGCCTTTGCCTTTCGTTGCGATATAAACTCCGACTGCTCCGAGTGCTGCAAGCCCCGCCATGCCAACACCAAGTGCCACTTTTGCTTTAGTGGAGGATTTTTTGTTTTCTGTTTCTTTAGAATCTGTATCAACAGATTGAACATCCACTTTTTGAGGGGTTCTGACTGTATTGGCATTAAATGTTACAGACATATATTACTCCTAATTACTTCCATTACTTATTAAAAAACATGAAAAAACATAAATTTGCCCCGCCCCGTCACATCATATCATATCATATCATATAGCAGATTATACCTAACTTTCAGCCAATGTAAACTCATTTTAACATTTTGTAATAATTAAATTTTTGGATATTAAATTTGTCGTACTGCGTTCTTACCATTTAACCAATTAAAATTGGTGGGAATATATGCCACATTTTAGAAATATTATAACGATTAAATATTTCCCACCCTACCGCTCGATTTTCATATTTTCGTATGGTATGAAAAGCACGCTATTTATATAAATATGCATTATTATTTTAATTTGCGTTCCCACAAATAATTATTTTTGATAAATTATTTTGGTGAGAATATATGCCACACTTTAGAAATATTCTAACGGTTAAATATTTTCCACCCTGCATTTTGAATATATTACTCAAAATCTAAATCATTAATTTGATTTTTATCCCCGAAATTGCACCAATCTTTTTCATAAAAACCTAACTTCACAAATTTTTCAAATGTTGAATATTTATAATCCATTAATGATGATACTAATTTATGCTTTACAGGATTAAAATGGATATAATCCAAATGTTTATACAAATCATTTTCATCTCTTATGGTATGTTCCCAATATCGTCTTTGCCATACACCTTTTTTACCTTTTTTCAGTTTGCTCTCAGACAACTGTAAATCTTGTATTCTTATATGCCTTGAAAAATAATATTTTATTGAATACATAATTTTAGGATAATCATTTATATTATCCAATTTAATAATTAGATGCAAATGGTCAGGCATTACAGAAATCGCTACGATGTTAAAGCTATATTTTAAGTGTGCATGTTTAATTGATTGTTTTAATAAATCAATATTATCAATCAAAATTGGCATACGATTATATGTAACAACAGTTATAAACACATATTTATAATCATTTAAGAATAATCTTTTATAATTAGACATAATTATAATTTAGCATATTTTTTTATTAGTGGGAATATATGCCACATTTTATAAATATTATAACAGTTAAATATTTCCCACCCTACCGTTCGATTTTCGTATTTTCGTAGGGTGGGAAAAGCAACGCAAATAATACTAATTTTCGTTATTCTAGCAAACTGCGTTCCCACCATATATATATGCACTAAAAAAGAGAACCTATCATCCGATAAATTCTCTTTTTAATTTAAATAAAGTGTCGGCAACTAGCTATCTTCCCGGGCAGTGGCCCGCCGAGTATTTTCGCCTCAATGAGTCTTTTCGACCGTGTTCGGGATGGGAACGGGAGTTTTCCTCACGATTGGTCACCGACGATTCTTTTTTTGTTGTTACCGATATGCGGTAAACAACTATTGTCAGCATCATACGCTAAAAGTTGCATAAGAAATATAAACTAAACGCAATCAACACCTTTGTGTTAAGTATAGAAACCTAACATTTAGGAAAAGCCCTCGTCCTATTAGTATCCGTCAACTAAAAATGTTGCCATTCTTACATCTCGGACCTATCAACGTTGTAATCTGCAACGGGACTTACTAGCTTATGCTATGAGAGATCTCATCTTACGGTGGGCTTCGTACTTATATGCTTTCAGCACTTATCCGCTTGGAACACAGCTACCGGGCGTTTACTCTTGGCAGAATAACCCGTACACTGGCGGTTCCCTCTTCCCGGTCCTCTCGTACTAAGGAAGACTCCGTTCAAATCTCTTGCGCGTATACCGGATATGGACCGAACTGTCT
>DLEF01000051.1 GCA_002481545.1 Cyanobacteria bacterium UBA7753 | reverse complement strand
TTGGTGCAAAAAATTGCACCCTTCTATAATTATGAATTTTTAATATCAGTATATTGAAAAAATCGGGAAAAGAGAAAGAAATGAGGGTTACGCCCTCAAGGAGAAAATTATGGACAAAGAAATTATGACGAAATATGCCCCTGTCATTTTGGCGGTTTTTGTTATGTTTTTTCAATACAACCTGTTTGTAACTCCGCAAGAGTTGGAAATACAGCACAGGCAAATATTGGAAAGTGTATCTCAGAAATACATGACAAAAGAAGAGTCGCTAAACCTAAAAGGGCAAATTTCAGACGTACAGAAAAAAGTTGATAAAATCTACGATGTAATTATCAACAGAAAGGAATAAGTATGAGTTTAATAAAAATAGAATACGGCTCAATCGCATCATCTTCCGATATGAATAACAATTTCAATTATCTTGAAGATTTGATTGAAAGTCTAAAGGGAACGATTACGGATAAAACCGCAGGTTTCTCATCTACCGTACAAACATTAAGCCAAAACGTAGAACAATTATTGACCTATAAAACGAGCTTTATCCAAACAGGAATGATTGTCCCGACACTAAGTTCGGATATCCCGAGCGGTTTTTTACTCTGCGACGGCTCGGAAGTCAAGGTTTCGGATTTTGAAGATTTATACAATGTCATCGGGAAATTATACACAAGCTCGGACAGTACTCTGTTTAAACTGCCTGATTTAAGAGACAGAGTATTGTGGGGAACATCTTCAACCTCAACTCTCGGTCAGGAGCTGGAAGCAAAACTACCGAACATAACAGGCAGAATCAATCATTTATGTACATATGGCAGTGGCATTTCGGGAGTGTTCAAAGCTGTATCTTCCTCAAACTGGAAGAAAAGCGGGGTTGATCAAACTTTGCAACAAAGAAATATTCAATTTGACGCATCAAACTGCAGCGCCATATACAACAATGATTGCAAGACTGTTCAGCCACCTGCGTTAGTTGTCAATTATTTAATTAAATACTAATTAGGAGATTTTATTATGAAAATATACATTTACGATAAGATAAGCGGAGAATATACAGGCGAACAAAACGCTCAGCCTAACCCGAAAAGAGCGGGAGAGTTTTTATATCCCGCAAATTCTACTACAAAAACCCCGCCTTTCCATAAGAAAAATGAAACTATCGTTTTTAAAAACGACCAATGGAATATTGTAAAAGATTACAGGGGACAAGAGATTGTTAATATTGCAACTAAAGATATCAGTATTGTCCAATCAATAGGAGATATTGAAAAAGGTTACGTCTTAAATTCGGATTACGTAAAAAGTGATGACTATAAAAAATATTTGCAAAAACAAGAAAAACAAAACAAAAAATCAGATATTTTGAGCAAATTAGTTGAACTTGATTTAAAACGTATCCGAGCTGTTTGCGAACCATCCGTTAAAGATGAAACAACAGGACAAACTTGGATAGAATATTATACTTCTCAAGTTAAAGATTTACGGAAACAATTGGAGGAATTTTAAATGTCATTAAGTATAAGCAAAGACGGTACTATATCTATCCATCAGGGAGATAGCGGAAAAATCACAATTTCCGGATTAGATACATCAAAAAACTATAGTGTATATTTTGCCGTAAAAAACAGAAAAAGAGAAACCGTAGGGGACGAAATTTGTGTAAATTCAAACTTCATGTCCAAAGTGACTTTTTTTATTACAAGTGATTTTTCCGATTTATTAACGGTTCCGCTTGATGAAGATTATGAAACATATTATTACGGAATCAAATTATGCGATAACGAATCGGAAGAGGACACTCTGTTTGTAGCAAACGCCGATTACGGTCGAATGAACTATATATTAGTTTACCCCAAAATAGTGGAGGGCAAAAATGGCAAATAATGAATTAAGAATATCAACCGATAACAACAATAACGGTATAAGAATATCAATAGGCGCATCAAAAAATTCCGACGCTGATATAAAAATAAATAATAACAATGTGGAATATTATGAAAAACAAGCTGCAAAATACTCTACGCAAGCAAAAGAACGAGCAAAAGATTGTGAAAAATATGTATCAGAAGCACAAAATATTGCTAATGACTGCAAAAATATTACGGAAGAATTAAAACAATCTTTTGACGAAGATTTGAATGCTCATATTGATGATACAGATAATCCGCATAAAGTAACAGCAGAACAGTTAGATGTATATACAAAAGCTGAAATTGATGCTAAATATCTAAGCGAGCAGCAAAATATATCAGGGAAAGCAAACAAGTCTGACTTAGCACCGGTTGCAACAAGCGGAAGTTATAAAGACTTATCGGATAAACCAATTATCCCTGACGGAGCGGTTATTGATTCGGAACTGTCTGAAACATCAAATAATTCAGTTGCAAACAGGATTGTTACACAAGCGTTAAATTCTAAACAGGATAAAATATCCGATATTGATACAATAAGAGCAGGGGCTCATGCAGGAGCCACAGCACTACAAAGCATACCCGATGAATATATAACGGAAAGCAAGTTAACACAAAAAGGATATTTGACTAAAATCCCTGATACTTATGCTCTGAAAACTGATATCCCTGATGTGACAACCAAACAAGATAAGCTGACAATTGATACTGCTCTCGACGCGACTTCAAATAATCTTGTTACAAATAGTGCTATAACTGAAAGTTTAGAAAACTATATCAAAAAAGATTTCAGTAATTGTACTATTCCGTACATAAATACATCAGAAGAACCTTCACAAATTGAGAGCAGATTTGCTAATACTACTTCAAGACCGGCAGGAAATGGAGATGAATCAGCGTATATATATATTCCTTACTTGTCCCAGTACCAAATACTTTTTCAATGGGGAAGTATAACAAATGACGAAGCAATTGCTAAAAGTGCGCATTGGACAGGTACAATAACTTTGCCTAAAACATATAGAGAAAATTACAAATACCAAGTTTATCTGAATTGCATAGGAGATGGAACATCAAAAATACTTCGCGTTTATTGTCAGTCGCAAAATCCTACTTCACTCGCATTTGATGTATATAATCAAAGCACTGCAGCAACAAAAGCAGGAGTAAGAGTATCATGGCTGACTATTGGCAGAGTTTTTGATGCCGATTGGTGGGACGACGGAACTTAAAAACAAGGAGAACAATATGAAAAACAATAAAATAAAAATACTTTTTAATCACATAGCGGTTTTTGCAAAAATAAAAATAAAAGAACTCGCAAAAACAGAACTAAACAACACAGAAAAGAAAGAAAAACTCGATAAATATATAGTTAAAATTATTGAAAAGACAATGGATAATTTAGGGTTTAATTTTGTCGCAAGATTTGCGATAAATAACTATCTGTTGCCTTATGTCGATGATATAACCCAATATATTTATGACCTGTTGAAAAGCAGGCTTGATAGTCAAAATGCCGATAATTCAGTAAAAACCACTTTAAATCCGATAAATGAAATATAATTTATTGGATAAACAAAGGGAGTTTATAGAAATACCCCATAATAATCCTCTTGATGTAGCAATATATCAAGGGGGTTACGGGAGCGGAAAAACATGGTGCGGAGCATTATTAGGAATAATGCTTGCCCGCAAATACCCGGGGTGCCGAGGGCTCGTCGGAGCGAAAGAATATGAGTTGGTCAGAAAAACTACGCTCGTTACTTATCTGGAACACTTAGAGGCTCTCGGATATAAAGAAAATGTTCATTATTCTTACAACAAAATAGATAAAATAATCAAATTTAAAAACGGCTCGGAGATAATGTTTTGTGCGTTTGAAGATCCTGAAAGGTTCAAATCTTTAAACCTTCATTGGGCAGAAATTGAGGAGGCATCGCAGATAGATGACTCCTCATTTAAGCAATTATTGGGTAGATTAAGAAACACATACAGGGGAAAAGATTGGGTTGATTTCAGATACAGACTTTTCGGACACACAAACCCGCAGTCCGATAAAGGTTGGATTTGGAAAAGATTTGTTGAACAAAAACGAGAAAATTATCGGCTCATAATTGCTCCGACTACAAACAATATCTATTTGCCGTCACATTTTATCCAATCATTGAAAGATAATTTTGATGAAGAATATTACAGAATAAATGTCTTAGGGGAGTTCGGGGATTACTCAAGCGGGTTGGTAGTTAAAGGCTTTTCAGAGAATAATCTTAAGCACTTTAAATACAGCCCCGATTTTCCTCTGCATATTACCTGCGACTTTAACGTCGATCCGATGTGCTGGGAGCTCGCGTATATTGATGAAAATAACGTCTATTACTTTGATGAACTCGCAATCGAAAAGACCACAACCGAACAATGTATCAATGAAGTAATAAGGCGTTATCCTAATCATAAATCTCAGATTATCATAAACGGTGATGCTTCCGGAGACAATCGCTCAACCCAAAGTGAATTTACGAATTATGCAATAATCAGGCAGGCTCTCTATAACCACGGCTATGACAGAAAACAGGTAAAATTTCACCTTAGAGATTATAATCCGCCTATTCTGAACAGGATAGCCGCCTTTAATGCGAAAATTAAAAATTCAAAAGGGGAACATCACCTGTTTATAGATGAGAGAAGATGCAAATGGCTACTGTACAATATTTATAACCTCTCTTTTAAGGAAGGTACAAGTATTGTTGATGTTCCAACCTTCTCACAAATAAAAAACAACCGCGACAGCAAATTTCTTGAACATCCCTTTGATGCTGCAAGTTATTTAACTGAATATTATTGGCGAATAAAATAAAACTGAATAACAATTGTCTTATTTTTAAGACAAAAGAAACGGCGCACGTATTTATTTACGTGCGCCGTTTTTGTTATCAATCCTTAAAAAATTTTTGTTTAATATCTTCCAGAATATTGTTCAATCTGTCTTTATCTTTGAGGTACCAATACCCGATTAGAGCCTCAAAGGCAGTAGCCTGCCTGTATTCTGCCTGATTATTACGTCTGCCGACAGGGATAGGACAATTACGGGCACGTCTTGCGATATCGTGTTCCTCCTCTGTCAGTTTATCCTCTAAATAATCCAGCATTTCCGCTTGATACGAGGATTTAACCCTATCAGTCGTTATCTTATGCAAAGTCCTTAAATTCTGCGTCTTGTAAACCGTGTATTCTCTGACGAACAGTTCCCAAACCGCATCGCCTATATGTGCGTAACTTCTCAGATTTGTAATTTCCATAGCTATATTTTACCACAGGGGCAGGGGTAAATATAATTTTAATTTATAATTTGGAATGTATAGTAAAAGATACTAGGGCACTAAGGCAGTAAGTAGGTCGGCTTTACTAAGCCGACAAATAGTATGTCGGCGATTTTTGGAAATTGACAAATTTAATTATAATACTCTATTATATGTTTATGAATGATACAGAATTATTTCAAAGGATTGCCCATAATATAAAAATTGAGAGAGCAATAAAAAGCATTACTCAAGCCGAACTTGCCGAATTGGTCGGGGTGCACGAAAAATATATAAGTATTATTGAAGCGGGCAAACAAAATATAACATTGAAAACATTGAATAAAATTGCGAATTCTTTGGGAATAGAAGTAACTAAGCTGTTTGAAAAAAGAGATTAATCAACGTAGGGTGCGATGTTTCGCACCAATTACTATATTATTTTTATAAAATATGATTATCGGTTATAATAAATACTATGAAACAGCTGACACAAAAAACTCAAAACACTTTGACCGCGTGGATATTTATATTGCCCGCGCTTATAGGGACGGCAGTTTTTATTGTCATACCCGTCATATGTTCGTTTTTATTGAGTTTTGCCGATTGGGATTTGCTCAATAACATAACCTTCGTCGGCTTAGACAACTATAAAAACATCCTGACGGATTCAATGTTCTGGAAAATCCTCGGGAACACTTTTGTTTATGCAATATCCGTTTCCGTGTTGGGGGTTATATTCCCGTTGGTGCTGGCATGTATTTTGAACAACAAAATAAGAGGGAGCGAGTTTTACAAAACGGCATATTTTATTCCGTTTATCACTCCGATGATTGTAATAGCACTTGTTTGGCAATGGATATTTGACCCTAATATAGGGTGCGTAAATACTCTTTTGCACCTGCATATAAATTGGCTCTATGACAAGGCTTATGCCATGCCTGTCCTGATTATGGTATCGGTTTGGAAACTCATCGGATATAATATGATAATATTCCTGTCAGGGCTTGCTTCAATAAACCAAGAAGTGCTTGAGGCATCAAAAATTGACGGCGCAAACTCGTGGCAGACATTCAAAAATATAACTGTCCCGATGCTATCCTCAACAATATTTTTTGTGGTCGTAATCACCTCAATAAGTTCGTTCCAAGTATTTGACCTAATATATATGATGACACAAGGCGGACCTGAAAACAGCACAATGGTACTTGTATACGCCATTTACAAATATGCGTTTGAATACTTCGATGTAGGAAGAGCAAGTGCTATCGCTTATGTGCTTTTTGCCATTATCTTTGTGTTAGTATTGTGCCAATGGAAACTCCGCAAAAAGATGGTGTATAATGAGGAGGAGTAAATATAATTCGTAATGCGTAATGCATAATGCGTAATTAAAAAGCACGTATAACCGTAAAATTTAGTAGGGTAGACTTTAGTCTACCAAATACATTTACCCCCTACAGATAATTTTTCAAAACGGCTTTAACGTAGTTTTGGGTTTCTTTGTAAGGCGGAACACCGTCATATCTTTTTACTGCGTTAGGACCTGCGTTGTAGGCAGCTATTGCAAGGATTGTGTTTCCGTGGAATCTGTTAAGCATAGATTTTAAGTATTTTACGCCGCCCTCAATGTTTTGTTTAGGATCCATCGGGTTAGTTACGCCCAAGCCTTTAGCGGTTGACGGCATAAGCTGCATCAAGCCTAATGCTCCGACTTTGGATTTTGCGTTAGGGTTAAAGCCTGATTCTTGTTTTACGAGAGCTTTTACAAGTTTAGCATCTACTCCGTATTTTGCGGAGCTGTCTTCTATCATAGACATAATTTCGTCACGGGTTGTGCGTTTTGTGAAGTTTACGTTAGGGTTTGTGTAGATAGACGCATCAACGCTCTTTATCCCGTTGTTACGAAGAAGTGTGCCGAATTGTGCCTTTGCGGTGTTTTGCAAGATGTTATCGAAAGATTGAACGCTATTTTTAGGTGGCAGTTGACCTGATGCTTTTTGAATAGCATCCATATCAGCCTTTGCCGGAACTCCGTCTATATAGTTTCTGACTTGGGCATAACGTTGCAAGGTCTTAGCTTGACCGCCCGAATTTAATAAACTCTGTATCATTTCCGAGAACATATTGATACCACCTTCCTCTGTACACATTGTGTTTGACGACACAATATAAACACACTTTAATCAATTGGGTAAAATATCCTCTAAATGGTTTAATGATTTTTTCGAACATGTCAAGGGGTAGGGGTAAATGTATATATCCCCTCTACCTCTGGGAGAGGGAAAGCAGTTGTAGGTGACAAAGGAGCCGTACAAATGCAGGGTGAGGGTTTGTCTTTACAAATTTTAGGTTATTTCCGCGCCGATATTTTTTGAAGATCCTGAAACGAGTTCAGGATGACAGCTCCGCCAAGTTGGGGGAGAATAGCTTGTAAGGTGCAAATTTTTGCACCGATGACTATTTTGTAAGAGCTTTGATTATGTTGTAAAAATCTTTTGTTCTCTCGGGGTGTGATTGTAAAATTTCTATTATTTCTGACATTAACTCTTTTTCGGGCTTTTCATGTTCAAAATCAAACAGGTCTTTGACTTCAACATTGAGGGCTTGTGCGATTTTGACTAAATTTTCGTCATTAGGTCTTTGTTTCCCGCTTTCAATTCTTGTAAAATTTGAACGTTCCATATTAAGTTTATCGGCTAAATCACATTGTTTTAACCCTTTTTTGATTCGTAATTCTTTTATACGTAATCCTAATTTTTCACTTAAGTCAGACATAATTACCTCTAATATAAAGATAACTATTCAAAGAAAACATTACACATTATGACATAGTACAAATATTGACAAATGTGCTAAGTTATGACATGTATATAAATTAAAAGTATTAAATAATAGAACATTTTTAGTTTTATGTTCTATCGGATGATAAAGGTATAAAGTGACACATAACGACCTAACATTCTTTGATAATCGGGAAGTAAAGCTTGCAGACAGATTTAAAAGCTCTTTACGATATGTGCGATATTTTGATATTTTGGTCGGATATTTTAGAACAAGCGGATTTTATAAACTTTACAAAGAATTTGAAAATATTGAAAAGATAAGAATCCTTGTAGGGTTAAATGCCGATAAAAAAACGGTAGAAACTGTCACATATGCAAAACAATTACAAATTGATTTTAATCATGAATCACACAGCAAAACAAAAGCTATTATTTCAAGTCAAATAGAAGAAGAAGTTACGCAAGCGGAAGATAATTCCGAAATAGAAAACGGAATCCAAAAATTTGTTGAATATTTAAAGAGCGGAAAAATAGAAATACGAGCATACCCTGACCATAGACTGCATGCGAAAGTATATATCAGCACTTTTAATGAAGATTTTATAGATAAAGGCAGGGTTATAACAGGCTCAAGCAATTTCTCGGAATCCGGTTTATCTGAACAACTTGAATTTAATGTTGAATTAAAAAACTATGCAGATTACAAATTTGCTCTTGATAGTTTCAATGAATTATGGGCACAATCGGTTGATTTAACGGAAACATATATTGAAACAATAAACAATAAAACATGGTTAAATCCAAACATAACTCCGTATGAATTATATTTAAAATTTTTATATGAGAACTTTGAACACAGATTATCAGAAGATAAAAACGCAGAAATTTCGTTGCCTGCAGGGTTCAAAGAGTATAGATATCAGACACAAGCAGTAAAAGATTTAGCAGATATTGTTGATAAGTATAACGGAGCATTTATTGCGGATGTTGTCGGGCTTGGTAAAACTTATGTAGCTGCTATGTATATGCAGAATTTGTCGGGGAAAAAACTTATAATTTGTCCTCCGCCAGTAATAGAGAATTGGAAAGATGCGATTAATGATTTTGGAGTACGTTCGGCAGAAGTAGAATCATTAGGAAAATTAGAACATATTAAGAAAAAAGGATATGACAAATATGATTATATATTTGTGGATGAGGCTCACAGGTTCAGAAATGAGGCAACTGCACAATATAAATTGTTAAATGAGATTTGTTACGGTAAAAAAGTAATTCTCATTACCGCGACACCTCTGAATAATTCAATCTATGACTTTTTGCCATTAATTAAATTATTCCAAGATCCGCTGGATAGTGATATTGATGGTGTCAAAAATTTAGACAGGTTCTTCAAAAGTGCCGTAAGCACTCTAAAGCATATAGATAAAGGCACTCCTGAATATCAGGAAGAAGTTAAACGTGTTTCAAAGCGTGTTCGTGACAGAGTTTTAAGGCACTTACTAATAAGACGAACAAGAACTGACGTAAAGGAATTTTTCCCTGATGACATAGAAAAACAAGGATTAAAATTCCCAAATGTGGAAACACCTATCAGGCTTTATTACAAGTTTGATGAGAAAACAAATGATATATTCAATCAAACGATAGAAAATATCAAAAAGTTAACCTATGCCAGATATAACCCGACAAATTCAAAATATTTAAAAGAGGATAAACAGGTATCAATGTTTGAACAAACAACAGGTACCAATCTTGTCGGATTTATGAAAACGATGTTGGTAAAACGGTTAGCAAGCAGTAATTATGCCTTTAAGCAAACTATCAATCGTTTTATAAAATCTTATGAAAACTTTATAAAAATGTATAACAACGGAACTGTATATATCAGTAAAAAAGTAGATGTTTTTGATTATTTGGATGATGATAATGAAGAAGGCTTATTAAAGGCTCTTGAAAATGATACTAAAGCAAAAACCTATTATAAGGAAGATTTCAAACCCAATTTTATAGAAGATTTAGAAAAAGATTTAGAGTTATTATCGGAGATAAAAGATTTATGGTCGGAAATAAAAACCGATATAAAAAAAGAATCCTTTATAACAGAATTGAAAACTGATAAACAGTTGTCAAAATCAAAAATTCTTATTTTTACGGAATCCACGGAAACTGGAGCAGACCTATATAAAGATTTATACAAAGAATATGGCTCCGCCGTAATGTTTTATTCAAGTAATACGGATATGTATAACGACAAAGGGATATCTCTTGCCGTTGCGAAAGACCTGATACATAAGAATTTTGATCCTAAATATAATATACAAGAAGATAATATTCGCATATTAATTACCACTGATGTACTTGCGGAAGGTATAAATTTACACAGGTCTAATATAATCGTCAATTATGATTTGCCTTGGAACCCTACAAGAGTTCTGCAACGTGTCGGGCGTGTCAACCGTGTCGGAACAAAATACGATAAAATTTATATTTATAATTTTTTCCCAACATCTGTTACAGATATTCATTTGGGGTTAGAAGACAGTGTAAAGGCTAAAATACAAGCGTTCCATGAAACACTCGGAGAAGATGCAAAATATTTAAGTGATGAAGAACAGACGACAAACCACAAACTATTCGGTGATAATTGGTTTAGTCGTGTAAATGATAAAAACACATATGATAGTGACGCAGGGGAAAAGAGCCTTGATTTACAATGTTTGCAAATCTTAAAAGATGTAAGAGAAAATGACATTGAATTATTTGACAAAATAAAGAAAATTCCTAAGAAATCAAGGAGCGCAAAAAAAACAGATTGCAAAACCTCACGAGTTATAACTTTTTACAGAAAGAATAATAAACATTTCCGTACCTACATAACTGACGGAACAATATCAAAAGAATTGACTTTTGATGAGGCTTTTGATGTTTTCAAATGTAATAAAGATTGCCCAAAATCACAATTTAATTTAAAGATTTTCCATGCACTCAAAAAGCACAATGATGAGGCATTTTTCGCATCTTGCACTATCGATAGTATTAATGACAGCACAAAAACAACGAGCAAAAACGATAACTATGTAAAAGGGCGTATTAAAGAATCATTGAAGGATAAATCTTTAACCAATGAACAGGAAATGTTTTTTAATAGTGTTTTGGATTTATATAAACGAGGGGTAATCCTAAACAGTAAAGAAATAAAATCCGCTATTGAGAAAACCAATGATAACCAATTTATATATAAAGTTTTAAAAGAAAAGATACCCGAAACTTATTTCAACGTACGCAGACGAAAAAATAAACAACAGGAAGTGTGTGAAGTCGTTTTATCGGAATATTTGGAGGGTATAAATGGATAAAATACAAGCAGAAAGATTAATAAAGAAAACCCTAAAAAACAAATTTGATAAAGACAATTTCAGAACATTTATCATTGATATGCTTGACGGAATTGACGATAAAGACAGTGCAAAAAATGTTGGTAATGCTCAAGTAAAAGAATGTTACAGAAAAAAAGTCGTTTCATATCAAAGAATCGGAAAATACTCTGACAAAGAAGGGAACATAATTGATGCTTTAATTGTTCATCTTGCCGATGATGTTTCTTTAGAAAAAGCAAGAACATTACAAAGGAATTTTATTGCCGATTATATGCAGACCAGAGATAAAGAAAACACATTAGTCGCATTTTATAAAGAAAATTCTGACGATTGGCGATTTTCATTTGTTAAACTTGATACAAGTTTAACGCAGGATAAAAACGGCAATTACAAAGTAGAAACAGAGTTTACACCGGCAAAAAGATATTCGTTTTTAGTCGGTGCAACAGAGCCTAACCATACGGCGCAATCGAGGTTGATAGAATTATTAATCAAAGATTATCCGTCACTAAGTGACATAGAAGAGGCCTTTAATGTAGAAAAAGTATCCAAGGAATTTTTCGCGAATTATAAAGAGTTATTTCTAAGACTTACAGAAAATTTGAAAAGCATTCGAGA
Source organism: Cyanobacteria bacterium UBA7753 (assembly GCA_002481545.1). Classification (GTDB taxonomy): domain Bacteria; phylum Cyanobacteriota; class Vampirovibrionia; order Gastranaerophilales; family Gastranaerophilaceae; genus UBA2883. Next base: position 21,111 of record DLEF01000051.1, on the reverse strand, counting down.
AAATGAAGTTTCACAAAGAATAGATGCCGAATTTAAGTTGAAACAAATAACCGAGGCAGGATTTTGTAAGAAACTGTTGGGACAACTTGTATTTTTATACTTTATACAGAAAAAAGGTTGGCTCGGGGTAAAAAGAGATGAAAAATGGGGCAACGGTGATAAACAATTTTTAAGGCATACTTTTGGAAAAGCCGTAGCGGAGGGTAAAAATTTTTTCAATGATATATTAGAACCATTATTTTATACTGCATTAAATAATGGTGAACGTGACGAAAATTGGTTTAATGAACTTCAATGCAAGATACCGTTTTTAAACGGCGGTTTATTTGAACGTTATAAAAACTATGACTGGATAAATACGGATATAATATTTGATAACGACTTATTCTCAAATACCAATAAAACAAAATCTGGAGATATAGGTGACGGAATATTGGATGTTTTCGACCGTTATAATTTCACGGTAAAAGAGGATGAACCTTTAGAAAAAGAAGTGGCGGTTGATCCTGAAATGTTAGGGAAAGTATTTGAAGAATTACTGGAAGTAACAGACCGTAAATCGAAAGGGGCTTTTTATACCCCGAGAGAAATAGTACATTATATGTGTCAGGAGAGTTTAATTAATTATTTATGTACAACTCTGAATGTTGCTAGTGACAATTCGGATTTTGAAAAGTCCGAACAATTGGAACTCATAAAACCTAAAGAGAAACAATTAGGGTTTCAGAATATTTTATCAAGGAAAGATATAGAAAATTTTATACACCATTCCGATAAAATCGTTGAAAAAGAGTACCTCGCAACGGAAAAAGAGGGCAAAAATACAACATATAATCACATTATGTCACAGGGAATAATGGATAATGCAACACAGATTGACAATGCCTTGAAAAATATCAAAATATGTGATCCTGCGATTGGCTCGGGAGCTTTTCCTGTCGGAATGCTGAACGAAATTGTCAGGGCAAGGATTGCGCTTGTAAATTCGGGATATTTACGGGAAACAAAGAAAAGGTCACTATATGAATATAAAAGACAGGCTATTCAAAATTCAATTTATGGTGTCGATATTGATTCCGGAGCTGTTGAAATAGCGAAATTAAGATTATGGCTTTCTCTGGTCGTTGATGAAGATAATATTGATAATATCCAAGCCCTTCCGAATTTGGATTATAAAATTGTTTGCGGTAATTCGCTATTAAATGTCCAAAGGACAGTATTTAATGACAGTTTGTTTAAACAATTAGAAGAACTTAAACCGCAATATTTCAATGAAACAAAGAAAACTGAAAAAAAACGACTAAAAAAACAAATAGATGATATTATCAAAGAATTAACAAAAGACGGAACTTTTGACTTTGAAATTTATTTTTCAGAAGTATTCCATGAAAAAAGTGGATTTGATGTAGTAATTGGGAACCCTCCATATATTCCATACAAAAAAATAGCAAAACGATATGATTTATCTAGCTACTCCTCCTTCAGGAATAAACAAGTAAATAAACCTAACTTATATGTATATTTTATAGAACGAGCTTTTAATAAATTATTAACTTCTAATGGGATTTTGTCATTTATTAATCCTATAGCCTTTTTGGTACAATCAGATTGTGTCGAAATTAGAAAAATAATTTTATCAAAAAAAATTAATGAATTGTTAGATTTAAGCTACATAAATGTTTTTAAAGAAGCTGATACTTACACAGTTATATTAAATATACAAAATACAAATCAAAAACAAGATTTTTACTATCAACGATATTATAATGTAAATGATATATATAAATTGGGAAAAAATACTTATCCTATAAATACAGTTAAAAATGATTCTGAATATAAAATTATATTAAGTGATTATTTAACATTGATTAATAAAATTAATAAACAACATAATATTATAGATAATTATGCTGATATAATTTGTGGAACATCAAAAGAAGGATATGGAAAGGAAATATCTGATATAAGAGAGCCAAATAATATGCCCGTCTTACAATCATCAGATATAAAAAAATATAAAATAGATTGGTTACATAAGTATATTAATAAAAAATTATTTTCTTCTAAAAAAATTAATTCATATTTTTTTACCCCCAAAATAGTAATGGCAAGAATGACTGAAAATATTCGTTGTGCTTATGATGATAAAAATTTCTATTGTGCAAAAATCAATATAATTAAAGCTAAAAGTAAAAAAATAAACGATTTATACATCTTGTTAGGGTTATTAAATAGTAAACTTATAAATTTCTTTTACAAAGAAACCTATAGAGCATTACATAAAAAAGGGGATGCCTTAGGTTTTGATATTCCATCTATTTTAAAATTACCAACGCCTGAATTTGATAAGGCAATAGTATTAGTTCCTATTATTCAAAATATACTCAACATTACTCAAGCAGATAACTATCTTGAAAACGAAGAAAAACAACAGAAAGTAAAAGAGTACGAAAAACAGATAGATTTAATGGTATATAAATTGTATGATTTGACATATGAGGAAGTTTTATCAATAGATAAGGATATTGCCATATCACAACAAAATTATGAAAATTATCAATTATAAATAGTACAGTTCTTTTGGTGCAAAAAATTGCACCCTACAATTTTAGTGCATAATTGAATCGTGCAAATTATCCAATTTCTAACCCAAAAACAGGCAACAAAAAAGAGGTTACCGAAACGGATAACCTCTTTTAAAAAATTCTAAGTAAGAATCAATTACTTAACTAATTCTTTGAATTTCTTACCAGCTGAGAAAGCAGGAACTGTCTTAGCAGCAATCTTCAATTCAGCACCTGTTTGAGGGTTTCTGCCTGTTCTAGCTGCTCTCTTACGAGCTTCAAAAGTACCGAAACCAACTAAAGTAACTTTCTTTCCTTTAGCAACAGTCTTTTCGATAGTTTCTAAAGTAGCTGATAAAATGTCAGCAGCTGCTTTTTGAGAAACGCCTGCTTTTTTAGAAATTTCTTTTACTAATTCTTCTTTGTTCATAACAATCTCCTTTTCTACTTGAACAGTAGTGTTCCAATAAACACTAAACTTTTACAAATTCTATTATACACGGTATTATTTAATTTGCAACCCCTTAATCTAAATAAAGGCGCATGGTGTTTGATATTCGGACTTGACAAATCCTAAAGAAGTCTCACAGAGCCGGTTTTCACTATTTATAATATACGGGATTCAGCTTTGCAAATTGTATATTATTGTAAAAATGTGCCAAAATTTGATATGCATTGTTACCCATCTTGGCTAAGTTTCTTGCCCCATGTTGAGTCATACCAACCCCATGCCCAAACTTCGGGTAATCGTCGTCATAAGATGCAACAGATTGTAAATATGGCACGTCATACCCGAACGAATCGGATGCCGCAACGGTCTTTCCGCCCGCAGAAGAGGAATACATTGCACTAATCGGTTTGTTATTATAGGTCAGAATTATCCCTGCCGTATCTTTTACGGCTCTGTTTGTCGTAGGATATTCAGCCTTAACCCCGTTATAGACCTGATCCATCTGGGTATCGACAAGGTCGAACCCGTCTTTGCCGTGTTTGCCCATATTCGCTATTGCATAAGTCCTTGCAGCTATCGCTTGCGCCTTTAGCGCCTCCGTCTCCCAAGAAGGCGGCATCTCGGATGGTACTACACTTTGTAAGTAGTTTTCCAAACAAACATCATTTATCACTGAGATTACTCCGTCTCTGTTCTCTACCCTGAGAATACCTCTGTACCAATTTCCTTTCGTATATACGCAAGCAGATGTGTTATAAGGTTTTATAACAGCATTATTCGTATAAACCGTACACTGCCCCCAGTTTGAACGGACAACCATTTTGTCGTTGCCGAGCGGCGTAATCTCGTACATAAGCATTTTATGGATAACGCAAACCTGTTTATTTGTTTTGACATCAATCATTTGTGCTTCTTCCGATGCGGATACCTGCACGGAAGGTTGGTTCAGACAAAGCCCTATCTTAATCGCATAAGACGGCGTCGCCATTGTAAAAGTAATTAATATACCTGTTAATAATAAAAAAATCTTTCTCATAATATTCATATTTTAAACGGAGTAAAAATATAAAACAAACACTAAACGGTGGATATCTTGAATATAAATAATAAAATTTGTTGCCATTCTTAAATAATCAACCTGACTTTTATAATCTTCCCCCCCCCTGCTCAATGAATTTCAATAGCGTTGGGGCTAACCTTTTATTCAAAAGTTAAGACAAGTTGGCTGGATTGACACGAAATCCAAGCCTTTGGATTTCTCGCAATGACACTCACATTAAAGTTTTATTTCTTCGGTTTAATTTATTATGGACAGTGATAGTAACAAGTTCAGGATGACAACCTTTGTCATATTTTATTGTAAAAATAGCATATAATTATAAAAATGTTTTACTAAAAAAATATCTATGGTAGAATAATAAAACAGGCGACAAAATGATATTTAATTGTTTTGGAGAGAGGCGGTAGCAGACTTCAGCTACCAACTGCGCCGAAATGAAAACTAAATATGATTAATAATGGGCGATTGGCGCAGTTGGTAGCGCATCTGAACGACATTCAGGGGGTCACAAGTTCGAGCCTTGTATCGCCCACCATTATAAAAAACTCTCTAATATAGAGAGTTTTTTTATTGCCTCATTTATAAAATTTTCGATTATAAATAATCGGCAAAAAATACCTCTGTTTGCCGTTGATTTTATTCCCGTTACATAAAGATACATCCACTTGAACAAGAAACTTATTTAAGCTATTCTTTTATTAGTATTAGTTTAATTAGGCAGAGAATTATGAATTATAATGAAACAAAAAAAGTTATAGATTTGAGCGAGGCTCACAACATATCGGAATTGGGGTTAAAGATAACCAATGTTCTGGACGAAGAAGGCGCAGAAAACAAGGAGTTATACCTTAATTTAGGCGACATTGATTTGAAACAATCTCAATTGTTGAGTATTAAGGCATTGATTGAGACGATGCAATCCAAGTTGGCGGGAATACAAACCACGTCAGAGGTTACAAAGACTTCCGCTATCGGACTCGGACTGGTTGTCGACGATGTTAACGCAGACACAAGACCGACTTTCAGCGAAACATTCAAGAGCCACGCAGGCACGGAAACCACAATAGGGAATGTTGATAACACAAACCCGAAGGAATTGACTTCGTTTTCACAATTAAAACACAATTCAATCGGGGATACCGTAACTGATACAGCTAATCTTGAAGAAGTTGAAGATGAGAATGTACAGGAAGAAACAGAGCAGTTTTTGACAGAGGCTTCAAAAGAAGACGAAAAAGAAGAGTTTGCGGAAGATGATAATAATTATACAAAAGCAGATTCCGAAGCAGTAGCAAATTCAGATTTATTCAAGAGCAAAGAGGCTCCGAATATTTACGAAGAATTGAGCAAGAAAGCAACACCGAAGGAAGATATTAATTCGGCATTGGATGTTACATTCGGAACTAAGGTAAGCGGAGAAGACGAAGATGAAGAAAAGATTTCGACAACCGCTCCTGAACCTGCTCCGACGATTGAAGACAAGGCAAAAGAGGAAGAGTTACTTCCGCCTGTCTCACCTGTAGCACCTGTTGCGGAAGAAAATCACGAGATGACGGAAACTGTTGAAAAACCTGATGACGGAAAGTATGTTTTGCTTGATACCGAAGGTATTACACCTGAGGGAGTAGAGCTTATCAAATCAAATACATCGGATTTGCCGACATTGTATTTGACACAAACCTTGAGATCAGGTCAGACCGTATCTTACGAAGGAAATATTTTCTTGGTAGGTGACGCACATCCGGGCAGTGAAATCATTGCGACGGGTGATGTCACAGTTTGGGGTATTTTGGGCGGTATCGTTCATGCCGGTTCAAAAGGCAATACGGAGGCTATTGTAAGGGCATTAAAGCTGAACCCTATCCAATTAAGAATAGCTAACCTGTATTCGAGAAGAAATGACACGGTGAATGTTCCGTTTGTACAGAAGTCAAACGAATTTACACCTGAGGAAGCAAGAATAGAAAATGAACAAATAGTTATATATAAAACGTTAAGGAGAGAAGACTAATGACCGGTCGAGTAATAGTAATAACATCAGGCAAGGGCGGTGTCGGCAAAACGACTACAAGTGCCAATATCGGTACTGCGCTTGCGAAATTAGGTAATAAAGTAGTTTTAATAGATACTGATATCGGATTAAGAAACCTTGATTTGTTGTTAGGGTTGGAAAACCGTATCGTATATACGATTGTAGACGTCGTTGAAGGTCGTTGCAAATTGAAGCAAGCATTGGTAAAGGATAAGAAAAACCCTAACCTTTCATTGTTGGCTGCGGCTCAAACCAGAGATAAGACCTCTGTTACGGCAGAACAATTGAAAGATATTTGCGAAGAGTTGCAAAAGAAAAACGATTTTATCCTTGTTGACTGCCCTGCGGGTATCGAACAAGGGTTCCAAAACGCTATTGCAGGCGCAAGCGAGGCTATCGTTGTTACAACTCCTGAAATGTCGGCTGTTCGTGATGCTGATAGAATTATCGGACTTTTGGAATCAAAAGAAGAGATTAAAAGCTACAAACTTTTGATAAACAGAGTTCGTCCTCAATTAATCGAACAAAACGACATGATGAGTGTTGATGATGTCGTTGAAATTTTATCCTGTGACCTTATCGGGGTTATTCCGGAAGATACGGGTATCATCACATCCACTAACAAAGGTGAACCTATCGTAAACGACGAAGAGGCGCTTGCAGGTAAGGCATACAGAAATGTTGCTCACAGAATTATGGGAGAAGATGTTCCTTTGTTGGATTTGACAGTAAAAGAATCATTCTTTGATAAGATAAAGAATTTCTTCACGAAAGGCAAGGTATAGTATGAAATTAGATTTTGCCAATTTGTACAATAAAGTCGTTAATTTCTTTAACAAAACGGACAAAGAGGACGACAAGGAATCAAAAGACGTTGCCCGCAACCGTTTGAAACTCGTTCTTATGCAAGACAGAAGCAACCTTTCTCCTGAGATTATGAAAAGAATGAGAGGAGAACTTATCGAGTTGTTGTCAAAGTATATGGAACTCGACAGAGAGTTGTTGGATTTGAACTTTGAACACGAAGATAATCAGATGGCGTTAATGCTTTCTATCCCTGTTATCAGAGCGAAAGACGAAAAAGAAATCTTGGCTATCCTTGACAAAGAGGATGAGTTAAAGAAGAAAATCGAAGAAGTCGAAGGCGAACTCGAAGACGCGGAAGAAGAAGCCGAAGAAGAAGCCGAAGAAGAATCTGAGGAAGAAACCGAAGATGATGAAACGGATGAAACTGATGCAGATGAAGAAGACGAAGACGACGACGATGATGGAGATGAAGTCATTGAAGTAGTCGAAATCGAAGAAGAGCCTGACGACGAAGAGTCCGACGAGGAGGAAGACTCCGAAGAAGAGGAAAAATCCGAAGAGGATGAAACTTCCGATGATGAAGAACCTAAGAAGGAAGAAAAAACTTCTAAGAAGGGAAAACATCATAAATAATTCGTAATTAGGAATGCGTAATTCGTAATTAACCACTTCGTGGTTTATAACCCTTCTACCTCTAGGAGAAGGACAGCAGTTGTAGGCGAAGAATGAGCCGTACAAATGCAGGATGAGGGTTTGTCCTCACAAATGACAAGTTAAATAATTATAGGGTGCGATGTTTCGCATCGAGGGCTATCATAAATACCACAGACAAACCCTCACCCGAATTTCTAATTTTCGCCGTTGGCTTAAATCGAAATTCTACCCTCTCCCAAAGGTAGAGGGGTAAAACACCAATCTGACGAAGTAGGGTGTGGTCACCACCGCACCGGCTAAACCGAAAGTTCAAACACAAGGAGTTTAAAATATGAAAACTATAGAAGGAGTTTTAACCGTAAAGAACCAAAAATTCTGTATAATCTTATCCAGATTTAACGATTTTATCGGGGGTAAGTTATTAGAGGGCGCAATAGACGAGCTCAGACGTCACGGGGTTAGCGATGATAACATTGATGTCGCAAGAGTTCCGGGGGCATTTGAAATTCCTCTTATAGCCAAAAAATGCGCTAAGACGGGCAAGTATGCGGCTATCATAGCTTTGGGCGCTGTTATAAAAGGCTCAACATCTCATTATGACTATGTTTGTGCCGAAGTAAGTAAGGGTATTGCATCAGTCGGACTTGAGACGGAAGTTCCTGTTCTGTTCGGTGTACTTACGACTGATAATATTGAACAAGCTATCGAAAGAGCAGGCACGAAGGCAGGCAACAAGGGTGCTGATGCCGCTAAATCCGCTATAGAGATGGTTAATCTTATAGCAGAGATAGAAAAATAGCCTGCAGCGTGTTTATTATTGGAGTAAATTATGTCAGAGATTATAACCGAGTATCGTAATGAAAACACCAAGAATATTGACCTTTTGCCGTCTATCGAAATTGTTCATAAAATGAACGAAGAAGATAAGATTGTAGCGGGGGCGGTCGAATACGAATCGGATAACATCGCAAGAGCGATTGACATAATAGCCAAACAGTTCCTCGCAGGCGGACACCTTATATACTTTGGGGCAGGAACTTCGGGAAGACTTGGAGTATTAGACGCGTCAGAGTGTCCTCCTACATTCAGCGTTGAACCTGACATGGTACAGGGTATTATTGCGGGCGGATATAACGCTTTGAGGTTTGCTGCAGAGGGTGCTGAGGATAACTACGAGGCAGGATATGAAGATGCCCAAATCCTAACGGATAAAGATGTTGCGGTTGTGATATCCGCAAGCGGAAATCCTAAGTATTTACTCGGGGTACTTGCAAAAGCGGATGAGATTGGATGTAAAACAATCGGAGTTACTTGTAACTCTAAAGCTAAGATAGCCGATGAGGTCGGAACTCTCATCTGTGTCGAAGTCGGACCTGAAGTCATTGCGGGATCAAGCAGATTGAAAGCGGGAACGGCACAAAAAATGGTTTTGAATATGTTGTCTACGGGCTCAATGATAAGGATAGGCAAGACTTATGAAAACTTTATGATTGACCTCAAGGCAACAAACGAAAAATTGAAGGACAGAGCTGTCAGGATAGTTTCGCAGATAGCGGAAGTCGATAATGATACAGCGTTAAAGAAGTTGCAGGAATGCGATTGGAAGATAAAGACAGCGATTGTCGCTATCAAAAAAGGTGTAAGCGTTGATGATGCCAATAAAGAATTGAAGCATTATCACGGAGTATTAAGGAGAGTATTGGGAGAGGTTGCGGTATGAAATTAACTGTATTAGGACCCGGGTGCTGGGGTTTGACCTTAGCGTGGTTGTTAACCGATAATTTTGATGAAGTAGTTGTATGGGGCAGACCGAGCGATTTGAAAGACGAGCTTGTGAACCACAAACGCTGCTCAAAGCCTATCAGCGTACAATTAAGAGATAAGGTACAGATTACGGCTGATATGGCGGAGGCTATCAAGGATGCGGATATAATACTTTCCGTAATCGCAACCGCAGGGGTACGTCCTGTTTGTGAACAACTCAAATCCGCAGGGATAAAGGATAACCAAATTGTAGTCAATGCATCAAAGGGGATTGAGCCTGATACGTTGATGAGGATGTCAGAGGTTATAAAAGATGTTTTGCCTAACCAAAAGGTGGTAATCTTATCAGGTCCGACACTCGCGAAAGAAGTGCTTGCTGGCAAACCGACCGCAGCTGTAGTAGCTTGTGAGGATGAGGATACCGCAAAACACGTTCAAGAACTGTTGAACGTTCCTAACAAGTTCAGATTATATACCAATACCGATGTTATCGGGGTAGAGTTAGGCGGGAGTTTGAAGAACGTAATCGCTATCGCATCAGGGTTCGCACACGCAATGGAGTTGGGCGACAACTGTATGGGCACGCTCTTAACCCGTGGTATGGCAGAGATTGTGAGAGTCGGTGTAAAATTGGGGGCTAAACCTTCTACTTTGTACGGGCTGTCCGGCATGGGCGATTTGATAGCTACCTGTTCAAGCCCGAAATCAAGAAATTATACGGTAGGGTTTATGCTAGGTCAGGGGTTCAAGTTAGACCATATCTTGGCTGAACTCGGCTCTGTCGCTGAGGGGGTAAAGACCTCTAAGGCAGTGTGCGACTTGGCGAAAAAATTAGGGGTGGAAGTCCCTGTATCCGACGCTATCTGCGAAGCTGTAAATACGGATATTACTCCGCCTGAAGTGCTTTCTAAGCTGATGAACAGAAAACTCAAAAAAGAAGAAAGCTACAGCTAGGGCAATTCGTAATTCTTAATTCGTAATGCGTAATTAGCCACTCCGTGGGCAAAGTATCAAACGCAATTAAACAAATAGCACGCTTTCCCGCCCCGACTTGGGCGAGGAAAGAATTTCTTGTGTCGTCATCCTGAGCAATAATTGAAATAGTATCGCGCCATATTAAAAATAACAGCGAAGGATCTCTGTTAGAAATTCAGGTGGGGCGTGACTATAAATCATCAGCGGAGCTGTCATTGCGAGAGTGGCAAAGGCTTGACACTCGTGGCAATCCAGCCGGTTTGTCTATACATATCATATAAAACGTATGCCTTAAAAATTATAGGCGAATTTATGAACCGTACAAATGCAGGTGGAGCAACTATAATTACGGATTAAAATAGTCGTAAGATGTAATTTTAGCATCAAAACATTTATGAATTACTCAAAGCAATATCGACTATATTCAACAGATTTGTTTCATCTTTGACAAATGGAAATGCTTTTTTAAACAATTCTAATAGAGCCGTACGTTGGATATGGTACTTAAATTCATGAACATTTTTTGACTTAGCGATTTGTGTCGCTGTCATAAACATATTAAGGATTTGTAATGCCTCTTTATCCATTTACTTAATACTCCTTGCCTCTTTTAGAATATCATTAAATTTGTTTTGCATTTCTATATTCATTATATCACATTTTTCTTTATTTTTGTATGATACCAAGAATGGTACATATTCATATCCATTGTAAAACACCATATATTCATCAACTTTATCTTTGTAAATATCATTGAAATTGACAATACTCCTATAGTATCTTCGGATAATGTCTTCTTCTTTTACATTATGTCCACCGTTTTGTACTCTCGTTTTTACACGTTCTATGCAAGTAGTACAACTACTTAAGAAAATGTAAATCAATATTATTTTATAATTTTGTTTACGTGCTCTTTCAATGACGTTTATTATATTTTTACCTGATAAAGTAGATTCAACGGCAAATGATATATTATCATCAAAATATTTGTTTAATCTTCGAATATATTCTTTCCCCGCAGTAATTGGAACTTTATCAATAGCATCTGGTGAAATTTCTTTTGCGATTTCATCTGCATTTAAAAATTTCAAATCTTTTTCTTTTAAAACAATATTAGCGAGTGTAGTTTTTCCGCTACCATTTGCACCTGATATTACATAGAGTTCTTTCATACTGATATTTTATCATAAATACTTAATATTAATATTTACAAACGTATAATTACTAATTATTAATTACGCATTCCTAATTACGAATTATACTCGTAAGGTGCAATTTTTTGCATCTAAACACCTGCAAATATCCTAATATATTTCATATTTTTGCCAGACAATGCCTTACCTACATACTTATTACTATCGAAACTATTCGTCCTCTCAAAACGATACTTAATCGTTTTTCGGCAGAGTCGCTTATCTGTCACTGCCGTCCGTAATTTTGCTGCCTGATCTACTGATGATTAATAACCCCATTCAAAACCTATTATTCTTGATGATAATTCTCATATGTAACAGGCATGCATATTTTTAAGGTTTCCTCCGGAGTGTATAAATCCGACTTATTTTTCTTTAAAATTAAATTGGTTGTCCCTTTGTAATTTTTCTCATTCTTTAAAAGATTCATTGCAAGTCCGTTCAAAGCATATTTATTCCCCTCGACATCTTCGAGCCATACCGCCGAGTCTTTGCAATAGCAGGACAAATAATTTACGGTGTAAGGATAGTTGTTCGGGTGTTCATCCTCGGTGATTAACCACGCGTTCTCGTTGTTGGTTGTTTGTGATTCGGGTGTTTGTGATGTTTTACTTCCGCAGCCACATGTCATTGTTAGGATTAGACAAAATGTTAAAATGTTTAAAATTTTCTTTTTCATATTGTGATAAACTCCTTTATTTTTTATTACATTACTTTTAATGAAACTTTTGTTGCTCTTGTTAAACAGATGTTTCTGATGATGGATTTGTATCAGCATTTGTTTGTACTACATTCCGAATATAATAGTAAGATAAAATTTGTGATAACTGTTAAGATAATTTGTTTTATAAAACTATTATAATAAATGTTCTTTTGTTTGTCTAGATAATTTTCACAAATAGGTTGTAAGTCAGGCACCGCCTGACGAAATGTAAAATATTTTTAGTTATTTGGTGCAAAAAATTGCACCCTACTTTTCAAGTTAAAAGTTATAAGTTCAAAGTTTTAAGTTAATAACTCTGCACTTTTAACTTTGCACTTTGCACTTTCTTACTGCCCTAGTGCCTTAGTATCCTCATTTACTGATTTCATGCTAAAATGAAACTATGGAAAGCAAAAAGATAGGGTTCTGGGGGTATCCCGATCCGAAGGTTACAGAGCAGGTTAAACGTGATTATCCGAGTGCGGAATGGGTGGATTTGGACATTGATTTCGGCGCTCCTGACAGAAGTATTTTGCCCGAATCTTATTGCAAAATAATCAAAAATATAATAAACAACACCCTCGACATCAAACCTATTAAAATCATTGCCCCAATAGGCAAAGACAAGTGCGATAGCGGTTGGTTTGCCGCTCAAGTTCTAAAAGACAAAGGCTTTGATGTCATAGAAACAAAGTACGAACAAACAACAGACAAAAACGAAATCGTGATTGCGGATAGCAATCTTCCTCTGTTTGACAAGTTCAACACTATTATGAATAACATAATCACTCCGAAAAAATACGACCTGCCACAATCAGAGGCGAAGTTCGGGTTCTGGGGCGTTCCGCCAAATGATATGGATATCTTAAACCTGTTTCCGAACGAAACTCACATCTATGGTTGGACACGCTGTGTTGAGGCAGGCACGCCCGCGGATATTGAACTTGAAATGTATGTTGAGCCTGATGTGCCGACCGTGTTCTACGCTCAAGCGTTCTGTGCGAAAGCCCAACTTGCAAAGTACCTAGCGGACAAATACAACGGGCTATACATAGACATAGACGACTACGCAAGCAATTCCATAAAAGCCAAGGTCGAGGCTTTTCTAAGGTTGAGGTAAAAAAATGGCAGAAGAAAAACTTATATATCTTGATGCGGGTACAACCTACTCCAAAATAATTGAGGTAGGCTCGGACAGCCTGTCTGCGGATTTGAAAGACTATTTCATCCGCAAAGACGGTGACAAAACCTATTATATCCTGCCCTCCGCCATCATAAAACAGAAAAATATCCCCGTCAGAAGATGTTGCGGACATATGACAAACGCCTCGGAAAACGAAATAATCGCACTCGCCAACGGGGCAAAACCAATCGTTGACGAAAACGCTACTATCTTGGATTTGGGCTCTCGTGATGCGAAATGGATAAACTTCCAATCTGGCAAGTTCCACGATATGGACTGGAACACCTCTTGTGCAAGCTCAACAGGAGCAACGGTCGAGATGTTGTTGAAGTTCTACAACGTAAAACGTGATGACCTCAAGTTTAACAAAGAAAAATTTGCCGTAACCTGCGGTATCTTTGGGCTAGAAAAGATTATGGACGACATCTCAAACGGTGCAAGCCCCGTAGAATCTATCTCAAAATTTGTCCACGGCATCGCCTACAATGCTTGGTGTTTCTCAAAGAAACCTGATAAAATTTATCTCTCGGGCGGGTTCTGCGATAACAAATGCTTTACCGATTCACTCAAATACTATTGTGAAGTCGTACCGCTCGGGCGGTTTATGCTCTGCGAAGGTTTGATAAACGCTGACACAAAGGAGCTCGTTCATGCCTGACAACAAAGCAACAGGGAAACAGGGCGAAGATATGGCAGCACGCTACCTTGAGAAAAAGGGTTACAAAATACTTGAGAGGAACAGACACTTCTCGCGTGCGTGTGAGATTGATATAATTGCATTGGATAAAAAGAAAACCCTTGTTTTTGTAGAGGTCAAAACCCGCAGAACGGAATATTGCGGGAGCCCTCTGGAGGCAATCACACCGACGAAGTTCAACAACATAAAAACAGGTCTGTTTACCTACCTTGGCGAACACCCCGAATATAAAAGATACAGGATTGATGCGATATCTATTGTTTTGACTCCCGAAGTCAAGATACAGCATTTGGAAAATATCGGATTATAAGATACTAGGGCACTAAGGCAGTATGGCACTAAGAGCCACTCCGTGGGTAACCCCCTCACCCGAATTTCTAACTGAGATCCTTCGCTTTTATATTATAGGTTTAGTTAAAATTTAACAAGTAAATGCTCAGGATGACGAAACAAGAAATTCCACCCTCTCCCACCAAGTGGCGAGGGTTAAACCGTTGCAGAGCAACGGTTCTGATTTTGCATTCGCAAAATCTTACACCTCTCCCCCAACTGCGGGAGAGGTCTGTTTTCTTATGTTTTAAAGTGACAACTTTAAAATATTAGAAAACAGGGTGAGGGGTAGCAACAATCAAAATACATTTACCCCTGCCCTAGTGCCTTAGTATCTTCCATTACAGTGATTCGTGGAAGGTACGGGAAATAACATCGTCCTGTTGTTCCTTGGTCAATTTGTTGAAATTAACCGCATATCCTGATACACGAATAGTTAATTGCGGATATTTTTCAGGGTGTTTTTGAGCATCCAACAGAGTTTCTCTGTTCAATACGTTGACATTCAAATGATGTCCGCCCTTTTCTACATATCCGTCTAATAAGTTGATTAAGTTTTCTTCTTGCATTGTTGTCATTTTATATTCCCTTTATAGTTTTTATTTATTCGTTTTGCGTTGGTGCGGTAGTGACCACACCCTACTCTCTGTGTGGCAATCCAGCCGATTTTTCGTAATTCGCAGAACAGTTCGTTATTACGATTTGAGGTGGGTATATTTCTAATGATGTATTTACTCCCCACCTGTGCTTGTATGGCTCGAAAACTCGCCTACAATCACTTTTCCCCCCAAGTCGGGGCGGATGTCCGCTCCGCGGATACTTACTGCCTTAGTGCCCTAGTATCTTAGTGCCTTTACTACACTTGCCCTTCGCAGCATCCGTTATCCAACGTAATCGCAAGGTCACCAACAAACACTTCGTCTTTTCCTAATGCATTAGGAATGATAGAGAATGTGTTTGAGATACCGTCTTGTGCATCATCAAACGGCAATTTCGCTACCGATGCGAGTGATGCGACAGCACCGTTTTTATCACGTCCGTGCATCGGGTTTGCCCCCGGCGCCAACGGCACACCGATTTTTCTTCCGTCAGGAGTACTTCCTGTTTTCTTACCGTAAACTACGTTCGATGTAATTGTCAAAATAGACATTGTAGGAATTGAGTTTCTATAAGTGTAATGTTTTCTAATCATGTTCATAAATTTATGAACAATACCTACAGCTATTGAATCAACCCTGTCGTCGTTGTTGCCGTATTTAGGATAATCACCTTCAATTTCGTAATCTACAACGATACCGTTTTCGTCACGTACTGTTTTAACCTTCGCATACTTGATTGCAGAGAGTGAATCCGCAACAACGGATAACCCTGCAATACCTGTTGCGAAGTAACGTTTTACATCTCTGTCGTGCAACGCCATCTGTGAGCGTTCATAACAGTATTTGTCGTGCATATAATGTATGCAGTTCAATGTGTTTACATAAAGCCCTGCGAGCCATTCCATCATATCAGTGTATCTGTCCATTACTTCATCATAATCAAGATACTCTGATGTAATCGGTCTGTACTTAGGGCCTACCTGTTCTTTTATTCTTTCATCAACACCGCCGTTGATAGCGTAGAGCAAGCATTTTGCGAGGTTTGCTCTCGCTCCGAAGAACTGCATTTCTTTGCCGACTACCATTGATGATACACAGCAAGCGATTGCATAATCATCACCGTGTGTTACTCTCATCATATCATCGTTTTCATACTGAATTGCCGATGTTGTAATAGAGATATGAGCCGCATACTGTTTGAAGTTGTGAGGCAATCTTGTTGACCAAAGTACCGTCATATTAGGTTCAGGAGCCGTTCCAAGATTCTCAAGCGTATGCAGATATCTGAAAGAATTCTTTGTTACAAGCGTTCTTCCGTCTACGCCCATACCGCCGATAGATTCCGTAACCCAAGTAGGATCGCCCGAGAATAATGAATTGTATTCAGGGGTTCTTGCAAACTTAACCAATCTCAATTTCATAATGAAATGGTCGATTAATTCTTGAGCCTCAGATTCAGTAATAATTCCGTCTTTCAAATCTCTTTCGATATAAATATCAAGGAAGGTTGAAGTTCTGCCGATACTCATAGCGGCACCGTTTTGTTCTTTAACGGCTGCAAGGTATCCGAAATACAGCCATTGTACAGCCTCTTTAGCGTTTCTTGCAGGTTGAGAAATGTCATAGCCGTATATCTTGCCAAGTTCAATCATTTCCTTGAGTGCGTTTATCTGTTCTGCGATTTCTTCCTTCAGTTGTATCTTATCAGGTGTCATATCGCCGTCAAGTGATGCGTGTTGTTCCTTTTTATCTTCAATAAGTCTGTCGATACCGTAAAGAGCTATTCTTCTGTAGTCGCCTATGATACGACCTCTGCCGTATGCATCCGGCAGACCTGTCAAGATAGCCGCGTGTCTTGCTTTTCTCATCTCAGGAGTGTAAACATCAAACACACCTTGGTTGTGAGTTTTTCTGTATTTTGTGAATATTTCTTTTACTTCGGGATCGATTTCATACCCGTATGCGTTCAGCGCACCTTCCGCCATTCTGATTCCGCCAAACGGCTGCAATGAACGTTTGAGCGGTTTGTCTGTCTGTAAACCTACAATCTTTTCCAAATCTTTATCTATATATCCTGCGCCGTGAGATGTGATTGTAGATACAATCTTAGTATCCATATCAAGCACCCCGCCGTTTTTGTGTTCCTTATCCAAAAGGTCAAGACATTCGTTCCAAAGTTTCTTTGTTGCCTCCGTTGGACCTGCCAAAAAGTCAGAATTACCCGTATATGGAGTATAGTTCTTTTGGATAAAATCACGAACATTTATCTCTTGAGTCCATCTGCCTTTCACAAACGGAGTTTGTGAATATTTTTCACCTGTATTATTGTTGCTTAAATCAGAAACCTTTGTTTCAGATTTCTTTTCGGAAACTGCTACCATCCTATTATCTCCTTAAAAATTGTTATTGATTACACTAATAAAAACACCTGTCTTAGGTACTAAAATTATACAATAAAAACTCATGTCATACAAGGGGATTAATAATTTGTAATGCATAGTGCACAATTCGTAATTATAGTTCATTTGCACTATTACCCATTATTTGAATGGACAAACCCTCACCCGAATATCTAACCTCCGCAGAAACTTAGGTTGAAAATTATGCATTATGCATTACGAATTACGCATTAATTCTCGGGTTCTTCAAGCACTTCTTCCCAGTGTTTTAATCTTGCTTGTAAATCTTCCGTTTCGGCTTTCGCCGTGTTTTCAGGCATTTCTTTCTTGATAATCTTCATGCCTGTCTTAGAGTTTACGGCGAGCGATAAGATTTTTGGCATATTCATTGCGTGATGGTCGCCTGTCTCAAGTGACTTATGGTAAGTGTCTTCGTAATTGGAATTTACACGAAGTTTCCAGTTGTCTTTGTTTTCCTGACCTGCAACATTGTAGGTTTTGTCTATACCGAAGAAGTCCGCAAAAGATACTTGAATATTCGGAGTGCCTCTCATCAATTCCGCATACTTTGCATCCAGTCTTTCGTCTTTATCTTTAGAGATTTTGTTGCAGAACTTAGCCGATTTCTTTGATTCTTCCGAGTTATACGGCGGAACAAGGTAGCCAGCCAAATACATCGGGTTCCACCCTTCGTTGTTGTAAATCCAATCCTGATTTAACATCTGCGCCGACGGTTCGTTGTCATGAGTAGACATAAAGCTGTATGTATACCAACCGTTATTTTCCATTTTTATGCCTTTGGAATACGTTACCCCTTTGAATTTCTCGTCATCAAAGGTCTTGTCGCCGTCTTTGTCAGGGTATTTTCCGTCATAGAATACCGATTTAAAGGTGTCGCTTTGACTTCCGAGGTTTTCCCAAACGACATCGTGCGGATTGATTCCGTGTTCTCTCAAGGTTGGGAGCAGAATATCGTGCATAATCTTCGGATAATTATGGTCGGGATCAAGCCCCGTATATGCGAGGAAGTTTCTGTCACGCCAATCGATAGAGCCGTCTTCTCTAACTGCTGATGATTTATATACGAAAGGATCTACAAGCCCCATTACGTTATCGACTCTGATGTTTTCCGTGCCGTCAACGGTACGTTCAATCTTTTGTTTTACGAGCTGCCCCGAGACTCCGAGAGAGCCGTCTTCGTTGAATAATTTGTTAGGATTAAGAACCGCGATATCCCATAACTGCGGACCGCCGTTCTTTCCGCCGTCAGGTGCACCTACTCTCCAATCTTTGAGGAATGCACTCGGATTTGCCCACTCGTCCGCGAATGAATATCCGACAAGAAGGTCGCCTATATATTTCATACCGTCTTGTTCGCGGATTTCCTTATCCTCTTTTTCCTGTTTGTCCAGTAAAAACTGTACAAACTTATACTCTTCCAATTTGTTTTTTGAGCCCGGTTTAGTCTTTACCTGATTGTATCTAATCCATGCTTCCTCATCCCCGCTGTCCATCTTTGAGATAATGTTTTGGTCGAGTTCATTATCCCATTTTTTAAAATCATCCGTCCCGTGAATATCCGAAAACAGCCTAAACATGCTGTCTTTATCTAACCAATAATCATTTTTCGCTTTAAAACTTTCAAACTGATTGTTTAATCTCTCAGCCTTCGGATCTCCTGCATTGAGTTTTGTTTTAAAATTCTTGTATGCCTCTCTTGTGGCTATTTTTGAGACCGACTGCGCCTCGTCAAAATCAGCCATATCATAGTTTTTATGGTTCTTTTTCTTGATGTATTCAATCTTGTTTAAATCTTTTTCGGACAAAATATTTGCGTATTCGTCCGTTTTAAGGCTGTCATAATCCAAAAACAGTTCATTCTTCGCAAAAATAGATGCGTGATAAGGTGAGAGGTCACGTTTGTTTAATTTCCCGTTAGGCCCTAATTGTATTGAGTTAAACCCGTTCATCTTTACGAAGTCCGTAAAGTCTTTGGACATATAAGGCGAGCCGATAAACGGATTGTTGCCGTTCACTCTTGCGCTAACATAATCTTTTGAGATTGATTTTGTGACATCGGAAACTTCGCTCGGGAACGAGGAGCCGTGCACGATTAAAGCTCTGTTTTTTATCCCCAGATAATCAAACGCTTCATTCATCGTTTTTTCATATTCGGGCTTTTCATCTTCTCGGAGTTTTCGTCCGAAAGAAGGCGAAGTATATCTTTTTTGAAAGTTGGTCGGATTGAGAGAAATTGTATTCATACTTGCTTTAAAACATCAAACAGATTTTTTTGCTAGTTTGTGTGTTTTTTGTTACAAAACTCATGAAATTTTTTCATTTACGACCGTATCTGTCGCACTCACAATTTATAATATAATCAGAAAGGATGATATTATGTATATATGTCACAAATGCGGTCACAGCGATTACGAAGATATTAATCGGGATTATTGCCCCATATGTGGAGCAAACCTGAAACTGCCCAAATATACACTGATATTTTTCTTCTCGTATATGATTGCGATTATTTTATCAATGTTTTGTTATTCGAATATTAGCAATATATTGGAGTCAGTTTGTGCCATAATCACATTGTTTACGCTACCTCTCGCCGTTTTTGAATTTATAGACCACAATAACGACCACGACGGTTTCAGACCGCCCGAATATGTAAGCGACATCGTAAGAGGTGATTTAAGAATACCGAAATTTAAAAAATATGAGTATGTCGGAGAGGATAACAATAATGTCAAAGACATCTTGATAGAGCCGAACAAAGACGGATTAAATATTTATCATAAGAACATGCCTGACAAAGAAAACATAAATTATGACAATATTTTGGGATATGAATTATACAAAAAAGAAAAAATTGAGGATACTCCTATAAAATCGATGTTGGCATTGGCATTATTTGGTGCCATAGGCGGGTTTGGTTTAGGAGTTTTAGGCGGATTAGTAAACAGTTTCAAATTCAAAACTCAAGATATCTTCAGATTGCAGTATAAAGACAAACACAACAACACAGAAAATCTTGAAATCTCATCTGGATGGGGAAAACTAAAATCCCTGCAGGATGAGATAGAAAAGAACATCGCGGATGATAACGATAATAATATATCGTAACAGCGCAAATTTTTTGTGCGGAGCGCGAGCGCACCTTACATTGCTAACGATTACGTACTATATGCCTAGTGCGGCTTTTTCGGTAAAATTATCCCTGTATACGGACACGGGATTTTTAAATCGGATAATTTTATAGCAGGCGAATGCATTGTACGTTCAGGAGTCGGCGTATATCTCTGCCCTACGAATGGATCTTTGATTTTTAAATCACTAAGCTTTGACATAGTTTTACTCTTGCTTATAGGAATATCTCTGCCCATTTTAGCGATTTCGTTTTTTGATAACATTTTTCCTTCATAAGGACACATCATTTTTAAATTACGTAACATCGACACATTCATAGACATATATTATCTCCTGTACACACAAATTCTAATAAATATTTTCATTTATATAATGCTCTCAACTTATAAAATTTTGCTATAAAATAAGCTAATATTAAAAAAGTTTTACAATAAATAATTTTGACAAAAATTGAAAGAAGCTTGGAAATAGCAAGTATTTTATAAATTATATAAGCATCTCAGAAATCAATTGGGTATAATTAGATATAAAATTTAAGTAGGGTGCG